>NZ_CP053746.1:1155000-1512500 GCF_013201545.1 Pseudomonas graminis
CCGCGATCCACCACTTCACCATCTATACGCACGCCGCCGGATGCCAGCAGGTCGCGAGCGACCGCAGAGTTCTTAACCAGCCCCGCCTTATTGAGTACAGCAGCAATCGGCATGTCTTCGGCTGCAGCCACGTCGATCTCCGGAAGATCTTCCGGGAGCTCCCCATCCTTCATACGATTGCCAGCAGAACGATGGGCAGAAGCCGCAGCGTCTTCACCATGGAAGCGCGCGACAATCTCTTCGGCCAGCTTGATCTTGATATCGCGCGGATTCGCCCCGGCTTCGCAATCCGCCTTAAAGGCAGCGATCTCTTCCATGGATCGGAAGCTCAGCAG
Organism: Pseudomonas graminis; assembly: GCF_013201545.1. Classification (NCBI taxonomy): domain Bacteria; kingdom Pseudomonadati; phylum Pseudomonadota; class Gammaproteobacteria; order Pseudomonadales; family Pseudomonadaceae; genus Pseudomonas; species Pseudomonas graminis. The sequence goes on from NZ_CP053746.1 coordinate 1,155,336, forward strand.
CTCAAAGTAACGCCACATCAGCGCATCGGGGATAGAGACGAGCTTGCTGTACATAATGCCGGGCGCTTCCTGGATACCTACGTAGTTACCCAGCGACTTGGACATCTTCTTGACCCCGTCCAACCCTTCCAACAACGGCATCGTCAGAACACACTGAGCTTCCTGACCATAGGCACGCTGCAGCTCACGCCCCATCAGCAAGTTGAACTTTTGATCGGTGCCGCCCAGCTCGACGTCTGCGCGCAAAGCTACCGAGTCGTAACCCTGCACCAGCGGATAGAGGAATTCGTGGATGGCGATCGACTGGTTCGACTTGTAGCGCTTGTCGAAGTCATCGCGTTCCAGCATGCGCGCCACGGTGTATTGGGAAGAAAGCCGGATGAAATCTGCAGGACTGAGTTGATCCATCCAGGTGGAATTGAAGGCCACCTCGGTTTTGGCCGGATCCAGAATCTTGAATACCTGAGCCTTGTAGGTCTCTGCATAGTCGAGCACTTGCTCGCGCGTAAGCGGGGGACGGGTCGCGCTCTTGCCGCTCGGATCGCCAATCATCCCGGTGAAGTCGCCGATCAGGAAAATTACCTGATGCCCGAGATCCTGGAATTGACGCAGCTTGTTAATGAGCACCGTGTGTCCAAGGTGCAGGTCGGGCGCGGTTGGATCAAAACCGGCCTTGATGCGAAGCGGCTGCCCACGCTTGAGCTTTGTGATCAGCTCGGCCTCGACCAGGAGTTCATCTGCACCACGCTTGATCAGCGCTAGCTGCTCTTCAACCGACTTCATAACCGCCCCGTAATGCCTTATTTCAAAGGGAAACAACCATACAAGATCAGCGCCCAAATACAAGTTCTGACAATAGGAGCATGACGAATCGCGGAGCGAGCCGATCACAAGCTTGCCTCAGGCGAGATTTGGTTATATTTTATACAGTTATTTCATCTTCATCATGTCATTCATCTTTTCCATTTCATCTTTTTCAAAGTCAAAATTACCTATGACCGACACTCCGCCTAAAGCGCCACCGCTTTATCCGAAGAGCCACCTGCTCGCAGCCAGCGGTATCGCCGCGCTGCTTAGCCTGGCTCTCCTTGTATTTCCATCCAGCGACGTCGAAGCCAAACGAACAAACCTTACGCTGGAACTCGACACACCTGCCGATCAGATCGAGCAAGAACAAGACGCTCAAGAACAGACTCAAGCCACAGACGCGCCCGTAGATTCTCCGTTCGCTCAGATCGAAGGTGATGCGGCTGAGCCGGTCGAAACAGCCAAGACCTCGAACGACAGCAAGGCCGCGCCCAAAGAGATTGCTACTGCCAAGGTCCCGACGCACCGGGAAGTGGTGGTATCGAAGGGCGATACGCTGTCGACATTGTTCGGCAAAGTCGGTCTGCCCGCGACGGCAGTGCACGATGTGATTGCCAGCGACAAGCAAGCCAAGCAGTTCAGCCAGTTGAAAAATGGCCAGGTGCTGCAGTTCGAACTGTCGCCTGAAGGCAACCTCAAGCAACTGCACAGCAAGCTGAGCGAGACAGAAAGCATCAGCCTGTCTCGTACAGACAAGGGCTACACGTTTACCCGTGATGTGAGTAAACCCAACGTCCGCACTGCCTATGTGCATGGCATGATCAACAACTCGCTGTCGCAATCCGCCCAGCGTGCAGGCCTCAGCCATACCATGACCATGGAGATGGCAAACATCTTCGGCTACGACGTCGACTTCACCCAAGACATCCGCAAGGGTGACGAATTCGATGTGATCTACGAGCAGAAGGTCGTCAATGGCAAGACGGTCAGTACGGGCAATATTCTTTCGGCGCGCTTCGTAAACCGCGGCAAGACTTACACCGCTGTGCGTTATACGAACAAGCAGGGCAATACCAATTATTACACCGCAGACGGCAACAGCATGCGTAAGGCATTCATCCGCACGCCAGTCGAATTCGCCCGCATCAGCTCGCTGTTCTCATCCGGTCGCAAACACCCGATCCTGAACAAGATTCGCGCCCACCAAGGCATCGACTACGCTGCACCTCGTGGCACCCCCATCAAGGCGACCGGCGATGGCAAAGTCATTCTTGCCGGGCGGCGCGGCGGCTATGGCAATACCGTGATCATTCAGCACGGTGAAACCTACCGAACGCTGTACGGCCACATGCAAGGTTTTGCCAAGGGCATCCAGTCCGGATCCAGCGTCAAGCAGGGTCAAGTCATTGGCTATATTGGAACCACCGGCCTGTCGACGGGTCCTCATGTCCATTACGAGTTCCAGGTAAACGGCGTTCATGTCGATCCATTGGGGCAGAAGCTGCCGATGGCTGATCCGATCGCCAAGTCCGAAAAACAGCGGTTTATGCAGGAGAGCCAACCTTTGATGGCTCGCATGGACCAGGAAAAGGCCACCATGCTGGCCTCGAGTAAGCGCTGACCCATGACTTTATATGTAGGTGTAATGTCCGGAAGCAGTCTGGATGGACTCGACTTCGCGCTGGTAGAACAGGATGACCGACCACGTCTGCTCGGCACCTACTACATTCCCATGCCCGACGATCTTCGCGCCGAACTGCTAGGGCTCTGCGCCAGCGGCCCGGACGAATTGGCGCGTGCGGGCATCGCCGAGCAAAAATGGGTTCACCTCGCGGCTCAAGGCGTGCTGGCCCTGCTGGATCAGCAGAATGTTTCAGCCGGTGAGATCCGCGCTATCGGCAGTCACGGTCAGACGATTCGTCACGAGCCGGCTCGCGGCTTCACCATCCAGATTGGCAACCCTGCCCTCCTGGCCGAGCTGACGGGAATCACCGTGGTCAGCGACTTTCGCAAGCGCGATATCGCGGCAGGTGGCCAAGGCGCGCCGCTGGTTCCGGCATTCCACGAAGCGCTGTTCGACGATAACAAGGACTACCGCGCCGTGCTCAACGTGGGTGGGTTCAGCAACCTCAGCCTGATCGAGATCGACAAACCGGTTTCCGGCTTCGACTCGGGGCCAGGCAATGTGTTGCTCGACGCCTGGATTCAGGCACAGCGCGGCGTGAGCTACGACCGCGATGGCGCATGGGGCGCGAGCGGGACCGTCAATGATGCGTTGCTGAAGTCCATGCTCAGCGATCAGTTTTTTCAAACCAAGGGCCCTAAGAGCACGGGTCGTGAAGTGTTCAATCTCGGCTGGGTTCACCACCATCTGTTTCAGATGCCGACGCTGAGACCCGAAGATGTGCAGGCGACACTGCTCGAGGTCACTGCATTGAGCATTACTGAGTCGCTGCAATCGGCACAGGCGCAGACCAAAGAACTGCTGATCTGCGGTGGCGGCGCTCACAACAAGGCCTTGATGGATCGACTGGCAGCGCTGCTGCCGGCAACAAAGGTCTCGAGCACGGCGGAGTTCGGCGTTGATCCTGATTGGGTCGAAGCGATGGCGTTCGCCTGGCTCGCCCACTGCGCACTTGAGAGCGTACCCGCCAACCGTCCGAGCGTGACGGGGGCCAAAGGCTTGCGTGTTCTGGGTGCCATCTACCCGGCTTAAGCGCAACGCCCGAAATGCAAAACGCCGCGCAAATGCGCGGCGTTTTTGTGTGTACCGGCTGGATCAGATCGAAAACGAAGAGCCACAGCCACAAGTAGTCGCGGCGTTTGGGTTCTTGATCACGAAGCGAGAGCCTTCCAGACCCTCCTGATAATCCACCTCCGCACCTGCCAGGTACTGGAAGCTCATAGGGTCGACCACCAGGCTGACGCCCTCGCGCTCGACGATCGTGTCATCTTCGGCAACGTCTTCATCAAAGGTGAAGCCGTACTGGAAACCCGAACAACCGCCACCGGTCACGAAGACGCGGAGCTTCAGGCGATCATTGCCCTCTTCGTCGACCAGGGTTTTCACCTTGTGCGCGGCACCGTGGGTGAATTCCAAAGCCACAGGGGTAAAGGATTCAACGCTCATGCTCAAAATCTCCCGGCGCTAAGCCGTCATAATGCGTAACGTCGCGCATTATCCGCTTCTCCTAGAAAATTGGTCAACTATTGTCACGGCAGCCACAAGCCGCAAGCGACAAGCTGCAAGAAACAGCCTGCTATCGGCTTACAACTTGAGGCGCGCAACTTGACGCCGTTAAGGCAACATCCCCGCGTGGGACAGACCCAGGCGTTCATCCAGGCCAAACATGATGTTCATGTTCTGCACGGCCTGGCCCGAAGCGCCTTTGACCAGGTTATCGATGACCGACAGCACCACCACCAGATCGCCATCCTGCGGACGATGCACGGCCATACGACATACGTTCGCGCCGCGTACGCTCCGGGTTTCCGGATGGCTGCCGACCGGCATCACGTCGACGAACGGCTCATTGGCATAACGCTTTTCGAACAACGCCTGCAGATCGACCGATCTGTCAACGACGGTCGCGTACAAGGTGGCGTGAATGCCACGAATCATCGGCGTCAGGTGCGGTACGAACGTTAGCCCGACATCGCCGCCTGCAGCACGACGCAGCCCTTGGGTGATTTCGGGAAGATGGCGATGCCCTTTTACGGCATAGGCCTTGAAGCTCTCGCTGGTTTCGGAATACAGCGAGCCCACACTGGCGCCGCGTCCTGCACCACTGACGCCCGACTTACAGTCGGCGATCAAACTCGACGGATCGGCCAGGCCCGCTTCGAGCAGTGGAAGAAACCCCAGCTGGGTTGCGGTCGGATAGCAACCCGGTACCGCAATCAGACGTGCGCCCTTGATGTGCTCGCGATTAACTTCCGGCAGGCCGTAGACCGCCTCGTCGAGCAGTTCCGGCGCGCCGTGGGGCTGGTTGTACCACTTGGCCCACTCGACCGGATTCTGCAGACGGAAGTCGGCGGAGAGGTCGATGACCTTGGTGCCAGCGGCGAGGAGTTCGCCCGCCAGCGCATGTGCGACTCCGTGAGGCGTGGCGAAGAACACCACGTCGCATGCGCCGAGCACTTTGACATCCGGCACGCTGAATGCCAGACCGTCATAGTGACCGCGCAGGTTCGGATACATGTCAGCGACAGGCAGACCTGCCTCGGAGCGCGAGGTGATCGCAACCACTTCAGCCTCCGGATGTTGCGCCAGAAGACGCAGCAACTCGACGCCGGTGTAACCCGTGCCGCCGACGATACCGACCTTGACCATAACCTGCCCCTCAACGAAACCACTGGAAAGCCGCTGATCATATGGGCCGATCGCCAATGGGACAACCGCGAACGTGACGTACGGGCGCCGATGCCACTACTATTTGGCACCGTGTCCCTGGAAAAAAACCAAAATGCTCTATCTCTGGATCAAAGCGCTGCATATCGTCGCGATGGTGTGCTGGTTCGCCGCCCTGTTCTATCTGCCGCGATTGTTCGTCTATCACGCCATGAGCGAAGACGCCGTAAGCCGCGAGCGTTTCTGCACCATGGAGCGCAAGTTGTACCGGGGCATCATGATGCCCGCGATGATCGCTACCCTGATTTTCGGGATCTGGCTAATCGTCCTCGCACCGGGTTTCCTGCAGCAAGGCTGGTTGCACGCCAAGCTCACCCTCGTCGTCCTGCTGATTGGCTATCACCACGTCTGCGGCGCGCAGGTCAAACGCTTCGCCCGTGGAGAACCAGGTCGCAGCCATGTGTTTTATCGCTGGTTCAACGAAGTACCCGTGTTGATCTTGCTGGCGGTGGTCATTCTGGTTGTCGTCAAACCGTTCTGACGCGCATCGCTCACATCATATGAACTCAAGACAAGGAAGCCGGCATGGCGGAGCACTTCAAGATCGTTTTCGAGGGACAGTTGCGAACAGGGGTTGAGCTGGAAACTGCACGTCTGAACCTGGCGCAGCTGTTCAAGACCGACGTGTCCGGCGTTGATCGTCTCTTCACCGGGAAACCCGTGACCATCAAGCGCAGCCTGACGCGGGACGACGCGCAGCGCTATCTCGCCGCGCTGAACGATGCAGGCGTCGAAGGCCGTATCGAGCTTGAGGAGCCAGTGTCACTGAGCCTTGATGAAGTGGTGGAAGACGTTCCCCAGCGTCCGGCATTCGAACCTGCAGCATCGCCCTACGCACCGCCGCGCACACCGGTCGCACAAGACTGGCCCGCCGTGGGCGAATTGAAGGTGTTCTCCATTCAGGGGCGAATCGGCCGCTTGCGCTATCTGGCGTGGAGTCTGGCGCTGGTGGCAGTTGGCCTGCTGGTCGCCGCCCTGTGCGTCGGCGTTCTAAGCGTTTCGCTGGTGGCAGGCGGACTGCTCGGCACCGTTGCCCTCGTCGCGTTCGTGGTTGTCAGCATCCAGATCGGCGCCCAGCGGTTGCACGATGCCGGTTGGTCAGCCTGGTTGCTGTTGCTGAATCTGGTACCGGTAGTGGGCAGCTTCTTTCCGATCGTGATGATGGCCGTCCCCGGCAGCACGGGCCCGAATAGGTATGGTCCGCCGCCGCCAGGTAACACACCGCGCGTCAAGGTCCTCGCCATCCTGTGGCTTGCGGTGCTTGCGCTGGTGTTTATCGTCGCGATGATGGGTGGCATGGAGACTGTTCAAGAGCAGGTCGAAGCCACCACCAGCGAATACGAGGAAGCGCTGCCGTACGACGATGACACGGAACAACCGGTCGTTCCCGTTGATCCTGTAGATATTGGTGACTCGTCCGACAGCAACGACGACCAATAACTATCTGGCAGCAAGGACGCTGTCTAAATACGAGCTGCAAACACTGGAGAATTGCATGACCCGTTACGCCATGGTCACAGGGGCATCCAGCGGTATTGGCCTGGCGATGGCCGAAGCCCTCGCCCGCCGGGGTCGAAACCTTATTCTGGTGGCCAGGCACCGGGAGATGCTCGAGAGCATCGCAATCGAGTTCACCCAACGCTTTGGTGTAGAGGTGCTGTTCCGCGCCTGCGATCTGGGTGAGCCACTGCGCCTCTCGGGCTTTCTGCTTGAACTTGAGGAAGGCTCGCGAAGTATCGATTTGCTGGTCAACTGCGCGGGTATTGGCAACAGCGGGCCGTTTCTAGCCCAAGAGTGGGCGCAGGAGCAGGACCTGCTCGACCTTAATGTGCTCGCGTTGACGCGCCTCTGTCACACAGTTGGCAACCTGATGGCGGTGCAAGGCGGTGGCCAGATCCTCAACGTTGCGTCGATCATGGGCTTTCAACCCGGGCCGTGGATGAGCACCTACGCCGCGAGCAAAGCGTATGTACTGCATTTTTCCGAAGGGCTTCGCGAGGAACTGCACAAAACCGGCGTGAAGATTTCGGTGTTGTGCCCCGGGCCGACGCGAACGGCGTTTTTCCGCACCGCACAGCTGGACGCCGGCAAGTTCACCCACGACAGACACATGACCGCCGAGGAAGTTGCGCTGTACACGGTTCGCGCGCTGGACAAGAACCGTGCGGTGATCATTCCCGGTTGGCGTAACAGGCTGCTGACACGCCTTCCGCGCTTTGCCAGTCGCTGGATGACGCGAAAACTCTGGGGCTCGATTCTCAAATCTCGTACGTCAGTCTGAAGCAGCACATCGCAACAAACGTCTGGGCGTGACACGGGACGCTCAGTACACTGCCTTCATCCCCCTCGAAACGGAGCAAGAAGGCTGTGGATACTTTGTTCACCAAGATCATCAACCGGGAAATTCCGGCGAAGATCATCTATGAAGATGATCAGGTACTGGCTTTTCACGACATCGCCCCACAGGCGCCAGTGCATTTTCTGGTCATTCCGAAGAAGCAGATCGCCACCCTTAACGACGTGACTGAAGATGATAAGGCCCTGCTGGGCCATATCCTGTTCACGGCGCAGCGCCTGGCGAAAGAGCTGGGTTGCGAGGATGGCTTCCGCGTGGTCATGAACACCAACGAAAAAGGCGGGCAGACCGTTTATCACATTCATATGCACGTGCTGGGTCAGCGCCAGATGAACTGGCCGCCGGGCTGAGTCATTCCATTCATGCTTCGTCGCCCCGTCGCAGGCGTGCTCTGCGCCTCGGCGGGCTGATGCCGGACAAGCCCGGTTACGTCGTTTGAGGTAGACTGGCCACCGTGGATTTACCCGGAGGCGCCCATGGCTACCGAACGTCACTATTCCCCTATCGACCGCTTTCTGCTTCAGGCCGACGCTGCGATGAAGACGCTGCTGCCCGTCAGCGCGCACGCACACCGTCCCTCGCCTGCCATCGTTCAACCCGACGTCAAGATGAATGAGTCCGACACCCGGCATGTAGCCGGGCTCATGCGCATCAACCACACTGGCGAAGTCTGTGCTCAGGCGTTGTACCAGGGGCAGGCGCTTACTGCGAAACTGCCTCAGGTACGCAAAGCCATGGAGCACGCCGCCGAGGAAGAGATCGACCACCTTGTGTGGTGCGAGCAACGCATTCACCAGTTGGGCAGTCACACCAGTGTGCTCAACCCGCTGTTCTACGGAGCTTCGTTTGGTATTGGCGCGGTGGCTGGCCTGATCAGCGATCGAATCAGCCTGGGCTTCGTTGCCGCGACGGAAGATCAGGTGTGCAAGCATTTGAATGAGCATCTGGAGCAATTGCCGGTCGAGGACGAGAAGTCCCGGGCGATTCTCGAACAGATGCGCGCCGACGAGGAGCATCACGCAGAGAGCGCGATCGAGGCAGGCGGTTTCCGCTTCCCGGCGCCAGTGAAATTCGGCATGAGCCTGATCGCCAAAGTCATGACCAAGACCACCTACAGGATCTGATCGGATCTGCGGCGACCGGCTTCACTTACGGGGCAAGGTAATCGCTGGAGGCTGGAAACAAGAAAGGCGCCTGAAGGGGCGCCTTTTTTTATCGCTGAAACCTTAGACCGGCATGTTGCGGCCGTAGAAGATTTCGAGCATCTCGTGCTTCACGCGGCCAGTGACCTGCTCGCGCTGCTCAGCGGAGAGATTGCTGGTGGCGTCGCCGAACAGGTAGTTGTCCAGTTCGAATTGCTTGAGCAGCATTTTGGTATGGAACAGGTTCTCCTGGTACACGTTGACGTCAGTCATCTGATAGCTGTCGCGCGTGTCGTCGGAAAGGTAATTCTGGATCGAGTTGATCTCGTGGTCGATGAAGTGCTTCTTGCCTTCGACGTCACGGGTGAAACCGCGCACGCGATAATCGACGGTCACGATGTCGGACTCGAACTTGTGGATCAGGTAGTTCAGCGCTTTCAACGGCGAGATCACGCCACAGGTCGACACGTCGATATCCACACGGAAGGTGGCGATGCCGTCAACAGGGTGAATTTCCGGATAGGTGTGAACCGTGATGTGGCTCTTGTCCAGGTGCGCAAGGATGGTTTCCGGCAGCGGACCCGGCGATTCTTCGATCTGGCTGTCAGTCGGCGTAACCGGCTGCTCGGAGATCAGAATGGTCACACTGGCGCCTTGTGGGTCGTAGTCCTGACGCGCAATGTTCAGGATGTTCGCGCCAATGATATCGACGACATCGGTGAGAATCCGCGTCAGGCGTTCGGCGTCGTACACGCTGTTGATGTACTCGACGTAGGCCTGCTGGTCCTGCGGGGTTTCCGCATAGCAGATGTCATAGATGTTGAAGCTCAAGGTCTTGGTCAGGTTATTGAACCCGTGGAGCTTGAGTTTGCTTTTCACCGTTAAAAACTCTCTATATGGGTGCGGCGCTGGCCGCGTGATCAAGCATGCCCGTCAACTGAGCCCGGCTCAGCTGCGTAGGACGGTTAACACCTCTTCGCGTTGGCGATTTTGGTTGTCTGGTCGGAGGCGAGCCGGCTATCCGGCGGTCGCGCCCTGAAAAAGGGGCGCATTATGCAGACGTCAGAAGTCGCATGCCATAGCCTGCACCGCTTTTGTGAAAATTGAGCGTTGCTCAGCCCAGTTCGATGATCTCGTAATCGTGGGTGATTTCGACGCCGGCGTTACCCAGCATGATCGACGCCGAGCAGTATTTCTCGGCCGACAGCTCGATCGCTCGCTTGACCTGCGTTTCTTTCAGACCGCGCCCTTTAACCACGAAGTGCAGATGGATCTTGGTGAAGACCTTGGGATCCTCGTTGGCGCGCTCGGCTTCCAGAAACGCCTCGCAGCTCTCGATAGGCTGGCGGGCTTTCTTGAGGATGCTGACCACGTCGTAGTTGCTGCAGCCACCCAAACCGATCAGCACCATTTCCATCGGGCGAACACCCAGGTTGCGACCGCCGCTTTCTGGCGGGCCGTCCATCACGACCACGTGGCCGCTGCCGGACTCACCGAGGAACATTGCCTCACCCGCCCATTGAATACGCGCCTTCATCACCGGACTCCAATGCTTGAAAAATGGCGGCCAGCTTAGCACAGGGTTTTACTGTCGCTGAGTAGACCGGGCATGCCCGAAAACGACGGAAATGTAGGAAATATCTGAAAAAATGGCTAATTGCCGGTCTTGAACTGCATCAAATCGGAAATACTGCCGATACCTCTAAGAATGCCTCAGGGCGCAGTTTTTTACGGGATACAGCCATGCTCGCCGTGCCGCCTCCGAACAAGATGAAAATCGCCGACAAACTGCTGCCCCATTCCCAGCGGCGAAAATGCCCGGCGAAGAGCAACATCATTTGCGCAGGCGAGGAATCGGATTCGCTGTACTTGATCATAAAGGGCTCGGTGACGATCCTGATCGAAGATAACGAAGGCCGCGAGATGATAGTGGCCTACCTCAATACCGGGGATTTCTTTGGCGAACTAGGGCTTTTTCAGCAGACGGCCGCCGGTGCACAGCGCAGCGCCTGGGTGCGCGCCAAAACCGAATGCGAAGTGGCCGAGATCAGCTACGCCAAGTTCCGCGAGCTCAGTCAGCATGATCCCGAATTGATGTACGCCATCGGTGCGCAGATCGCCGAGCGGCTGCGCAATACCACGCGCAAGGTCGGCGATCTTGCGTTTCTGGACGTCACTGGCCGCGTTGCCCGCAGCCTGCTCGATCTGTGCAAGCAGCCTGACGCGATGACTCACCCCGATGGCATGCAGATCAAGATCACTCGCCAGGAGATTGGCCGTATCGTGGGGTGTTCGCGGGAGATGGTCGGTCGCGTGCTCAAGGCGCTCGAAGAGCAGAACCTGGTTCATGTTCGGGGCAAAACCATGGTTGTGTTCGGTACTCGCTAACGACGTGACCGATGCCCGCAGCTGAATCAGATCCCGGCGAGCAGTCGCGTGTAGCGTTCGCTTAAGCGGTGGAGAAAATCCGGCACTTCGAACAGTTCGTGCAAAGCGATATGGCTCTCTGCTTTGCAGCGCTGATCCAGCTCGCACGTCTCGTTAAAACGATTGACCGCATTCACCATTGCCACGCGTTCGTCATCCAGCAGCATCGCAGCATGAGCCAACACCACCGGCCGCTTGCCACCCTGACTCTGCCGCCAGCGCTGCGCCGTACCGACCATCTTGCGAGCGTTGAGGTTGACGTTGAAACGGCCATCGCAGAAGGCACCTTCGACTTCGCCCAAGGATGCATTGCCACCCAATTCAATCAGCGTATCGAGGATCGGCTGACACAGGCGCATGTAAGCGTTTTCGATGCGGTCGCGATCCAGGTCGGTGTCCGGCTGCACATACACAAGCGCCACATTCACCGTCGAGGGCGATTGCGGCACGGGCTCGCCGCCACTTTCACGCAACAGCACAGGCCAGCCACTGTCGGCGAGCGTTTCGCTGGCCTCAGTGAAGCCGGGAAGACGGCTCAACCGCCGCGGCATGACCAACGCGCGATCCTTAGGCCGCCAGAACAGCAAACCACTATCGGCGTGCCCATCACACACCGATGCCAGCAGATCCTGCTCAGCCTTGAGGCCGGCTTCAACGCAGGTGTCCAAAAGCTGAAGGGTCATGCTGCCTCCTGACGCAAGTGGCGATGGCTTTCTGGCCTAGAACGATAGATCAGTCCAGCCCGCCGGACTTGATCGCCGTGCCTTTCTCCGGGAAAAACAGCCGCTGCAGTTCCACGCCCGGCTTCTCGGCGCGCATGAACGCCTCGCCAACGAGGAAGGAATAGACGTCGTTGATCTCCATCAGCTCGACATCGGCGCGGTTGAGGATCCCGCTTTCAGTGATGACCAGACGATCACGGGGAATACGTGGCAGCAGATCAAGCGTGGTTTCCAGACTGACATCGAACGTGTGCAGGTTGCGGTTGTTGACGCCCACCAGCGGGGTGTCGAGAGTTTTTAGTGCTCGCTCCAGCTCGTCGCCATCGTGGACTTCAACCAGCACGTCGAGGCCGACACCTTTGGCAACCGAGGCCAGTTCGGCCATCTTCACGTCATCCAGTGCCGAAACAATCAGCAGAATGCAATCGGCGCCCAATGCCCGCGCTTCGACGATCTGGTAAGGGTCGATCATGAAGTCCTTGCGGATCACCGGCAGCGAACACGCCGCCCGGGCTTGCTTCAGATACTCGTCAGCGCCCTGGAAGAAATCGATATCGGTCAGCACAGAAAGACAGGTAGCCCCGCCCGCTTCGTAACTCTTGGCGATTTCCGCCGGCTGGAAGTTTTCGCGGATCACGCCTTTGCTCGGCGAAGCCTTCTTGATTTCTGCAATGACGGCCGGCTGCTTGCGCTTGGCCTGAGCAATCATCGCGGCAGCAAATCCACGCGGTGCATCGGCTGCTTTCGCCAGAGTTTCCAACTCGGCGAGGCTGACGCTGGCACGGCGTGCAGCGACTTCCTCGACCTTTCGGGCCAGAATCTTTTCCAACACCGTCGGCACACTCATTCTTCATTCTCCTGCTTGAATACCGCGGTAAAGGCACCCAGTTCTTCCAGCTTTTCGCGGGCCAGGCCCGTGTGCAGTGCGTCGTGTGCCAGCGCCACGCCTTCCTTCAATGACGAAGCATGGTCAGCTGCGTAAAGCGCAGCGCCGGCATTGAGCACGATCATTTCAGCGGCTTTCTGACCGTGTTCGGATTTGCGCCGACCCAGCGCGTCGCGGATCAATTCCAGCGATTGCGCCGGGCTGTCGACCACTAGGCCGAACAGGCTCTGGCTCTTCATGCCCAAGTCTTCCGGCTGTACCCAGTACTCCGTCACTTCGCCGTTCCTCAGTTCCGCGACGAACGTCGGTGCGGCAAGGCTGAATTCGTCCAGGCCATCCTGGGAGTGCACGACCAACACATGTTTGCTGCCCATGCGCAGCAGCACTTCGGCCAATGGCCTGCACAGCGCCTGACTGAACACGCCGACCACCTGATGCTTGACGCCGGCCGGGTTGGTCAGTGGACCGAGCATGTTGAACAGTGTGCGCAGGCCCAGTTCCTTGCGTGGTCCGGCGGCGTGTTTCATCGCGCCGTGATGGGTTTGGGCGAACATGAAACCAATGCCGACGCTGTCGATGCAGCGCGCCACTTGCACCGGGGTCAGGTTCAGGTAAACGCCTGCGGCTTCCAGTAAGTCAGCGCTGCCACTCTTGCCGGAGACCGCGCGATTGCCGTGCTTGGCGACTGTGCAACCCGCCGCCGCGATCACGAACGAGGCAGCGGTCGATACGTTGAAGATGTTCGCGCCATCGCCGCCTGTGCCGACGATGTCGACCACGCCTTCGAGGGTTTTGAGTTGGACCTGATCCGCCAGCTCGCGCATGACCGACACCGCACCGACAATCTCGTCGATGCTTTCACTCTTCATGCGCATGCCCATCAGAAATGCGCCGATCTGCGCCTGGGTGCACTGGCCGGTCATGATCTCGCGCATGACGTCGCGCATTTCATCGGTGCTCAGGTCCAGTTGATTCACAACCCGGCTCAGCGCCGTTTTGATATCCATTGCCATGTCGAAGTCCTTAACCCTGACGGGTGCCGCCGGTCTGCTTGAGGAAGTTGGCGAACAGCTCGTGGCCCTGCTCGGAAAGAATCGATTCAGGGTGAAACTGTACGCCCTCAACGTTCAGGGTTTTGTGACGCAAGCCCATGATTTCATCAACGGAGCCGTCTTCGTGCCGGGTCCAGGCGGTCAGCTCGAGACAGTCGGGGAGCGTCTCGCGCTTGACCACCAGCGAGTGATAGCGGGTCACGGTCAGCGGATGCTTGAGACCTTCGAAAACGCCTTTGTCTTCGTGAACCAGCTCGCTGGTCTTGCCGTGCATGACTTGGCGCGCACGCACCACGTCACCGCCAAACGCCTGACCAATCGACTGATGGCCCAGGCAGACGCCGAGCACGGGCAGCTTGCCCGCGAAGTGTTTGATCACGTCAATGGACACGCCCGCTTCATTGGGCGTGCACGGCCCGGGGGAGACGACAATGCGTTCGGGATTCAGGGCTTCGATCTCGGCGACGGTCATTTCGTCATTGCGAATCACTTTGACGTCGGCACCCAGCTCGCCCAGGTACTGCACGACGTTGTAGGTGAAGGAGTCGTAGTTATCGATCATCAGCAGCATGGTGCTTAACCTTTTGAATTACTGACTTCTAACGTGGCCTTCTGTTTTCTGACCGCAGTTGCACGCAGAGAGGTCGCAGGACGGGTTCCGGCGAGGCACTGCAAAACCGAGGCATCAGAAGGCATATCAATACAGATCCGGCAGGGCCGGCGGGGGAAATAGTCAGGCGCGCCAACGCCAACGGGCGTGGCCCTTGATAACGCGCATCAAGAAGCTGCTGACAATCGACACAGGAAAGGTCTCGTTCATACGTTGCCGCACAGTAGCGTACCGCCGCAGGGCGCGCAATATCGCAGTGCCCGTATGGCCCGGCCCGGCGGCCGATTGGCAGGAACCGGGCGCCTGCAAGATGCAGATCGCAGCTTGAAGACCAGTACAGAATATTCGCCGTGAATGCCACTGCATCGTGGGCGATTTGTGTCGCGGCTGCTACCTTCTCGTACTGCACTGAAAACAATAAGGGATGCCCCCATGCTCAAAGCCACACTGCGCTGGCCGTTCGCGGCTTGCCTGCTCTCGCTCGCCTGCTCCTCGGCCCTGGCCGCCTCTTCCCCCTACTCCACGATGATTGTGTTCGGCGACAGCCTCGCCGACGCCGGGCAGTTTCCCGATGCGGGCGGACCACCGGGCGCCACCTTGCGCTTCACCAACCGCACCGGCCCGACGTACCTGAACGGCAGCGGCGAGACATTCGGTCTGAACTCATCGACGTTGCTGGGCGGAATGCTAGGCGTGGCGCCCGGGGATCTGCAGGCGTCGACCTCCCCCGTTCGCGCGGCGCAAGGGCTGGCGGACGGCAACAACTGGGCCGTGGGCGGCGACCGGACCGATCAGATTCTCGCGGCGATCACCACCCAATCACAGGTTGCCAATACCGACGCGGCGACGGGCGTCACCACGGTGTTCCGGACGCGACCCGGTTATCTGGTTGAAAACAGCTCCCGGGCTGACCCGAACGCGCTCTATTACCTGACCGGGGGCGGCAACGACTTCCTTCAGGGCCGAGTGCTGAGCCCGGGACAGGCCGTCAACGCGGCAAACAACCTGGCCAACGGCGCACAAATCCTGTCCCAGGCCGGCGCGCGTTACATCATGGTCTGGCTGCTGCCGGACATCGGCCGTACACCAGCGGTATTCGGCACGCCATTGCAGGTGGCGTCGACGTTGCTGAGCGGGGTGTTCAACCAGCAGTTGGTCAACCGTCTGGGGCAAATCGATGCCGAGGTCATTCCGCTCAATGTGCCGGGGCTCATACGTGATGTTCTGAGCGATCCGGCGCGCTACGGGTTGGCAGCCGATCAGAACCTGGTCGGCACCTGTTTCAACGGTAACAACTGCACCGCCAACAGCGTTTTCGGGATTGGCGGCCTGACGCCGGATCCGACCAAGCTGCTGTTCAACGACGGCGTGCACCCGACCGTTGCGGGCCAGCGATTGATTGCCGACTACGGGTATTCGATTCTGTCCGCACCGTGGGAGATCACCCTGCTGCCGGAAATGGCCAACGGCACGTTGCGCGCGCAGCAGGATGAACTGCGCAGTCAGTGGCTGGCGGACTGGGGCAACTGGCAGAACGTCGGTGAATGGCGCGCCATCGTCGCCGGTGGCGGTCAGAAGATGGATTTCGACGCGCAAGGCAATTCAGCAAGCGGAGACGGTCATGGCTACAACCTCACGGTGGGCGGCAGCTATCGTTTCGCTGACGACTGGAGAGCAGGCCTGGTGGCGGGCGCTTATCGGCAAACCCTTGAAGCCGGTGCCAAAGATTCGGACTACAAACTCAACAGCTATATCGCGACCGCATTCGTGCAGTACCAGGCGCAACACTGGTGGGCAGACCTGGCGGCCTCGGGCGGCAAACTCGACTACGACAACCTCAAGCGCAAGTTCGCGCTGGGCATCAGTGAAGGCGCAGAGAAAGGCGACACCAAAGGCGATCTGTGGGCAGTGAGTGGGCGCGTGGGCTTCGATCTGGCCGAGCAGAGCAGTCGCTGGCATTTCTCGCCGTTCATCAGCGCCGACTATTCACACGTCAACGTTGATGGTTACTCGGAGAACAGTGCTCGCGCGACGGCACTTAATTACGACGACCAGACACGCAAGTCGAAGCGGCTGGGCGCGGGGCTGCAAGGCAAATTCGACGTCACACCGCAGACTCAAGTGTTTGGTGAAGTGGCCCATGAACGCGAGTTCGACACCGATCAGCAGGACGTGACCATCGCGCTGAACAGCGTGCCGGGGGTGGACTTCGATCTGAAAGGCTATGACCCACAGCGCAGCTTGAATCGCGCAAGCCTAGGCATGAGCCAGAAGCTGGCGCCCGACCTCACACTGCGTGCCGGTTATAACTGGCGCAAGAATGATGACGTGACGCAGCAAGGGATAAATCTGGCGGTGAGTCTGGATTTCTGAAGCCCCTATCTGAAGCCCCTAGTGGGGATTTGTGTTCGGCATAAAAAACGGCGCCTTGGCGCCGTTTTCATGTGCAGACTACCTTCAAGCCTCGGGCGTTTGCTGCGCCAGCGCCACCGCGCGGAACATCGCGCGGCGCTTGTTGAGGGTTTCTTCCCACTCCAGCGCCGGGACAGAATCGGCGACAATGCCGCCACCGGCCTGCACATGCAGCTCGCCGTTCTTGATTACCGCGGTACGAATGGCAATTGCGGTGTCCATGTTGCCGTTCCAGGCGAAGTAACCCACTGCGCCGCCGTACACACCACGCTTGACCGGCTCCAGCTCGTCGATGATTTCCATCGCGCGAATCTTCGGCGCGCCCGACAAGGTTCCCGCCGGCAAGATGGCCCGCAGCGCATCCATCGCCGTCAGGCCGTTTTTCAGCTGACCCGTGACGTTGGACACGATGTGCATGACGTTCGAATAACGCTCGATGACCATCTTCTCGGTGAGTTTCACCGAACCGACTTCCGAAACCCGCCCGGTGTCGTTGCGCCCCAGATCAATGAGCATCAGGTGCTCGGCGATCTCTTTGTCGTCAGACAGCAAGTCGACTTCCAGCGCGTGATCTTCTTCTTCGGTGGCGCCACGGGGACGCGTCCCGGCAATCGGGCGCACGGTGATCAGGTTGTCCTCGACCCGCACCAGCACTTCCGGCGAACTGCCGACGACGTGGAAGTCACCGAAGTTGAAGAAGTACATGTAAGGCGTTGGATTGAAGCAACGCAGCGCGCGGTACAGGTCGATCGGCGCGGCCGAGAAGTCGATGGACATGCGCTGGGACGGCACGACCTGCATGCAGTCGCCCGCGAGGATGTATTCCTTGATGGTGTCGACGGCTTTTTCATAATCCGACTGGGTGAAGCTGGAGCGGAACACCGGGTCCGCCGCCTGTGGACGGGTCAGGTCCAGCCCACGGCGAGGCGTGATCGGCTGACGCAGTTTCTCCATCAGCGCTTCGAGTCGCGCCAGGCCGCCTTCATAGGCGTCAGGCTGGGCCGGATCAACGAGGACGATCGCGTGCATCTTGCCAGCCAGGTTATCGAACACCACGACGGCATCGGACACCATCAGCAGAATATCCGGCACGCCCAGCGGGTCAGGATTTGGGCACTTGCCCAGACGCGGCTCGACATAGCGCACGCAGTCATAACCGAAATAGCCCACCAGGCCGCCGTTGAAGCGCGGCAGACCGGCGATGGTCGGAACGTTGTAGCGGGCCTTGAAAGTCTCGACGAAGTCCAGCGGGTCTTCGACTTCGAGGCGCTCGATCTCGGCACCGTCGTGGGTCACGCGGACGGTGTGGTCATGCACGCGCATGACCGTGCGGCATGGCAGCCCGATGATCGAATAACGCCCCCACTTCTCCCCGCCCTGGACCGACTCAAGCAGGTAGGAGTTGGGCTCGTCAGCGAGTTTCAGATAGATCGACAGCGGGGTGTCGAAATCGGCCAGGGTTTCGTAGGCAAGGGGAATGCGGTTGTAGCCTTCAGCGGCCAAACGCAGGAATTCTTCGCGGGTCATATCAGCCTCGTGGTGTGAGGGAAAACGGTCAGGGATGCAAACGCGCCGGGGCTCCGGCCAGATTCAAGTCAGGCGCGCCAACGCCAGCGGGCCAGGGCCTTGATGACTTTCATCCAGAGTTTGCGAGTGACCACCACGATGGATTCTCTAAAGGAGGGGGACTTGAGGTCGGGCAACGTTATCTCAGCGCCCTGCGCTAAGCAACCGGCAGAACTGCCCGGAATCAGCCTGCGCAAATCGTCGATCACCAGTGCCGGTGACTCTTCCGCGATCGGGCGGCCGTGGTTGTAGCCGTAACTCAATGCCACACAGGTGACACCCGCCGCTTTCGCCGCCAGCACGTCGTTGCGCGAGTCACCCACGAACAGCGACTGTGACCCCGGTACGCCGGCCATTTTCATGACAAAGAACAGCGCCGCCGGGTCGGGCTTCTGCTGCGGCAGCGTGTCGCCACCCACGATCCAGCGAAAGAACCGGCCGAGTTTGAGATCATCCAGCAAGGGCGCAACGAACCGCTCAGGCTTGTTGGTGATCAGCGCCATTTCGACGCCCATCTTCTGCAGCCATTTCAGGGTTTCGCGCACACCAGGGTAGACCTTGGTCAACGCGTGGCTGCCGCTGTAGGCCTCCATGAAAATCGCCAGCGCAGCCTCCGTAGACTCTTCATCCACGGCGGTGTGGTCCATGCCGTTCGCCAACGCGCGGCGTACCAGCACGCGCACGCCGTTGCCAATCCAGTCACGCACCCGTTCGATGCCTGCCGGCGACCGGCCAAGCTGGATCAGGGTTTTATCCACAGCTGCAGCCAGATCCGGCACCGAGTCGACCAGTGTGCCGTCGAGGTCGAACATGATCAGCTTGGGCAGACGGCCCGGAAACAGCTGCTCGAAGCCGCTGGTCAACGGGCCAACGCCAGTTCTGCGTGCATCTTCGCAATGACTTCGCGGTAATCAGGCGCGTTGAAAATAGCCGAGCCTGCGACGAACGTGTCGGCACCGGCTGCGGCGATCTCACGGATGTTATTGACGTTGACGCCGCCGTCGATCTCCAGACGGATGTCGCGACCGGACGCGTCAATGAGCGCACGCGCCTCACGCAGCTTGTTGATCGTGCCGGGGATGAATTTCTGACCGCCGAAGCCCGGGTTGACGCTCATGAGCAGAATCATGTCGACCTTGTCCATGACGTATTCGAGCAGGTTCAGCGGGGTCGCCGGGTTGAACACCAGACCCGCCTTGCAGCCGCCTTCGCGGATCAGTTGCAGGGAGCGATCGATGTGCTGGGTCGCTTCCGGGTGGAAGGTGATGAAGGTTGCCCCGGCTTCGATGAAGTCGCCGATGATGCGATCCACCGGGCTGACCATCAGATGAACGTCGATGGGCGCGGTGATGCCGTATTTGCGCAAGGCCGCGCAGACCATCGGTCCGATCGTCAGGTTGGGGACGTAGTGGTTGTCCATGACGTCGAAGTGGACGATGTCGGCGCCAGCGGCCAGCACGTTGTCGACTTCCTCTCCCAGACGGGCGAAATCGGCGGACAGAATCGAAGGAGCAATAGCGAAGGGCTGCATGACGCACCTTTTATGAGCGAAATCACGGTGGCGCGCATTGTACTCCAAGAGTTTGAAACGTGCGTTGGGGACGCAAGCGAGTGAGTCAAGAGGCTTGATGCAGGCGGCGTGAACGGCACTAGGCCCAGTGCAACAGAAGTGCGCACCGGGCCCAGGCTTGATTCAGGATTCAGAGTCAACAGATGACGACTGAAACCTTACACGGTCTCGACCAGCAGACGAGGACGTGAGCTCAGGGCGTAACGGGCCAGACCAAAGCTCAACGCAGCGCCGATGATCAGCATGAAGAACGTGCCCCATGCTGCTTTGGAGACTTGCTTGGCCGCGACATCTGCCGCTTCACGGGCCTGTTGCTCGGCCTGCGCCTTCAGCTCTGCGACTTTCGCGGCCGCTTGCTGATACGCCTGCGCATAGTTGTCGACGATCTGCTGCGCCTCCGCTTTGCTCTTGCCGGTGCGGGCCGCAACGATGTTGACCAGCGCGTCTTTGTCGGCGGCGTTCAAGGCCGGTTCGCCGGCTTTCTGAACGCGATCAAACCACTGCTTCAACTGATCGCCCGCCTGGGCTGGATCGGTAGACGCCTGTTCTGCTGTCTGCTTGGCATCGGCGCCAGCCACGTCAGCTTTCTGATCCAGCTTCGAAGGGTCGAGCTCTGGCTTGCCGGACTGCTTCAGGGTGGTGTCCAGCTGTGATTTCAGGCTGTCCCAATCCAGGCTGATGCCGTTCTTATCCAGCTGTTGCTTGATGCTCTGGCCCACACCCGGTGCGGCAGCGGCAACGCCGTCGGCCGCCAGGGAGATGCCCTTGCCGGCGATGTTGCCGGCAGTGCCGACGAGCGAGCCGGCCAGCGACGCGAGGAGCCAGGTGGTCAGCAACGTGCTGACCGTCCAGCTGAGCAAACCATGCAGACCACCACGGTCCGGCGCGGTACGGCCCGACACCCAGGCACCGGCGGCAATGGCCACCAGGGTACTGATGAACAACCAGGCGCCGGCGCCCTTGCCGAAACCGCTGAGTGGGTTGCCCTGGGCCATCGGATCAAGCGCGCCTGCGCCGATCGCCGTGCCAAGCACGCTGAGCACCAGGTAGGTCACCAACGTGATTGCCGCACCGGCAAACACCGATCCCCATGACACACGGAATGGCGAAGCGTTGCCCAGAACGGCAGATGTTGCGTAGGTCGAAGCCATGAAAATTTCCTCCGGTGCAGGGGGTGCACATCACTCGTGCAACCGACGTGTCAGTGCAAATGCACCCCCTGCGTTGATATGGGCGAGCCTGCGAGGGCGGACTCACCGCGTCTTGTAAGACGTGAAACCAGTTTGATCAGCGCGTTGAGGGATGTGATGGCGCATTTGCACCGCTTCGTCTGGTGCATTCGCACCGACCCTCGCGGACACGGCTGCACTAAGCTTCAGCACTAAGGCTTTGCCAGCCGGTCGGATAGCGTGGAGCGCCCGGCTGACCGAAGCCCGACCGCATTGAGACGTCAGGAGAGCAAGCATGTCAGAGGCCATCCTCGCCAGAGAAACCAACCGCCGCCAGTTGCAGCAGATCATCTCGGGTCTGTCGGACGGGGTGATGCTGGTGGAGGTCGATCAGACCATCATCTGGGCCAACGAAGCGGCGCTGCTGATGCATGGCGTCGAAGAGATCAGCGAACTGGGCGCCAACGGCGAGGCCTATCGCGATAAGTTCTCCCTGCGCTATCGCAACAACCATCCTTTGGACGTCGATCAATATCCGATCAGCCGCGTGGCGGCAGGCGAAGTGTTCAGCGACGTGCTCATCGAGGTCAGCAAGATCGGTGAAGAAGAGGAGCGCAGCTGGGTCCATCGCGTTCGCAGCATGGTGCTTGAAGACAGCACCGGCACGCCCGAATCGCTGGTGCTGATCCTCGCCGACGCAACGGAGTGGGCCGGTGCCGAGCAGCGCTTCGAGAAGACCTTCAACGCCAACCCCGCCCCTGCGGTGATCTGCCGCCTGAGCGATCTGCGCTTCATCAAGGTCAATCAGGGCTTTCTGGAGATGACCGGGCATTCGAGAGAGAGCGTGATTGGCCGCTCGGTGTACGAAGTGGACGTGCTGGAAAACGCCGAACGCAAGGACCTCGCCATCGAGCGTCTGAATCAGGGCGCGACCATCCCGCAGATGCAGGCAGAGCTGAAGCTGCCGGAGGGCGGTACCAAATTGGTCATCGTCGCCGGGCAGCCGCTGGACATGAACGAAGAAGATTGCATGCTGTTTTCGTTCACCGACCTTGAGCCGAGACGCAAAGCCGAAACCGCGCTGCGCCAGAGCGAAGAGCGTTTTGCCAAGGCGTTCAAGCTAACGCCGGTGCCGACACTGGTGTGTACGGCGGATCGACAACAGATCGTCGAAGCCAACGAGGCGTTTGTCAGCACCCTGGGTTACACCCCGCAGGAGCTGATCGGCCGGACCGTCGCCGAGCTGGGCTTCATCGAAGACGGCGCTGTGATGGACGGGCTGTTCAACGTCCTGGAAACCACCGGCCGCGTCGACGGGCTCGACCTGAAAGTCCGCAAGAAAGGCAGCGAGTCGCTGGACTGCGTACTGGCCGCTGACACCGTGACGATTCAGGACAACGCTTGCTACCTCTTCGTACTGATGGACATTACCGAGCGCAAGCGATCCGAGCTTGAGCTGGTCGAGGCCATCGAAACGGTGATGCAAGACGCCTCGTGGTTCAGCCAGACGTTGATCGAAAAGCTGGCCAATGCCAAGCGCGTCAACACCCGGCAGTTGCCCAGCGCTTCATTCACCGACCTGACCGCTCGCGAGCGAGATGTGCTGAGTTTGATCTGTGAGGGGCTGGCGGACAAAGAGATCGCTGCACGGTTGAACCTGGCGCTCAACACCATTCGCAACCACGTCGCGACGGTGTATTCCAAGCTGGACGTGCACAGCCGGGCGGAAGCCATCGTTTGGGCGAGGGAGCGAAATCTGTTCGCCAATCAGGGCAAAGGCAAACGCTGAGTGATGCAAATGCGCTAATGCGTCTGGTGCATAGTCACCTTCAGGGGGTGCTGTCCGGACCCTACGCTATGGGTGTGGCTGACGCAGTTGGGTCAGCGAGACATCCATCACTGAAACTCATTTTCTGGAGCCAAGATATGAAAAGCGAACAAGTGAAGGGCGTACTGGCACAGGCAGCTGGCAAGGCCCAAGACGTCTTCGGCAACCTGACCGGTGACGAGCGCACGCAAATGGAAGGCAAGGCACGTCAGGCGGCGGGTGAATTGCAGGAGCGTTACGGTGATCTGCTGGACGAAGTCGCAACCTTCACCCAGCAACGCCCGCGCACCACGTTAATGGTGCTTGCCGGCCTCACGCTGACCGTGGGCTGGTTGCTGGCCCGTCGTCGCGGCTGAGGTTCATGGCCTGACCAGCCTGATCAATACGCCGCGCGGTAGATTTTCTCGATGTCGGCGGCGGTCAGTTTCCGTGGATTGTTGCGCATCAGGCGCTCGATCTTGCTGGCCTCCTCGGCCATCGCGGGAATGGCGTCTTCAGGCACGTTGAAGCTGCGCAGGCCGGACGGGATTTCCACCGCGGCGCACAAGTCGGCCATGGCTTTCACCGCCAGGTCGGCGGCGTCCTTGTCGCTCAAATGTGCGACGCGGACGCCCATCGCGTCGGCAACGTCGCGCATCCGTTCGACGCAAGCCAGCTTGTTCCACTCCATCACATACGGCAGCAACAGCGCGTTGCTGACGCCGTGGGCAATGTTGAAACGCCCTCCCAGCGGATACGCCAGTGCATGCACCGCCCCAACCCCGGCATTACCGAACGCCATGCCGGCCATGAGGCTGGCGGTGGCCATGTCTTCTCGCGCTTGCAGGCTGGACGGATTGGCGTAGGCCTTGGGCAGCGCCTTGACGATCAGCTTGATGGCACCCAGGGCGATGGCGTCGGTGATCGGCAAAGCATTCACTGATAGATAGGCTTCGATGGCGTGCACCAGCGCGTCGACTCCGCTGGCCGCCGTGACACTGCGCGGACAGGTCAGGGTCATCAAGGGGCTGACCAGCGCGACGTCGGGCAACAGGTAATCGCTGACGATGCCTTTTTTCAGCTGTGCCTGCTTGTCTGAAAAAATCGCCACGTTGGTGACTTCTGAACCGGTACCGGCCGTGGTCGGGATGGCAATCAGCGGCGGGCCTTTGCGCTTGACCAGATCAACCCCGAACAACTCGGTCAGCGGCCCTTCGTGATTGGCGAACGCCGCGACGCCCTTGGCGATGTCGATGGCACTGCCGCCGCCCACGCCGATCAGGCCGTCGTGACCCCCCTCTCGGAAGGCGCGCGTGCAGTCCTCAACAATAGAAATTTCGGGTTCGGGTTTGACCTGATCAAACAGGCCATAACGACGACCGCCCAATTGCGCCAGCGCGAGATCGACGGTCCCGGATTTGACCAGTATCGCGTCGGTGACGATCAGCGGGTTTTGAACGTTGAGCCGGGTCAGCTCGGCCGACAGCTGCTCGATGGCGGCGGGGCCGGTGATCAGCTTGTTGGCGATCTTGAAAGCAGAAACACTCATCGGGCTCGTCCTTTACGTTGTTGTTGGAGACGGGGCTCTTTTACAAGGCAGGGTTGGCATGCGCTGAGTCAAACATAGACCGGATCGTGGGATGCGTCAGTTTTGTGATGCGGGAAGAGCCCTCGGTGTGCGCTATTAATCTTGCGGTGTGGCACCTGGCGCTTTCCCGGCTAAAGCCGGTCCTACCATTCGCGTTACAGCCAGTGCCCCAATGGGTGTTGATCACTCCACCGCCGTGCGCAGTTTCTCGCTGCGGCCGCGCAGCCATTCGAGCACCAGCAACAGCACCACCGAGAAACCGATGAGCAAGGTGGCTGCGGCGGCAATGGTCGGGCTGAGGTTTTCGCGGATACCGCTGAACATCTGCCGCGGCAAGGTCGCCTGGCCCGGGCCTGCGAGGAACAGCGTGACCACTACTTCATCGAACGAGGTCGCGAACGCAAACAGCGCCCCGGAGATCACGCCCGGCGCAATCAGCGGCAGGGTCACACGCCGAAACGCCGTCGTCGGCGAAGCACCCAGGCTGGCCGCTGCACGCACCAGGTTGTAGTTGAAACCCTGCAAGGTGGCCGACACGGTGATGATCACGAACGGCACACCCAACACGGCATGCACCAGGATCAGCGAGATGTAGCTGTTGCCCAGACCCAGCGGCGCAAAAAACAGGTAGCTCGCTACCCCGACAATCACCACCGGCACCACCATGGGCGAAATCACCAGCGCCATCACCAGCGCCTTGCCGGGGAAGTTGCTGCGGGTCAGTCCGATTGCCGCTAACGTCCCGAAACCCATTGCCAGCACCGTGGCAGCCGGCGCGACGATCAGGCTGTTTTTCAGCGCGCGCATCCACTCCGCCGAACCGAAAAAGTCCTGATACCAGTGCAGCGAAAAGCCCTGCAG
Organism: Pseudomonas graminis; assembly: GCF_013201545.1. Lineage (NCBI taxonomy): Bacteria > Pseudomonadati > Pseudomonadota > Gammaproteobacteria > Pseudomonadales > Pseudomonadaceae > Pseudomonas > Pseudomonas graminis. Next base: position 1,180,722 of record NZ_CP053746.1, read on the forward strand.
CGGGTAGACCAGAAAGCTGCCGGAGTTGAACGACAGCGGCACGATCACCAGCACCGGCAGCACCAGAAACAACAGAATCAACCCGCACAGCGTGCGCAGCGTGTAATGCCAGACCCGCTCGATGGGCGAGGAATAAGGGCTCAACATGGTCGTTCTCCTCAGCTCAGACGCAGGCGGCTGGCGCCGACCAGCCAGTTATAGATCAGGTACAGCACGACGGTCGCCAGCAGCAACAACCCGCCCAGCGCCGTCGCCATGCCCCAGTTGATGCTGGTGTTGGTGTAGAACGCCACGAAATAACTGACCATCTGATCGTTCGGGCTGCCGAGCAGCGCCGGAGTGATGTAGTAGCCGATGGCAAGGATGAACACCAACAGACAGCCCGCACCCACACCGGCGTAGGTCTGTGGGAAGTACACCCGCCAGAAGCTCGCAAACGGGTTGCAACCCAGAGAGATCGCGGCGCGCATGTAGGTCGGCGAGATGCCTTTCATCACGCTGTAGATGGGCAGGATCATGAACGGCAACATGATGTGCACCATCGAGATGTAAACGCCGACCCGGTTGAACACCAGCTCCAGCGGCTTATCGATAATGCCCATGGCCATCAGCGCGCCATTGATCAGGCCGCTTGATTGCAGCAACACGATCCACGCAGCGACGCGCACCAGGATCGACGTCCAGAAGGGCAACAGGACCAGGATCATCAGTAAATTGCTCTGCCGTGCAGGCAGGTTGGCCAACAGGTACGCCAGCGGATAGGCCAGCAACAGACAGATCACGGTGATCACCAGGCCCATCCAGAAGGTGCGGGCGAAGATGTCGAGGTAAATCGCCTGATCGGGCGTCGCCGGCGCCACTTCACCGAGGTCATCGATGCGGTGGTCGACAGCGGCCAGTAAATAATAGGGGGTGAAGCTTGAGGTGTTGCGGCGGATCGCCTGCCAGTACGCGGGGTCGCCCCAGCGTTCATCAATGGCTTCCAGCGCTTCCTTATAAGAAGCCGGCTCTTCCTTGAATGGCATGGCGCGGGCGGTTTTTGCCAACAGACTGCGGTAGCCCGCCAACTCCTGGTTCAGGCGTTTGGACAGATCGCCCAGCGTCTGATTCTTGCGCGCTTCGGCCAGGTCCTGGCTCGCGGCTTTGTACACCGATTCCGGCGGCAGCCCCTTGCCGTCCCATTTCGCCACTTCCACCACAGTGAGCGGCATGCCACCCACCACTTCGGGGTTGCTGACGCTTTTGTAGAGCAGCGCCGCAATCGGCACGAGAAACACCAGCAGCAGGAAGATCACCAATGGCGCGATCAACGCCTGAGCCTTCCAGCGATTGACGCGCTCGGCACGGGCCAGGCGTTGCTTCAGGGTCGGGCTGGCGCCTTCAGTCAGGGGCACGGCGGTGGCCATAGTGAACTCCAGAATCTCTCAACAATGAGTGCGTCCCCTGCCCCGCCTTCAGACAGTTCAGACGACGCACCCGGATCTAACTCACAACGGAACGCTTACAGGGCTGCGATCTTATTTCGCCGCCCACGAGTTGAAGCGCTGTTCCAGCGACTCACCGAAGTCAGCCCAGAACTTCACGTCGATCTGCACCTGGTCCTTGATGTTCTCAGGGGTGGTCGGCATGTTTTTCAGGGTCTCAGCGCTCAGCAACGGGACTGCGCCCGTGTTGGCCGGACCGTAAGCGATGTTTTCGGAGTAGATTTTTTGTTGCTCTGGCTTGAGTGAATAAGCGATGAATTTCTTCGCCTCTTCGGCGTTTTTCGCGCCTTTCGGAATCGCCCACGCGTCGAAGTCATACACGCCGCCGGTCCAGACCACTTTCAGGTTGCTCTCTTTCTGCACGGCTGCGATGCGACCGTTGTAGGCGGAGCTCATCACAACGTCGCCCGACTGCAGATATTGCGGCGGCTGGGCGCCCGCTTCCCACCACTGAATGCTCGGCTTGAGCTTGTCCAGCATCTTGAAGGCGCGGTCCTGGCCTTCCTTGGTCCCCAGCACTTTGTAGACGTCTTTCGGCGCAACACCGTCAGCCATCAAGGCGAATTCCAGGGTGTATTTGGCGCCCTTGCGCAGGCCACGCTTGCCCGGGAAGTTCTCGGTGTCCCAGAAATCAGCCCAGCCGGTCGGTGCGGATTTCAGCTTGTCGGCGTTGTAGGCCAGCACGGTCGACCAGACGAAAAAGCCCACGCCGCATTCAGAGATTGCGCCTTTAACGTAGTTGTCCTTGTTGCCGAGATCGACCGATGCCAGCGACTCGAACATGTCTTCGTCACAGCCACGGGACAGCTCGGGCGATTCCACTTCCACCAGATCCCACGTCACGCTCTTGGTGTCGACCATGGCTTTGACCTTGGCCATTTCACCGTTGTATTCGCCAGCGATGATTTTGCCGTTGCCGGCTTTTTCCCACGGCGCGTAGAAGGCCTTTTCCTGGGCCGCCTTGTTCGCGCCACCGAAGGAAATGACCGTCAGGTCCGCTGCCATGGTTTGCGCAGCGCACATCATGCCGACCGATAAGGCGGTGAGCTTCAATGTCTTGAGCATCAGTTTTTCTCTCCACGAACAATGTTGGTTAAGCGATGGGGCGATTTGGCTCGCCTCTGGTTTCTTCGGTTGACGCGTAATGCGGGCGTATCAATGCGCATCCAGCAACGGGTCCAGCGCGCGCGCGTGCTCGACCTGCCATCCAATGGGCACAACATCGCCAACGCTCAGGGCCGGATCCAGCTCGGCGATGGGCTGCTTGACGAAGAAATCGGTTTTGCCGGCGACTTCCAGGCGCACGCGCACGTGGTCGCCCAGGTAGATGAATTCGGCAACACGGCCGGAGAAGCGGTTGACGCAACTTTCGCTGCGGCCGTTGAGGTTTACGCGCTCGGGACGAATAGAGAGCGTGACCGGGCTGCCGGTCGCACCGACGTTGATCGCCAGCGCTTCGACTTTTTCGCCGCGCGCCAGGCCCACCACACAACGGTCGCCGCTCTGGCTGAGCAACGTGCCGCTGATGCGGTTGTTCTCGCCGATGAAGTTGGCGACAAAGGTATTTTTCGGCTCTTCATAAAGGGTGCGCGGTGGGGCGATCTGCTGGATCTCGCCCTGGTGGAACACCGCGACGCGGTCAGACATGGTCAGCGCTTCGCCCTGATCGTGGGTGACGTAGACAACGGTCACGCCCAGACGCTGATGCAGGTGCTTGATTTCCATCTGCATGTGTTCGCGCAGTTGTTTGTCGAGCGCACCGAGAGGTTCGTCCATCAGCACTAGCTGCGGCTCGAACACCAATGCGCGCGCCAGCGCCACACGCTGTTGCTGACCACCCGACAACTGCGCAGGGTAACGATGGGCGAAGGTCCCGAGCTGCACCATGTCGAGGGCGCGTTTGACCTTTTCGGCGACGTCGGTCTTGCTCATGCCGCGCACCGACAGCGGAAACGCGAGGTTCTCGGCGACCGTCATGTGCGGGAACAGCGCGTAGTTTTGGAACACCATGCCGATGTCGCGCTTGTGCGGCGGCACATTGTTGATTGAACGGCCCGCCAGCAGGATCTCGCCAGCAGTAGGCGTCTCGAAGCCGGCGAGCATCATCAGGCTAGTGGTTTTGCCGGAGCCGGACGGCCCGAGCAGGGTGAGGAATTCGCCTTTGCAGATATCCAGGTTGAGGTCTTTGACGATCAGGGCTTCGCCGTCGTAGCTTTTTTGCACACCGCGAAAGCTGACCAGAACATCACTTGCCCCAGCGCTTGAATCGACGTTGCTCATTGCCCACACCTTTGTTTGATCCACCGTGGGGATCAAGCCTAGATGAGCCTGAAGGCCGCGCAAATCGGGGCGTAAGAGAGAATGACCTAGGTGGGATGGAAGGTTTTGGGTAGGGATTGCCCTACAGGGATGGCGGGGATAGGTATGTCGCCCGGAAGTTATTTATGGCCTGGTCTGGCGTCTTCGCGAGCAAGCTCACTCCTACAGGGGATCGCAATAACCTGTAGGAGTGAGCTTGCTCGCGATAGCGTTTTACGAAGCACCACAGGAAGTCGTTTTTAGACACGCAATCAAACCAACTTGTGCTCCATCGCATACTTCACCAGCTCGGCCAGCGAATTGATTTTCAGCTTTTGCATCAGGCGCGCCTTGTGGGTGCTGATGGTCTTGCTGCTCAGCGCCAGTTGCTGGGCGATGTCGTTGACGTTCGCGCCTTGGGCCAGGCGCTCGAACACTGAAAACTCGCGTTCGGACAGCAACGAGTGCAAAGGCCGGCTGTCCGTCAGACCGACTTCAAACACCATGCGATCGGCCAGGTCCGGGTCGATATAACGCCCACCCGCGGCCACACGCCGGATCGCTGTCAGCAGCAACGCAGGATCGCTGTCCTTGGTGGCGTACCCAGCGGCGCCGACCTTCAAGGCCCGCGCGGCCATTTGCGCTTCATCGTGCATCGACAGCACGAGAATCGCAGGCGGATTGTTCAACGCGCGAATTCGCGGGATCGCCTCCAGGCCGTTGACGCCCGGCATGGAAATATCCAGCAGCACGACCTCGCACGGGATGTGGCGCAAAGCCTCCAGCAACTGCTCGCCATTGCTGGCCTCCCCGACCACTTGCAGATCTTTCGCCAGGCCGATCAGCTGTTTGATGCCCTCCCGGACAATCGTGTGGTCTTCGGCAACCAATACGCGAATCAATGCACGTGCTCCTCAGCGACCGGGTCCAGCGGAATGTGGATGCGCAAGGTTGTGCCTTCACCGGGCAAGGTGTCCAGATGCAATTGCCCACCCATGATCAGCACCCGCTCGCGCATGCCCACCAGCCCGAACGACGCAGGACGTTCGGCGCGCTGATCGAAACCCTTGCCGTCATCGGCGATGCGCATGCACAGGACGCGGTCGCTCAGCGTCAGGCTCAGCTCGACCGTATGCGCTTCGGCGTGACGCATGACGTTGGTCAGCGACTCCTGAAGAATGCGAAACAGCCCGATGGCCGTTGCGTCCGGCAGGCTAGGCAGATTGTCCGGCACCTGCACCAGGCAGGGGATCTGGGTGCGCGCTTCAAAGCGTCGGGCCTGCCACTCGATGGCCGAGGCAATGCCTGCATCGAGAATCGGTGGTCGCAGCGCGGTCGCCACGTCCCTCACCAACTGGAACAACTGGGCAATCAGGCGCTTCATGCTGTTCAAGCGATCCCGCAGGCCAGGGTCGAGATCGGCGTAGGCCAGTTCACACATGGACGTTTCGAGCTTGAGCACGGTCAGCATCTGACCCAGCTCGTCGTGGACTTCCCGGGCGATTCGGGCCTTTTCTTCTTCGCGCACGGTTTCCAGGTGCGCCGAAAGCTCGCGCAACTGCTCGGCGAGCACCTGCAAGCGCGCTTCACTTTCTTGCAGCGCAGCGAGGGACCGACGCCGTTCGGTCACGTCGGTGATGAACACCACCAAGTACTCGGCGTCGCGAAAGCGCAGAAAGCTCAGCGACACATCGGCAGGCAGGATGCTGCCATCGGCGCGCACGCAATTGCTTTCATAGTTCTGCGGCCCTTCCTCGGTGGAGCGCGCGGTTTTCCACAGATTGAGCCAGCGATCCATGTTCAGCCCCGGCTCGAAATCAATCAGCGGCCGGTCCACCACCCCACCCGGCGCATAACCCAGCATGGTTTCGGCGGCCTGATTGGCGTAGCGCACATGGCTGTCCCAATTGACCCAGAGAATGCCGACGGTGCTCTGATCGATGGAGAACTGCGCCAGCCGCAATGCCTCTTCGCCGGCCAGGCGCCTGGCGATGTCATCCCGGGCGGCGAGTAATTGTTTCTCCAGTTGCTGCTGTTGTTTGCGCTGCCAGTAAACGATCGCGGCGCTGGCCATGAGCAGGACCAACAGCAGCAGCGCGATGTTCTTCCACAGCCCCGGCGATTCACTGATTTGCGGGTATTTGGGCAGCAGCCATTGCGTGTGTAACTGTTCGAGATCCCGGGCCGGAATGGCGCTCAATGCCTGGCTGATGATCTCGGCGAGCTGTGGCGTGTCACGTCGGGAAGCCACACGCAGCAACTGCGGGAAGCCAATGTCGCCAACCACGGCGAGCCCGGCAAACTCGGCTTCCCGGGACAGACGGCTGAGCTGCGCTTCATCGATCACGGCGTATCGCGCCTGCTGACTGAGCAAGAGCTGCAACGCCTGACGCTCCAGCGGCACGCCTTGCAGATTGAGGTGGGTGTAGTTGCTGCGCAGGTAGTCAGCGGTGGCGCTGGGCATGCGTACGGCGACGCGCGCCTGGCTGTCGAGCTTTTCCAGATCCACCGCACCGGTGCCATCACGTTCGCCGACGATCAGTTGCGGCACGCGCATGTACGGATCGGAATACAGCCACAGGCGCAAGCCGGCGGGCGTCTGGGTCAGGCCGGGTGCGAAGTCGATCTGGCCGTCGACAAGGGCTTTTTCGAGCTCGGCCTGATCGGCATAGCTGCGCCACAGCAGCTCCATTTGAAGGGTCTTTCCCATGAGATTGATGAGGTCGACGTTCGCGCCGGACAACTGCTGCGCACGACGATCAAGCTGGGCGTAAGGCGTCTGAAGGACGAGCCCGACGCGCAATTGCCCACGGTGGGTCAGCCAGTCCCGCTGTTCGCGACTCAAAGGGTCGGCCTGCGTGGGCGAGGCGGCGGCATGGTGCGACATCAGCAACGCGATCAGCATCAGGCCGATCAAGAGCGCGCCGGTATCGCCGATAACCCGAAGGCACCGCGCGTGGATTCTCAAACTGTCGTCTCCATTTCCCTGAATCCCGTGCCGATCATGCGCTGTGTCTGGCGCTCCCTGTGGAGCCGATTGCCTGGCCTGACAAACCGCCGTCAACCCATTAGTCTGCTGGAATTGTTTCCGGCCTTTGGAATACTCGATGTCCTACACCCTTCGCGCACTATTTCCTGCGCTGTGCCTGACGCTGATACTACCTTGCTCGCCGCTGGTGGTGGCTGCGGACCCGACGCCGGATAAAGACGCCAAGCCGGCTGAAGCGCCGGTCGAGCGGGCCGCACTGCCGTCGCGCACTGAAGAAGACACCCTGGCGCTGGAGCGTCAGGTGCCGCAAGTCGAGCAACAACAGTTGCAGGCGGGCGACGAGACCTTTCTGGCCCTGTGGAAACCGGCGAACGTCGACGAGCCCAAAGGTGCGGTGATCATCGTGCCGGGCGCCGATGAGTCAGCAGACTGGCCGACGGCGGTGGCACCGTTGCGACGCAAGTTGCCGGACGTCGGTTGGTCCAGCCTCAGCCTGAGCATGCCGGACGCTCACAACGACGGTATTTTCGCCCGCGCGGTGGATGCACCAGCGGCGGCGAGTGACGGCGATAAAGCAAAGGACGCAGCGGGAAAAGCCCCCGACCCTGCGGCCACCGCTGAAGCGGACGCTGCAGCGGCTGCCGAACAGGCCACCGCCCAGGCCGAGATCGCCAAGGCAAACGCCGAGAAAATCTTCGCCAGGATCGACAGCGCGGTGGCGTTTGCCCAGCAGAACAAGGCACGCAGCATCGTCCTCCTCGGCCACGGCAAAGGCGCTTATTGGGCGGCGCGTTACATGAGCGAGAGGCCCTCGCCGGCTGTTCAACGCCTGGTAATGGTCACGGCCGTGGACACGGGCAAGGAAACGCCATCGCTGATGGAGTTGCTGCCCACACTGAAAGTCCCGACGGCCGACTTCGTCAACAAGGATCGTCCGGTGCCACGTCAGCAGGCACAAGACCGCCTGGACGCGAGCAAGCGAAGCAAAAACGCGCGGTTCACCCAAGTCGCACTGAGCGCCATTCCCGGCAACCCGGCGATGGAACAGGACCAACTGTTTCGTCGGGTTCGGGGATGGTTGGAAGGGGATGCAGCGAAGTAACCCTGATCGCCTGCGATGCTGCCTGCGCTCAGGGCAGCATCAACGAAACAAAAGCGTCAGCGAAACCCGCGTCGATCGCGAATCACCGCGTAGGCGTGATGCAATTCGCGGGTTTTCTCGGTGGCATCACGAACCTGTATCTGGTTGGCGCCGCTGCCGGCGATCTTGTCCGGGTGATGCCGACTCAGCAAGCGACGATAGGCCCGCTTGATCTGCGCCGGTTCGGCATCGGCTTTCACGCCCAGCAACCGGAGCGCATCCTGAAACTCGCCGCCACTGCTGGCGGGCGCGCCCCGCGAACGCTGCTCGTCTTCGGTCGATGACAAGCCTTCGACCTTGTCCGCCGTCCAGCCCAGCCATTTGCCCCACAGCACAATCAGTTCACGCTCGGTGCGCGACGCCCTGCCATCCGCCCACGCCATGCGCCAACAGGCACGCAACAAACCTTCTGCGGCGTGGGGCTGTGTTTTAAGGCGCGTGAGGTGAACACGCAAATTGTCGCGCCCGTCCTTACCCCGATTAAACGCCTGAATTGCCCGTCGTTGCGCCGCCTCGCCGAGGTCCAGTCGGCGCATTTCAACGCGCGCCTGCTGAATGTGCCCGTCGACCACCCGACCATCGCTCTTCGCCAGACGCCCCAGCATGATGAAAATAAGCTCGTCATCCTGCGGCACGCTGCGGCCATTGGCACGCTCGCGCATCTCCGCCCAGCTGCGGAAATGCAGTCGCCGATCAAGCGCCTGCCCAAGAAGTGCGCCGAGCATGGCGCCGGGAATGCTGGCAATCAAATAGCCGACGCCACCGCCGACCACCGTGAATGGCCACAGCATTTAGGATTTCACCGCAAGGATCTGCTCGACTTCGGCCAGACGCTCATGGGTACCGACATCCACCCAGCGGCCGCCGAAACGTTCGCCGGTCACCAGGCCTTTCGCCATGGCGTCGCGCAACAGGGGCGCCAGCTTGAACGCGCCTTCGGTGCAGCCCGCGAAGAGTTGCGGGTGCAGCACCGCAATGCCGCTGTAGGTCAGGCGCGGCTGAGCTGCGTCGTTATGCACCTGCCCGTCGATCAGCGCAAAATCCCCGCCGGGGTGATGCGGCGGGTTGTCCACCAGCACCAGATGGGCGAGCCCCTTGAGCGGCTTCATCAACACGCTGAAATCGAAATCGACCCAGATGTCTCCGTTGACCACCAGAAACGGCTCGTCGCCCAGAAGCGGCAGCGCACGAAAGATCCCGCCGCCCGTCTCCAGCGGCTCGCCCTCCGGGGAGTAGGAGATATTCAGACCCCACTGGTGACCGTCGCCCAGATGATCTTCGATCTGCTGGCCCAACCACGCGTGGTTGATCACGACGTCTTCAAAACCTGCCGATTTGATCGCGCGCAGGTGATATTCAATCAGTGGAACACCGCCGGCTCGCACCAGCGGTTTGGGCGTGTGCAGGGTCAACGGGCGCAAGCGTTCGCCTTTCCCCGCCGCCAGAATCATCGCTTTCATGCGGCCCTCATCAAGACAATCTTCACGTGCAGTCCCTCTTCAATTGCAGTCCATTCCGTTACACAACAGATGCTGGTTTTGCCTGTGTCGGTTTTGTATGGCCAAGGCTGGTCAGCAGATTACTCAGTTCAACCAGCTCCGGGCGTCGCGCCAACACCGCTTCTATATAAGAGAAGAAGCGCGGCACATCGGCGACGTAGCGTGGCTTGCCATCACGGTGGCAGATGCGGGCGAAAATACCGATCACCTTCAAATGCCGCTGCACGCCCATCAAATCGCTGGCACGCCGGAATTCATCGAATTCGTCCTGCACCGGGATGCCCGCCGCAGCGGCCTTGTTCCAGTACAGCTGGAGCCAGGCCGCTACACGCTCCTCCGGCCAACTCAGGAAGGCATCCTTGAACAGGCAGGTGATGTCGTAGGTGACCGGGCCGTACACCGCGTCCTGAAAATCCAGCACGCCAGGGTTCGGTTCACTGAGCATCAGGTTGCGCGGCATGTAGTCACGGTGCACCAGCACCTTCGGCTGGGCCAGCGCGCTTTCGATCAGCAGATCGCTGACTGCCTGCCAACTGGCCTGCTGCGCCTGATCGAACTCCACGCCCAGATGACGCTTTACGTACCACTCGGGAAACAGCTCCAGCTCGCGGCGCAACAGTGCCACGTCGTAACTCGGCAACGGCGCGTCCATCGGCAGTTGCTGGTAGGCGAGCAGTGCGTCGATTGCGTCACTGAACAGCTGATCGGCATTTTGCTCGTCGATCACATCCAGATAAGTCTGACGACCCAGGTCATTCAACAAAAGGAAGCCCTGATTCAGGTCTTCGGCATAAATTTTCGGAACATTAATGCCCGACCCGCTCAATAAATGAGCGATATCCACGAAGGGTTTGCAGTTTTCCTGTGGGGGCGGAGCATCCATGACAATAAAAGTGCGGCCCTCCCCCTCCCAGCGAAAGTAACGTCGGAAACTGGCGTCGCTGCTGGCAGCAGTCAACGTGGCCGGGGGTATCGGGCCCCAGTTCTGGGCCTCGAATAAACGCGGGAGCTGCTCATCGAGCCAAACTTTCAGGTGTTGCAGGCGTACATCTTGATCTGGCATTGCAAGGGTCTCCGACGGCGCTAGCCGTCAAGCGGGTCATGCTTTATTATCCGACATCTTTTTCAGCCCATCGAGAGGCGTGCGGCCCCCCCGCGGGCAGATGGCGCGCAGGAAGCCCGGACTAATAAGATGGCATTGAAATCCCCCGCGTTTCGTAAAAAATTTCCGTTGCTCGTAACCGGCAGTCTGCTGGCGATGCAACCCTTGGCCGTCCCGTACGTGGTTGCCGCCGAACAGTATGACTGCTCGGTGTCTGCAACAGGTGCATGGGATTGCTCCCCGAAAACCAACGCAGCCCAGTTGCCTCCGCGCCCCGTGCACGACGCCAACAGTGTTTCGTCCAACAGCAGCACGGCAGATGGCGCTCAGACGACCACCACCTCCGATGGCGAAGTCGTGCCCAAAACGATGCTGGTCACCGAGGCCAAGGGCCGTGGCCTGAAGTCGCGCAGCGCCGATTACAGCCACCTGGACTGGGTGCCGCGCGAGAAGCTGACCGCAGCCCAACTGGCTGAGACCGGTCCGTATTGCTCGGGCGCCTATGTCGAACCGATCCGTCCGGGCATGGACGACAAGACGCCGAAGAGCGACGCACCGACTTTCATCGGCGCCAAGGCTTCGCGTTATCAGCAGGAAGAACAGGTTGCGACCCTGGCAGGTGACGTTGTCCTGCGTCAGGGCAGCATGCAGGTAGAGGCTGACGAAGCCAGCCTGCATCAGGCCGAGAACCGTGGCGAGCTGAACGGCGATGTCCGTCTGCGCGACAACGGCGCCCTGATCGTCGGCGACCATGCTGAAGTTCAGCTCGACACCGGCGAAGCCAAAGTCGACAACGCCGAATACGTGCTGCACAAGAGCAACGTTCGCGGTAACGCGCTGTACGCTCGTCGTGCCGAGAACGCGATCATCCGCTTGAAGGACGGCACGTACACCACGTGTGAACCGAACAGCAACGCGTGGACGGTGAAGGGCAATAACATCACCCTGAACCCGGCCACCGGCTTCGGTACGGCCACCAACGCCACACTGCGCGTTCATGACATCCCGATCCTGTACACGCCTTACATCTATTTCCCGATCGACGACCGTCGCCAGTCCGGCTTCCTGCCACCGACCATCGGCACGAGCACCGACACGGGCTTCTCGTTGCTCACTCCGTACTACTTCAACCTGGCGCCGAACTACGACGCCACGTTGTACCCGACCTACATGGCCAAGCGCGGCATGTTGCTGGAAGGCGAGTTCCGCTACCTGACCAAGAGCAGCGAAGGTCAGTTCGGTGCGGCTTACTTGAATGACGACGATGATGATCGCAAAGACCAGTCGGACTACAAAGACACTCGCTGGTTGATCAACTGGCAGGATCGCAGTGGTCTGGACTCGCGTCTGACCAGCAAGATCGACTACACCAAGGTCAGTGATCCTTACTACTTCAAGGATCTGAAAAGCGGTCAGGAAGGTGTGAGCACCAGCGACTACCTGAACCAGCAAGGTGCGCTCTACTATCGTGGTGACAGCTACACCGCGACGCTGAATGCGCAGCAGTATCAACTGACCACCGTGACTCAGATCACGCCATATGCTCGTCTTCCCCAGCTGACCTTGAACGGTACGTTGCCATATCGTCCTGAAGGCCTGAAGTTCGATTACGAGACAGAGTTGGTTCGCTTTGATCGAGATTTGAGAACGGGCAATTACATCGATGAAGACGGCGGCCCGTTGAATCCGGACGGCTCCATAGGTACAACTCGACTCGACAACAATATTTCTGGGCTTGCACGCGCAAACGGCGACCGCCTGAACCTTGCTCCATCGATCAGCTTGCCTCTGACTGCTAGCTACGGTTTTGTGACACCAAAGCTGAAATACGTTTACACCAAATACGATCTGGATCTCGATGGGAAGGGCAAAGATTATCTGGCTTCCAATGCCAATCTAACCTCGACAACTCGTGAGAACTTCGACAGCGGCGTTGACCGCGCGGTGCCGATCTTCAGCGTCGACAGCGGCTTGTACTTTGATCGCAACACCAACTGGTTCGGTAAAAACTACCGCCAGACTCTGGAACCTCGTGCGTACTATCTCTATGTTCCAGAGAAAGATCAGGGCGATATTCCGATCTTCGACAGTGGCGAAACCACCTTCAACTACAGCTCGCTGTTCCGCGACAACCGCTTCGTCGGCTCCGACCGCATCGGCGACGAAAACAAACTCTCGCTGGGCGTGACCAATCGCTGGATCGAAGACAACGGTTTCGAACGTCAGCGCGTGAGCATCGGCCAGGCGGTGTACTTCGCCGACCGCAAGGTGCAACTGCCAGGTATTGCTTTCGAAGACCGCAAGGACGCTCAGTCCGACGTGTCGCCGTATGCACTCGAATATGAGTACCGCTTCAACCGTGACTGGCGTGCAAACTCGGACTTCAACTGGGACCCGGACAGCCGCAGCACTCGCTCCGGCAGTGCAATGCTCCATTACCAGCCTGAAGACGAGCCGGGCAAGATCATCAACGCCGGCTATCGCTATCGCAACGACCAGATCCGTTACGATCAGACAACCGGTAAATGGAGCGTAGGCGGAGGTGACTACGGGACACCGGGTACGCCCGGCTACATCAAGGACTACTACAAAATTCAGCAACATGACTTCTCGGTCATCTGGCCTGTGGTTCCGCAGTGGAGCGCAATTGCCCGCTGGCAGTTCGACTACAACCGCGACCGCACCCTCGAAGCCTTTGGTGGTTTTGAATATGACAACTGCTGCTGGAAGCTACGTCTGATCAACCGGTACTGGGTCGACTATGACGAGTCCAGCCAAGAGATACCGCAGAACGAAAAAGGCGACCACGGCGTCTTCCTACAAATCGTGTTGAAGGGACTTGGTGGCGTCGTTGGCCAAAAAGTTGAAAGCTTCCTCGACAAAGGCATCCAAGGTTATCGTGAACGTGAAGACCAAGCTTTCTGATTGTCTGCGCCCGCTGATGCTGGGCGCGCTGCTTATCGGTTCTGTTGCGCACGCTGAAGTGCGCACCATCGACAAGGTAGTTGCCATCGTCGACAACGACGTGGTCATGCAAAGCCAGCTCGACCAGCGCACCCGTGAGGTTCAGCAAACCATCGCCAAGCGCGGGCAAGGCGTTCCGCCTGCCAGCGCTCTGGAATCACAGGTTCTGGATCGTCTGATCCTGGAAAACCTGCAGATCCAGATCGGCGAACGCTCCGGCATTCGCATCAGCGATGAAGAGCTGAACCAGGCAGTTGCCACCATTGCTCAACGCAACAACATGAGTGTTGACCAGTTCAAGGCTGCACTGACCCACGACGGGCTGTCCTACACCAGCGCACGTGAGCAGATTCGCCGGGAAATGATCATCAGCCGTGTGCGTCAGCGCCGGGTTGCCGAGCGCATTCAGGTCTCGGAGCAGGAAGTGAAGAACTTCCTGGCTTCCGATCTGGGCAAAGCTCAGTTTTCTGAAGAATTTCACCTGGCCAACATTTTGATCCCGACGCCGGACAGTGCGACGTCGGATCAAATTCAAGCTGCTGCAGCCAAAGCCAAGGACCTCTACGGCAAGCTGCAACAGGGTGCGAACTTCGAGCAGATGGCGATCGCGTCGTCGGCCAGTGAAAGTGCGCTGGACGGTGGTGACATGGGTTGGCGTAAAGCCGCTCAGCTACCGCCTCCGTTCGGCGACATGCTGTCGTCCATGCGCCCGGGCGAGGTCACCCCTCCTGCGCGTACGCCGGGCGGTTTCATCATCCTCAAGCTGTTGGAAAAACGCGGCGGCGAGACTCAGACCCAGATGCGCGACGAGGTTCACGTTCGTCACATCCTGATCAAGCCAAGCGAAATCCGTAGCCCAGCCGAGACCAAGCTGCTCGCGCAACGTATCTACGACCGCATCCAGAATGGCGAAGATTTCGGCGAACTGGCGAAGAGCTTTTCCGAAGACCCGGGTTCCGCGCTTAACGGCGGTGAGATGAACTGGGTTGACCCGCGCTCGCTGGTTCCGGAGTTCCGCGACGTTATGAATGAGACACCTCAGGGTGTCGTCTCCAAGCCGTTCGAGACCCAATTTGGCTGGCACGTTCTGGAAGTCCTCGGCCGTCGTTCGACTGACAGCACCAGTCAGGCGCGTGAACAACAGGCAATGACCGTACTGCGTAACCGCAAATACGACGAAGAACTGCAAACCTGGCTGCGTCAGATCCGTGATGAAGCCTACGTCGAGATCAAGCTCCCCGGAGCTGATCAGGCGGCCAAGTGAAACCCCAGCGTTTCGCCCTGACACCCGGCGAGCCCGCCGGCATTGGTCCTGACCTTTGCCTGTTGCTCGCCGCACAGTCCCAGCCCCATCCCCTGATTGCCATTACCAGCTGTGACCTGCTCACCGAGCGGGCCGCCCAGCTGGGCGTGGCCGTTAGCCTGATTTCCGTCACACCCGCCGCATGGCCTGATGTCCCCGCCCCCGCTGGCAGTCTGTATGTCTGGGACACGCCGGTTAACGCGCCGGTAGTTGCCGGCCAGCTCGATAAAGCCAATGGCAGTTTCGTGCTCGAAACCCTGACCCGAGCCGGTCAGGGCTGCATGGACGGCCATTTCGCCGGCATGATCACAGCGCCGGTGCACAAGGGCGTGATCAACGACAGTGGCATCGCATTTTCCGGCCATACTGAGTTCCTTGCGGAGCTGACCCATACCGAACAAGTGGTGATGATGCTTGCGACCGGTAATCTGCGCGTGGCGCTGGTGACCACTCATCTGCCCCTGCGTGACGTCGCCGACGCGATCACTGTTGAGCGGCTGGAGCGTGTGACGCGCATCCTGCACGCGGATCTGGTCAACAAATTCGGCATCGCCCGCCCGCGGATTCTGGTCTGTGGCCTAAACCCGCATGCCGGCGAGAGTGGCCACCTGGGCCGCGAAGAAATCGACATCATTGAACCTACTCTGGCGCGTCTGCGCAGCGAGGGGCTGGACTTATATGGCCCGCTGCCCGCCGACACGCTCTTTACCCCCAAATATCTGGAGCACTGCGACGCGGTGCTGGCGATGTACCATGACCAAGGCCTGCCCGTGCTGAAGTACAAAGGCTTCGGCGCCGCCGTCAACATCACGCTGGGCCTGCCGATCATTCGCACCTCCGTGGATCACGGCACAGCGCTGGATCTGGCGGGCACCGGCAAGATCGACGCCGGCAGCCTCAGGGTCGCTCTGGAAACCGCCTATCAGATGGCCGAGACCCATTCATGAACGAGCAATTCCAACACAAGGCGCGCAAGCGTTTTGGCCAGAACTTCCTGCACGATGCCGGCGTGATCGACAAGATCCTGCGCTCCATTCGTGCCAAGGCCGAAGACCGCATGCTGGAAATCGGCCCGGGGCAAGGCGCCCTGACCCAAGGCCTGCTGAACAGCGGCGCACAGCTGGACGTCGTGGAACTCGACAAAGACCTTGTGCCGATCCTCATGCATCAGTTCGGCAGCAAGCCGAATTTCAGCCTGCATCAGGGTGACGCGCTGAAGTTCGACTTCACCAGCCTGAACGCCGCACCCAACAGCCTGCGTGTCGTCGGCAACCTGCCGTACAACATCTCGACGCCGCTGATTTTCCACCTGCTGCAGAACGCCTACCTGATCCGCGACATGCACTTCATGCTGCAGAAAGAAGTGGTCGAGCGTCTGGCGGCAGGCCCTGGCGGCGGTGATTGGGGTCGCCTGTCGATCATGGTTCAGTACCACTGCCGCGTGGAGCACCTGTTCAACGTCGGCCCGGGGGCATTCAATCCGCCGCCGAAAGTGGATTCGGCCATCGTTCGCCTGGTGCCCCATGAAACCCTGCCGCACCCGGCCAAGGATCACCGCGTGCTCGAACGCGTCGTCCGCGAAGCCTTCAACCAGCGCCGCAAGACACTGCGCAACACGCTGAAAGCCCTGCTGACCAGCGAAGAAATCACCGAAGCCGGTGTCGATGGCAGCCTGCGTCCGGAACAACTGGACCTCGCGGCGTTTGTTCGCCTGGCCGACATGCTCAGCGAAAAGCCTGTCGCCGCCTGACCTTCTGGGGACATGTCCGGTCAAAGCCTCAGTGCTCGTTTATCCGTTACATGTCCTAGACTGACTTTCAACCGGACCACTTCCGGCTTCTCCGCTTTCGCTTTTAAGGCCTCTTGCATGTCTGATTCTCGTTACCAGGTCGACGTCAGCGTCGAGACCCGTTTCCTAGCAGAACAATCACAGCCTGAGCACAACCGCTTCGCCTTCGCTTACACCATCACCGTGCACAACAACGGCGAGCTGCCAGCCAAGTTGCTGTCGCGCCATTGGGTCATCACCGACGGCGACGGTCAGGTTGAAGAGGTTCGCGGCGACGGCGTCGTAGGTCAGCAACCGCTGATCCAGCCTGGGCAAAGTCACACCTACACCAGCGGCACCGTGATGACCACCAAGGTGGGCAATATGCAGGGCACTTATCAAATGCTCGCAGAAGACGGCAAGCGCTTTGATGCTGTCATTGCACCATTCCGTCTGGCCGTACCGGGGGCGCTGCACTGATGGCAGTTTACGCAGTCGGTGACCTGCAGGGCTGCCTTGAGCCGCTGAAGTGCCTGCTCGAACGCGTGGCATTCGAGCCTGGCAAAGACACGCTCTGGCTGGTTGGCGACCTCGTCAACCGAGGCCCGCAGTCATTGGAAACCCTGCGTTATCTCTACGCCATGCGCGACTCCATCGTCTGCGTGCTGGGCAATCATGACCTGCACTTGCTGGCGGCCGGTCGCAACATCGAGCGCCTGAAGAAAGGCGACACGCTGCGGGAAATCCTCGAAGCGCCAGACGCGGTCGTGCTGCTTGACTGGTTGCGCCAACAGAAGCTGATGCATTACGACGCCGAACGAGACATTGCACTGGTGCATGCCGGAATCCCGCCGCAATGGACGCTGAAAAAGGCGCTGCGCTGCGCTGAAGAAGTAGAAGAGGCATTGCGCGATGACAATCGCTTCGAGCCCTTTCTCGACGGCATGTATGGCAACGAACCTGCCAAGTGGGACAAGGACTTGCAAGGCGTCACTCGGCTGCGGGTCATCACCAATTACTTCACGCGCATGCGTTTTTGCACCAGCGACGGCAAGCTCGATCTCAAAAGCAAGGAAGGACTCGACAGTGCGCCGGCGGGTTACGCGCCGTGGTTCAAGCACAAAGAGCGCAAAACCAAAGGCATGGGTATCATTTTTGGTCACTGGGCCGCACTTGAAGGCCGATGTGATGAGCCTGGCGTGTATGCACTGGATACGGGCTGTGTCTGGGGCGGCGCAATGACCCTGCTCAACGTCGACACCCGCGCGCTGATTCGCTGCGAATGCGACGAGCGCGGCAACGCAAAAGCACCCACCCCCGAGGCATCCCCTGTCAGCGAGCCGACGCCGCTGCAGCAGTAAACTCTCCCTACGTTCTCGACCGTTCGAGGACCCGACGGCCCAGGAGCCCGAGCCATGACTGACTTCAAACGCATTTCACCCGAACAAGTCCACGCCCTGCGCGAACAAGGCGCCGTGCTGGTGGACGTGCGTGACGCGCAAACCTACGCGACCCAGCACATTCCGGAATCGCATCACCTCGACAACCATTCCATCGCAGACTTCATCCGCCAGGCCGATCTAGACAAACCGCTGGTCGTTCTCTGCTACCACGGCAACTCCAGCCAGAGCGCAGCGGCCTATCTTGTAGGCCAGGGCTTCTCCGAGGTCTACAGCATGGATGGCGGTTTCGAGTTGTGGAAAGCCAAATTTCCAGACGAAACCGCGCAAGGCTGATCGAAAAATATTTTTGCTGACCGCTATCCCGCGTCCTACGCGGGCTCGCGCCCTCATCTGACGAACGGGTATGCCCTGTTCATCCCCATTGCTTCTTTCTGTGCCCGAATCCGAACTACTCTTAGCCTCAGGCCATCCGAATCAGGGGAGAGCCGGTACACCGGCGCGTGGGTCATCGGTCGCTACTTTTATGGTGTTTGGGGGGTAATGGCAGCTGCGTGATCGGCTTCCATCCAGCATCAACTGACGATCCGCCGCCGGCTCCACGTATCGAGCGAGGTGACGTCATGAGTATTTTTAGCCACTTCCAACAACGCTTTGAATCGACACGGCAGGAAGAGCTCTCGCTACAGGAGTATCTCGAGCTCTGCAAAACCGATCGCAGCGCATACGCTTCCGCCGCAGAACGTCTGCTAATGGCCATCGGTGAGCCTGAGCTGTTCGACACGTCGACCAATTCCAGGCTGTCCAGAATCTTCTCCAACAAGGTCATTCGGCGCTATCCCGCGTTCGAAGAATTCCACGGCATGGAAGACTGCATCGAGCAAATCGTCTCGTACTTCCGCCACGCCGCCCAGGGCCTTGAAGAGAAGAAACAGATCCTTTACCTGCTCGGCCCTGTTGGCGGTGGTAAATCGTCCCTGGCTGAAAAACTCAAATCGCTGGTTGAAAAAGTACCGTTCTACGCCATCAAAGGGTCCCCGGTTTTCGAATCCCCTTTGGGCCTGTTCAAACCCACCGAAGACGGGACGATCCTCGAAGAGGACTACGGCATTCCGCGCCGGTACCTGAACACCATCATGTCGCCATGGGCGACCAAACGACTGGCCGAGTTCGGTGGCGACATCAGTCAGTTCAAAGTCGTGAAGCTTTACCCTTCCATCCTCAACCAGATCGCCGTCGCCAAAACCGAGCCCGGTGACGAGAACAACCAGGACATTTCGGCGCTGGTGGGTAAGGTCGATATCCGCAAGCTTGAGGAATACCCACAGAACGACGCCGACGCTTACAGTTATTCGGGCGCGCTGTGCCGGGCCAACCAGGGCCTGATGGAATTCGTCGAGATGTTCAAGGCGCCGATCAAGGTGCTTCACCCGCTGCTGACCGCCACCCAGGAAGGTAACTACAACAGTACCGAAGGCCTGGGCGCGATCCCGTTCACCGGTATTTTGCTGGCCCACTCCAACGAATCGGAATGGCACAGCTTCCGCAACAACAAGAATAACGAAGCCTTCATCGACCGGATCTACATCGTCAAGGTGCCGTACTGCCTGCGGGTCAATGACGAAATCAAGATTTACGACAAATTGCTGTTCAACAGCTCCCTGTCCAAAGCCCACTGCGCGCCGGACACCCTGAAAATGCTTGCGCAGTTCACCGTCCTGTCGCGGCTTAAAGAGCCGGACAACTCCAACATCTATTCGAAGATGAGGGTCTACGACGGCGAGAACCTCAAGGACACAGACCCGAAAGCCAAGTCGATTCAGGAATACCGCGACAGCGCCGGCGTCGACGAAGGCATGAACGGCCTCTCTACACGGTTTGCGTTCAAGATCCTGTCGAAGGTCTTTAACTTCGATCCCCATGAGATCGCCGCCAACCCGGTTCACTTGCTGTACGTGCTGGAGCAGCAGATCGAGCAGGAGCAATTTCAGGCCGAAACCCGCGAGCGGTATCTGCGTTTCATCAAGGAATACCTGGCGCCGCGCTACATCGAGTTCATCGGCAAGGAAATCCAGACCGCCTACCTCGAGTCGTACAGCGAATACGGCCAGAACATCTTTGACCGCTACGTGCTGTACGCCGACTTCTGGATTCAGGACCAGGAGTACCGCGATCCGGAAACCGGCGAGATCCTCAACCGGGTGGCGTTGAACGAGGAGCTGGAGAAAATCGAGAAACCGGCTGGCATCAGCAACCCGAAAGACTTCCGCAACGAGATCGTCAACTTCGTGCTGCGTGCCCGCGCCAATAACAACGGCAAGAACCCAACCTGGCTGAGCTACGAGAAGCTGCGGGTGGTGATCGAGAAGAAAATGTTCTCGAACACCGAGGACTTGCTGCCGGTCATCAGTTTCAACGCCAAGGCCAGCAAAGAGGATCAGCAGAAGCACAACGACTTTGTCACACGAATGGTCGAGCGGGGCTACACCGATAAACAGGTAAGGCTTCTTTCCGAATGGTACCTACGGGTCCGGAAATCGCAGTAAGGCAGCTGCAAGCGTCAAGCTACAAGCTGTAGGAAGAAAGCGCGTCAACCGCTTCTACTTGCAGCTTGCGGCTCACAACTTGAAGCTCCCCGGAGGGGCCTATGAGCTATGTGATCGACCGACGTCTCAATGGCAAGAACAAGAGCACGGTAAATCGGCAGCGCTTTCTTCGCCGTTACCGTGACCACATCAAGAAAGCAGTAGAAGAAGCCGTCAGCCGGCGCTCTATTACTGACATGGAGCACGGCGAACAGATCAGTATTCCGGGGCGGGATATCGACGAGCCGGTCCTGCACCATGGTCGCGGCGGCAAGCAGACGGTGGTTCACCCGGGTAACAAGGAGTTCACCACCGGTGAGCACATCGCCCGTCCGCAAGGAGGCGGTGGTGGAAAAGGGCCTGGCAAGGCGGGCAACTCCGGCGAAGGCATGGATGAGTTCGTGTTCCAGATCACCCAGGAAGAATTCCTCGAATTCATGTTCGAGGACTTGGAGCTGCCCAACCTGGTCAAGCGCAACCTGAGCGGCACGGACACGTTCAAGACCGTTCGCGCAGGCATCAGTAATGAAGGCAATCCTTCACGCATCAACATCATCCGCACACTGCGCTCGGCCCATGCGCGGCGTATTGCACTGTCCGGCAGCAGCAGGGCCAAGCTGCGGCAGGTGCAGGCTGAACTGGAACGCCTGAGGATCGAGGAGCCCGACAACTTCGGCGACATCCAGGAACTGGAAATCGAGGCCGCAAAACTTCAGGCGCGGATCCGTCGCGTCCCGTATCTGGACACCTTCGACCTCAAATACAACCTGCTGGTCAAACAGCCGAACCCCAGTTCCAAAGCCGTGATGTTCTGTCTGATGGACGTTTCCGGGTCGATGACCCAGGCGACCAAGGACATCGCCAAGCGCTTCTTCATCCTGCTGTATCTGTTTCTCAAGCGTAACTACGACAAGATCGAAGTCGTCTTCATCCGCCACCACACCAGCGCGCGGGAGGTCGACGAAGAGGAATTTTTCTATTCACGGGAAACTGGCGGCACCATCGTTTCCAGCGCATTGAAGCTGATGCAGGAGATCATGGCTGAACGCTACCCCACCAACGAATGGAATATCTACGCAGCCCAAGCCTCGGACGGCGACAACTGGAACGATGACTCGCCTATTTGCCGCGACATCCTGATCAAACAGATCATGCCTTTCGTGCAGTACTACACCTACGTCGAAATCACCCCGCGCGAACATCAGGCGCTGTGGTTCGAATACGAGCGCATCGGTGAAGCCTTCGCCGACACGTTCGCCCAGCAGCAGCTGGTCTCTGCCGGTGATATCTATCCGGTGTTCCGTGAACTCTTCCAGCGCAGGTTAGTGACATGACCGCTAGAGAGCAGAAGCGCCAACCCCTCTCCACGGGTTCAGAGTGGACGTTCGAACTGATCCAGGCCTATGACCGGGAAATCAGTCGCATCGCCGAACGTTATGCGCTGGACACTTACCCCAACCAGATTGAGGTGATCACCGCCGAGCAAATGATGGACGCCTATGCGTCTGTCGGCATGCCGCTGGGTTATCACCATTGGTCCTACGGTAAACACTTCCTCAGTACGGAAAAGTCCTATTCGCGCGGACAGATGGGTCTGGCCTACGAGATCGTCATCAACTCCGACCCGTGCATCGCCTATCTGATGGAAGAGAACACCATCTGCATGCAGGCACTGGTTGTGGCCCACGCCTGCTACGGGCATAACAGCTTTTTCAAGGGCAACTACCTGTTCCGCACCTGGACCGACGCCAGTTCGATCATCGATTACCTCGTGTTCGCCAAGCAGTACATCATGCAGTGCGAAGAGCGTCACGGGATCGATGCGGTCGAGGATCTGCTCGACTCGTGCCACGCGCTGATGAATTACGGCGTCGATCGCTACAAGCGGCCCTACCCGATTTCGGCAGAAGAAGAACGCCGCCGCATGAAGGATCGGGAGGAGCATCTGCAGAAGCAGATCAACGATCTGTGGCGCACGATTCCGAAAAGCGCGAGCAAGAACGACAAAGAGGATTTCTCACGCTTCCCCGCCGAGCCTCAGGAAAACATCCTCTACTTCATCGAAAAGCACGCCCCCTTGCTGGAGCCTTGGCAGCGTGAAGTGGTGCGCATCGTCCGCAAGATCGCCCAGTATTTCTACCCGCAGCGTCAGACCCAGGTCATGAACGAGGGTTGGGCCACCTTCTGGCATTACA
Source organism: Pseudomonas graminis (assembly GCF_013201545.1). Classification (NCBI taxonomy): domain Bacteria; kingdom Pseudomonadati; phylum Pseudomonadota; class Gammaproteobacteria; order Pseudomonadales; family Pseudomonadaceae; genus Pseudomonas; species Pseudomonas graminis. The sequence continues at coordinate 1,203,450 of NZ_CP053746.1, forward strand.
CACTGATGAATGATCTGTACGACGAAGGGCTGGTGACTGACGGCTTCATGCTGGAATTCCTGACCTCCCACACCAGTGTTGTCTACCAGCCGGGTTTCGACAGTCCCTACTACAGCGGTATCAATCCCTACACCCTGGGCTTTGCCATGTATCAGGACATCCGGCGGATGTGCGAGCACCCGACCGAAGAGGACCGCCAGTGGTTTCCTGATCTGGCCGGTACTGACTGGCTGACGGCGGTGAAATTTGCGATGAGCAGCTTCAAGGACGAGAGCTTCATCCTGCAGTACCTGTCGCCCAAGGTGATCCGAGACCTGAAGCTGTTCAGCATCCTCGACGATGATCAGAAGGATGATCTCCTCGTGCCCGCCATCCACGATGAAACCGGCTACAAGGTGATTCGTGAAACCCTCGCCGCGCAATACAACCTCGGCAACCGCGAACCCAACGTACAGATCTACAGCATTGACCGTCGCGGCGACCGCTCCCTGACCCTGCGTCATCAACAGCACGACCGTAAACCCCTCGGCGATTCCACGGACGAAGTGCTGAAGCACCTGCACCGGCTGTGGGGTTTTGATATCCATCTGGAAACGCTGCAAGGTGACCAGGTGATGAAAGTCCACCATGTGCCACCGAGAAGCGAACACGCTGACAGTGAATATTCCCGGCTGGACCTGGCGGTCGTCCACTTATAGACCCTGAGTGTTTCCAGCCTCCGCGATCGCGACTTAAGGTTTATCCTGTCGCCCTCACGGAGGCTTTTTTATGCAGATTTATAAAGTTGGCGGCGCAGTACGCGATCGCCTGCTTGGCAAACCGGTCACTGACATCGACTGGGTAGTAGTGGGTGCGTCGACCGAAGAGATGCTGGTCAAGGGCTATCGCCCAGTGGGAACAGATTTTCCCGTTTTCTTGCATCCGCTGACCGGTGAGGAATACGCGCTGGCTCGCACAGAACGCAAGACCGGCAAAGGATACGGCGGCTTTGTTTTTCACGCCCATCCGGATGTCACCCTTGAACAGGATCTGATCCGTCGAGACCTGACGATTAATGCAATTGCCGAGGACAAGAACGGTCAACTGACCGATCCTTACCACGGCCAGCAGGACCTGGAAGCCCGAGTATTGCGTCACGTTTCCCCCGCGTTCGCCGAAGATCCTCTGCGTGTCTTGCGCGTGGCCCGCTTCGCCGCGCGCTATGCCCCCGACGGTTTTACCATCGCCCCGGAAACCCTCGAACTGATGCGTCAGCTGAGTAGCTCGGGTGAACTTGAAGCGCTGACACCGGAACGCAGCTGGAAGGAAATCTCCCGGGCACTGATGGAAAAAGAGCCGCAGGTGTTCATCGAGGTCCTGCGTGAATGCGGCGCCCTGAAGGTGCTGATGCCGGAAGTTGACGCGCTGTTTGGCGTGCCTCAGCCGGAAGCCCATCACCCTGAAATCGACACCGGTTTGCACGTTCTCAGCGTGTTGCATCAGTCCGCCCTGCACCGCCAGCCGCTAAGCGTGCGCTGGGCTTGCTTGCTGCACGACTTGGGCAAGGGACTCACGCCGCAAGAGGAATGGCCGCGTCACATCGCCCACGAGCACAAAGGACTCAAGGCGATCAAGGCAATGAATCAGCGCTTCAAGGTGCCGAGGGACTGCCAGGAACTGGCGCTGCTGGTGGGCGAATATCACACCCACGGCCATCGCGCGCTGGAGCTGAAGCCGTCAACATTGCTGGATCTGCTGCAGAGCTTTGACGTGTATCGCCGCCCGCAACGCTTCGAGGAATTCATCGCTGCCTGCGAAATGGACGCCCGAGGCCGCAAAGGATTTGAGGAGCGCACCTATCCGCAAGCCGAATATCTGCGCGGTGCTGCCGAAGCGGCGCGGCAAGTGGCGGTTCAGCCACTATTGGAGAAAGGTTTTCAGGGCCAGCAATTAGGCGAAGCGCTCAAGCGAGAGCGGCTGGATACGCTGAAGGTGTACAAGGCGTCGTATCAGCTTTAAGCCGCTGAGTTGGCCGCGGCGCCGTCGAGCTGAATGTCGGACGCCTGTTAGACCGCAGGAAGCAGGATGGCCGGGGTGAGCTGCTCGCCGCGCCATTCGAAGGCAACCGGCCAGAGCTTCTGATCGATTTTCGCTTCAGCCCACAGCTGGGCAAACGCCACACCGGCCTCAGGGTGCAGACGCTGCGGCGCGATGAGCGACAACGGCCACAGCACGAACGCATTTTTGAGGATTTCAGCGCGGGGCAGAATCAGGCCGTCGAAGTTGCCGACCTGTTCGCCATACAGCAGGACGTCGATATCCAGCGGCAGCCCCTTGCGATCAGGAGCATAACGACCGTTATCGGCTTCGATGAATTTGAGGCGGCGGTCCAGTTCGGTCAGCGGCAGATCTGTCAGTGCCGAAACCACCAGGTTGAAAAACGGCCCGCTCTTGATCCCCACCGGGTGACTTTCGAACACCGGCGAGAGGGTCATGTCGGTGAGGAAGTCGGCAAGAGCGTCGAGGCCGGCGCACAGATGGCGCTCCCGCTCGACATTGCTGCCCAGTCCCAAAAAAATCCGTGTCAGCGACATCCGCGCTCGATCTCCACCCCAACGCCCTTCGCCGCTGGCACGGCTCCCGGCTTGGTCAATTTGAGGTGCAGCCAGGGAATATTGAACTCGTTCATCAGAACTTCGGCGAGTCGCTCGGCAAAGGTCTCGACCAGCTGAAATTGAGAGGCTTTGGCGAATGCCTGAATCCGTGCGGACACACTGGCGTAATCGAGCGCTTTGCTCAGGTCGTCGCCTGCAGCTGCAGGCCGATTGTCCCAGGCAAAACTTAGGTCCAGGCGCAGGCACTGGCGAATGCCACGTTCCCAGTCGTAGGCGCCGATGACGGTATCGACCTCCAGACCTTCAATGAAAACTCTGTCCAAGCCTGTCTCTCCGTTGCACGACAAGGGCGCGATGCGCCGTTAGAATCAAGGCAACCTCGCCCGGAATGGTTAGCATGTTTTGGTTACTGGCGGTCCTCGCCTACCTGCTCGGCTCACTGTCATTCGCCATCCTGATCAGCCGCATAACCGGTCGCCCGGACCCGCGCGCCAGTGGCTCGGGCAACGCTGGCGCGACCAATATGCTGCGCCTGGCCGGCAAGAAACTCGCGGTACTGACGCTGATCGGCGACGTCTGCAAAGGCATGATCCCGGTGCTGATCGCCAGAGGATTGGACCTCGACCCACGACTGCAAGCCTGGATCGGACTGTGCGCAGTGCTGGGGCATCTGTTCCCGCTGTACTTCCGTTTTCGTGGCGGCAAAGGCGTGGCCACGGCCGCCGGCATGTTGCTGGCCTTGTACCCGCCGGCTGCCCTGCTCGCCATCGGCGCCTGGCTGCTGACGTTCTACCTCACTCGCACCAGCTCGTTGGCTTCGTTGATCGCCACGCCGCTGACGCTGCCGCTGCTCGCATGGCAGGAACCCCACGCGTTACTGCCGATGAGCGTGTTAACGCTGCTCATCGTCTGGCGCCATCGGGGCAATCTACGCGACCTGTTTGCCGGGCGCGAACGGCATTTCTGAAGCTACGCCCTGCCACAACCCCAACCAGGCGCTCGAACCGATTTGCCATCAAAGACCGGGCAACTGCTCCATCGGCCAACGCGCCTGCACAGTAATGCTCAGACTTTCCCTCTGCCCTGCCTGCAAACGCTGGCAGCCGGCAAAGGCGATCATCGCGCCGTTGTCGGTGCAGAACTCAGGCCGGGCGTAATAAACATTTCCGCCCAGGCCATCGAGCATCTGTTCCAGCGACAAACGTAACGCCTTGTTTGCGCTCACGCCGCCGGCGATGACCAGACGCTTGAGCCCCGTCTGCTTCAGCGCGCGTTTGCACTTGATGGTCAAAGTGTCCACCACCGCCTGCTGGAAGGCCAGCGAGATGTCGCAACGGGTTTGCTCGCTGTCGTCCCCGGTACTTTGGCACTGCTGCCAGGTGTTCAAGGAGAACGTCTTCAAGCCGCTGAAGCTGAAATCCAGCCCGGGGCGGTCCGTCATCGGACGCGGAAAGACAAAGCGCCCGGCCACACCGGATTGCGCCAGACGGGAAATCTCCGGCCCCCCCGGGTAATTCAGGCCCATCATCTTCGCGGTTTTGTCGAACGCTTCGCCGGCGGCGTCGTCCAGGGTTTCGCCAAGCAACTCGTAGAGACCAATGCCATCGACGCGAACAAGCTGCGTATGGCCACCGGAAACCAACAAAGCGACGAACGGAAACTCAGGGGGATTTTCTTCCAGCATGGGGGCCAGCAAATGCCCTTCCATGTGGTGCACACCCAGAGCCGGGATGTCCCACGCAAAGGCCAACGCCTGTGCGCATGAGGCCCCCACCAGCAGAGCTCCGACCAGTCCTGGGCCAGCGGTATAAGCGATGGCATCGATCTCGGTCACGGCGCAGTCTGCCTCGGCCAACACCTGACGAATCAAGGGCAGCATGCGTTTCACGTGGTCACGGGAGGCAAGCTCCGGGACCACTCCGCCATAGACGCGGTGCAGGTCGATCTGGCTGAATAATGCGTCGGCAAGCAGCCCGCGTTCGCTGTCGTACAGCGCGACACCGGTCTCATCGCAGGAAGTTTCCATTCCCAGTACTAGCATGGGGTACGCCTTGTTGGGGCTGAATTCGAAGGCGCGCATAATAGTCGCCGCTCATGCCTGCGACCAGTGCTTTTCGATCAGAGGCTTTGCATTCCGCGAAGCAAGGGGTTAACATCCGCAACCCTTAAAAACCGACGTACTTAGTGCAAGCGTTGCAGTAAGCGTTGACCCCGGTAATGAATGAAGGTAGCTCTGGATGCCAGCCGTCAAAGTTAAAGAGAACGAACCCTTCGACGTAGCTCTGCGTCGTTTCAAGCGCTCCTGCGAAAAAGCCGGTGTTCTGGCTGAAGTTCGTAGCCGCGAATTTTACGAGAAGCCGACTTCTGAGCGTAAGCGTAAAGCAGCAGCTGCTGTTAAGCGTCACGCCAAGAAAGTACAGCGCGAACAGCGCCGCGCCGTTCGTCTGTATTAATACAGACGTCTGACGCAAGCTTCTGCCTTGCCCGGCCTTCAAAGCCGGGCTGTCGGCAGTTGCAGTTCTAGCCTCACGCAACACCGATCAAGCAACACAAGACAGAGGCTGTTGACGCCGCAGATGCGACCGAGACAAACCCCGTCGATTTCTTCCAGCCTGATTCAGGCCGCGTTGACCCGTCTACACTGACCAAGCAACCGTCGTTACGGTTTGGATTCGCCACGATCTTTCTGGCGGGGCGCCTGATGATGAGAACGCCATGGCCGGACTGATTCCCCAAGGTTTTATTGACGACCTCCTGAACCGCACCGACATCGTCGATGTTGTCAGCTCACGCGTTCAATTAAAAAAGACCGGCAAGAACTTCAGCGCCTGTTGTCCTTTCCATAAAGAGAAGACACCGTCGTTCAGCGTCAGCCCGGACAAACAGTTCTATTACTGCTTCGGCTGTGGTGCGGGTGGTAACGCCCTCGGCTTCATCATGGACCACGACAACCTGGATTTTCCCCAGGCCGTCGAAGACCTGGCCAAAGCGGCCGGGATGGAAGTCCCACGCGAACAAGGCGTCAAAGGGCAAAAGCCCCGACAGCCTACCGATTCGCCGCTCTACCCCCTATTAACAGCCGCCGCCGATTTTTACCGGGCCGCGCTGAAGAGCCATCCAACGCGAAAATCTGCGGTGGAATACCTGAAAGGCCGCGGCCTGTCAGGTGAGATTGCCCGCGACTTCGGACTGGGCTTCGCCCCTCCTGGCTGGGACAACCTCTACAAGCACCTTAGCAGCGACACCCTTCAGCAGAAGGCGATGATCGATGCCGGCTTGCTGATCGAAAACGCCGAAACCGGCAAACGCTACGACCGCTTCCGCGACCGTGTGATGTTTCCCATTCGCGACAGTCGCGGCCGAGTGATCGCATTTGGCGGGCGGGTATTGGGCGACGACAAGCCCAAATACCTGAACTCTCCTGAAACCCCGGTGTTTCATAAGGGTCAGGAGTTGTACGGTTTATTCGAAGCTCGCAAATTTAACCGTAACCTGGACGAGATTATCGTCGTCGAAGGCTACATGGATGTCATTGCACTGGCCCAACAGGGCTTGCGCAATGCCGTTGCGACGCTGGGTACGGCGACCAGCGAAGAGCATTTGAAACGGCTGTTTCGTGTGGTGCCGAACGTTCTGTTCTGCTTCGACGGTGATCAGGCTGGCCGAAACGCTGCCTGGCGCGCACTGGAAGCGACGATTCCCGGTTTGCAGGACGGCCGGCGCGCGAGGTTTCTGTTCCTGCCCGAAGGGGAGGATCCCGACACCCTGGTGCGCGCCGAAGGCACTGACGCGTTCAAGGCGAGAATCAACCAGCACGCACAACCGCTGGCTGACTATTTTTTCGAGCAACTGACCAAGGAGGCCGATCCGCGCTCCCTGGAAGGCAAGGCGCACATGGTGACACTGGCCGCGCCGCTGATCGAAAAGGTGCCGGGCGCCAATTTGCGCGAGCTAATGCGCCGACGACTGAAAGAGATCACCGGGCTGGACACCGCCGCGGTCAACCAGTTGATGCAGTCCGCTCCGGCGGAGGCTCAGCCCAGCTACGATCCGGGCTTCGATTACGAGGCCGTGCCGGATTACGGTGATTATCAGCAGCCCGATTACCAGGTGCAGCAGGAATGGACGCCGAACGCGCCGGGCGGTCAGCAGAAAAAATGGGACAAGAAGCCGTGGGACAAAGGCAAGAAATGGGACAAGAACGGCAAGCGTCCTGATTTTGAGCCTCGTGGGCCACGCACACCGGCGACGGTTGAGCCGCCGGCGCTGACAGCACTTAGAACCTTGCTGCATCACCCTGAACTGTCAGCGCAGGTTGCCAACGCCAGTACGTTCGCCGATGAAGAAAACGTGTATTCGCAGCTTCTGGTGGCACTTATCGACGCCACACAGAAAAACCCGAAGCTGCGCACCATGCAGTTGATTGCCCGCTGGCATGGCACCGATCAAGGACGATTGTTGCGTCAACTGGCGGAAAAGGAATGGCTGATCTCGGCCGATAACCTTGAACAACAGTTTTTCGACACTATAACTAGCTTGTCTGCCCGCCAACGCGAGCGACATCTGGAGCAATTGATCAGGAAGGAACGGCAGTCAGGTCTGAGCGCGGAAGAAAAAGTTCAGCTGCTCAACCTGTTAAATCGCAAAGTTCCTGCACAAACCCCGACCTCAACTGGCGTGTGAGGTCATAGCTCGGGTATAATCCCCGGCTTGTTTTTTGCCCGCCAAGACCTTCAGTGGATAGGGTGTTATGTCCGGAAAAGCGCAACAGCAGTCTCGTATCAAAGAGTTGATCACCCTGGGTCGTGAGCAGAAGTATCTGACTTACGCAGAGGTCAACGACCACCTGCCTGAGGATATTTCAGATCCAGAGCAGGTGGAAGACATCATCCGCATGATCAACGACATGGGGATCCCCGTACACGAGAGTGCTCCGGATGCGGACGCCCTTATGTTGGCCGACGCCGACACCGACGAGGCAGCCGCTGAAGAAGCCGCTGCTGCGTTGGCTGCGGTCGAGACCGACATCGGTCGCACGACTGACCCAGTGCGCATGTACATGCGTGAGATGGGTACCGTCGAGCTTCTGACACGTGAAGGCGAAATCGAAATCGCCAAGCGTATCGAAGAAGGCATCCGTGAAGTGATGGGCGCCATCGCGCACTTCCCTGGCACGGTTGAGCACATTCTCTCCGAGTACACCCGCGTCACCACCGAAGGCGGTCGTCTGTCCGACGTCCTGAGCGGTTATATCGACCCGGACGACGGCATAGCGCCGCCAGCCGAAGTCCTGCCGCCAGTCGATCCGAAGGCCGAGAAGGTCGAAGGTGCTGACGACGAAGAGGAAGACGCTTCCGACGATGAAGAGGACGAGGTCGAAAGCGGCCCGGACCCAGTCATCGCCGCCCAGCGCTTCGGTGCCGTTTCAGACCAGATGGCCATTGCCCTCAAGGCGCTGAAAAAGCACGGTCGTGGCAGCAAGCAGGCCAACGCTGAACTGCTGGCTCTGGCCGAGCTGTTCATGCCGATCAAGCTGGTTCCAAAACAGTTTGAAGGCCTGGTTGAGCGTGTTCGCGGTGCCCTTGAGCGTCTGCGGGCACAAGAGCGTGCCATCATGCAGCTGTGTGTTCGTGATGCACGTATGCCGCGCGCCGACTTCCTTCGCCAGTTCCCGGGCAACGAAGTTGACCAGAGCTGGACCGATGGGCTGGCCAAAGGCAAAAGCAAATACGCTGAAGCCATTGGTCGTCTTCAGGCCGACATTCAGCGTTGCCAGCAAAAGCTGACCGCACTGGAAGAAGAAACCGGCCTGACCATTTTGGAAATCAAGGACATCAACCGTCGGATGTCGATCGGTGAGGCCAAGGCCCGCCGCGCGAAGAAAGAAATGGTTGAAGCCAACCTGCGTCTGGTGATCTCGATCGCCAAGAAGTACACCAACCGTGGCCTGCAATTCCTCGATCTGATCCAGGAAGGCAACATCGGTTTGATGAAGGCGGTGGACAAGTTCGAATACCGTCGTGGTTACAAGTTCTCGACGTACGCCACCTGGTGGATTCGTCAGGCGATCACTCGCTCGATCGCTGACCAGGCACGCACCATCCGTATTCCGGTGCACATGATCGAGACGATCAACAAGCTCAACCGTATTTCCCGTCAGATGTTGCAGGAAATGGGTCGCGAGCCGACGCCGGAAGAGCTGGGCGAACGCATGGAAATGCCTGAGGACAAGATCCGCAAGGTATTGAAGATCGCTAAAGAGCCGATATCCATGGAAACCCCGATCGGTGACGACGAAGACTCGCATCTGGGCGACTTCATCGAAGACTCGACCATGCAGTCGCCAATCGATGTCGCCACGGTTGAGAGCTTGAAAGAAGCGACGCGCGAAGTGCTGTCGGGCCTCACCGCCCGTGAAGCCAAGGTACTGCGTATGCGTTTCGGTATCGACATGAACACCGACCACACCCTTGAGGAAGTCGGTAAGCAGTTCGATGTTACCCGTGAGCGTATCCGTCAGATAGAAGCCAAGGCGTTGCGCAAACTGCGTCACCCTACGCGAAGCGAACACCTGCGTTCGTTCCTCGACGAGTAAGCGACACGTCGTACCAAAACCCCCGGCATTGCTGGGGGTTTTGCGTTTTAAGGAATAAATTTCCGGCAGAGTGCCACTGTTGTCCAGCGCGGCTACACTCGATTGATTCTCATCCATGAATCACCGAGGCTGCCATGATCTGGATGCCGGCCATTGCTCTCTTGTGCTTGCTCGCCCCCGCTGCAATCAGCGCCCAGACGGTGCTTGGCGATGGCCAAAACAGGCAGGCGATCCATCAAGAGTGGCTGCCCGGCGAGGATGCTGAACCTGGGAGTGCACCCGGCGTAAGCCTGCATTCGCCCACTCACTTGATCAGCAACCGATTCGCAGGTATCGATCAACGCCGCCAACCTGAGGAATTAATCGGACTGGACGATTCTCCACCCCTATCGCAGGCGGTCACTCACTCCAGCGAGCGCAGCAAGCTCTGGCACGAGTTTTTGCTGATCGGACTTCCCGGGCTGCTGGTTCTGATAACGGTGCTGGCCATTGTGGTGCGGATCAACCGTCGCCTCAGCTCGGAAATCTCTCGCCGAATTGCCCTTGAGCAGGAGCTGCGCAGCAGCGAATACCACTATCGCGGGATGATCGAAAGCCTTTCGGCCATCGCGTGGGAAGCCAATACTCACGACTACTCCTACAACTACGTCTCACCGCACGCGCAGGATTTGTTGGGGTATCCGCTGCACCAGTGGCGGAGGCCCGGATTCTGGCGGAGCATCGTTCATCCGGAAGACGTCGACTACGCACAGACCTACTGCGACCGCGAGGTGGCGGAGGGCAACGATCACAGTGTCGATTATCGAGTCCTGAGTGCCGACGGCAGGGTGGTCTGGATCCGCGACATTGTGAGCATGATCGGCTATGGCCAAGAACCCTTGATGCGCGGGCTGATGATCGACATCAGCGAAGCCAAGCAGACCGAAGAAGCTCTGCGCCTGTCGGAAGGGAAATTCGCCTCGGTGTTCGCGCAATGCCCTGACATGCTGGTCATCGCGCGTCTTTCCGACGGCTGCTTTCTGGAGGCCAATCCGGCTTTTGTAGAGCAAATCGGCGTCAGCCTGGACGACGTGGTAGGGCGCGTGCCCTCCGAGCTGAATATCTGGGGCATTCCCGACATCGGCCACAGTCTGCTGCAACGCCTTCAAAGGGGCAGCATCCGCAATCTGGAAATGCCGTTTCGGCGCAGCGACGGCCGTCTGTTCACCGGGCTTCTGTCAGCCGAGCCCTTCGACCTGGACTCCACTGCCGCAGTGGTTGTCGTGGTGAGGGACATCACGCCGCTCAAAGAGGCCCAGCAACAGCTGCAGATGTCCGAAGAGAAGTTCGCCAAGGCATTCCACTCCTCCCCCGACGGCCTGCTGATCACACGGCAAAACGACGGATTGCTGGTGGAGGTGAACGACGGTTTCAGCCGCATCACTGGTTATCACAGCTCGCTATCGCTGGACCGTACCACCCTTGACCTGGGCATTTGGGTAGACCTGAACGAGCGACAGCAACTGCTCGAGCAGTTGAGGCGCGACGGCTTTGTGAAGGACTTTACCAGCCACATCCGTCGCAGGGATGGTCAGATCCGCCTGTGCGAGATTTCCGCGCGACCGCTGCCGATTGCCGGTGAGGACTGCATGCTCACCATCGCGCGTGACATCACCGACCGCCATCAGATGCAGGAAAAGTTGCAACTGGCCGCGACGGTATTCGAAAGCACAGCGGAAGGCGTCTTGATCACCGACACCCGACAGCGGATTAACGCAGTCAACCGGGCCTTCAGCGAGATCACCGGCTACAGCGAACAGGAAGCGCTCGGCGACACGCCGCGATTGCTGGCATCCGGACTTCACGACAGCGCGTTCTACGCCGCCATGTGGTACCAACTGACCGCAGAGGGTCATTGGCAGGGCGAGATCAGCAACCGGCGCAAGAATGGTGAGATCTATCCGAGCTGGCTGACCATCAGCGCTGTGCGCAATCGCGATAAGTTCATCACCCACTTCGTTGCGGTGTTCGCTGATATCTCAAGCCTGAAGCAGGCTCAGGCCCGCCTCGACTACCAGGCGCACCACGACCCGTTGACCGGCCTGCCGAACCGGACGCTGTTTGAAAGCCGACTGCACGCCGCGCTGACCCACTCAAGAGCGGCCTACAGCCTCGGCGCGGTGTTGTTTCTGGACCTGGATCGTTTTAAACACATCAATGACAGCCTCGGCCACCCCGTTGGTGACCTGCTATTAAAAAGCATTGCGGTGCGCCTGAAGGAGAACCTGCGCGACATCGACACCGTCGCGCGGCTCGGTGGCGATGAATTCATCATCCTGTTGCCGGGCCTGCAAAATCCGACCGACGCCGAAGTCGTCGCCACCAAGCTGCTCAACAGTTTTTCGGCGCCGTTTCAGGCGGGCGATCACGAGTTCTTCATGAGCACCAGCATCGGCAGCGCGCTTTTTCCCACAGACGGAGCGGACGTCGCCACGCTGATCAAGAATGCCGACGCGGCGATGTATCGGTCGAAGGCCAAGGGGCGCAACCGGGTCGAGCACTACACCCGCGATCTGACCGCTCAGGCCAGCGAGCGGATTGCTCTGGAACAGGAGCTGCGGCGCGCTATCGAGCGTAACGAGTTCACCCTTTCTTACCAACCCAAAATCAGTTTGCTGACACACCGGTTGGTCGGCGCCGAAGCGCTGATACGCTGGTTCCACCCCACCTTTGGCGACGTCCCACCCGAGCGGTTCATCCCGCTCGCAGAAGAAAACGGCATGATCCTGCAGATCGGCGAGTGGGTGCTCGATACGGCCTGCCAGCAATTGCACGAGTGGAACCAGCGCTACGATGTGTTTGGCCCGCTGTCGGTAAACCTTGCCGGCGCTCAATTGCGTCAGCCCAATCTGGTCAACAAGGTCGAACGACTGCTGCTTCAGCAACAGTTACAACCTGGCTGTCTACAACTGGAAATCACTGAAAACTTCATCATGTCGCAGACCGAAGAGGCGCTTTCCGTCCTGCATCGCCTAAAAACACTAGGCGTACAACTGGCCATCGACGACTTTGGCACCGGCTACTCATCGCTCAGTTACCTCAAGCGCCTGCCGCTGGACATCCTCAAGATCGACCAATCGTTCGTGCGCGGCTTGCCTGATGACCCCCACGATGCGGCGATTGTGCGCGCGATCATTGCGCTGGGACGCAGCATGCAACTGACAGTCATCGCAGAAGGCGTCGAAACCCTCGACCAGCAGCAATTCCTGGCAGACGAAGGCTGCGAACAAATTCAGGGCTACCTCGTCAGCCTGCCCCTGCGCGCGGAGCAATTCAGTGCGACATTTCTTCGTACAACCGTTTCAGACGTTTCGGATGGCACAGCGCGTAAACCGTCGTTATAATCCGCGGCCTACTGAGGGCCTATAGCTCAGTTGGTTAGAGCAGGGGACTCATAATCCCTTGGTCCACGGTTCGAGTCCGTGTGGGCCCACCAAATAAAAAGCCGCGCATTGCGCGGCTTTTTCGTTCTTGCGCGGTACATACCGCCGGGCTCATCACAACCTCAATCAATCACCACATGCGGCAAAAACCGGCTGCTGTCTTTGGTGATCAAACTGTCGTCTTCACGAATCCCGATCCCCGAAGCCATATCCCCCACCACCCACGATCCGATCAGCGTGTAGCTGTCGCCAAAACGAGGCAACGGCGCGAATTCCTGAAGGATGTAGGGCGCATCGTTGTAAGGGCCGTCTTCGAAAATGACTTGATCAGTCGGCGTGCGAATTTCGATGTTGGCGCCTTCGCGGGAAAAGTATGGCTTGCGCACCCAGCCCTTTGGCACTGCAGATTGCGGGTACTTATCGACGAAGGACGGTAGCAGATTGGGATGCCCTTCATTGAATTCCCAAAGCAACGGCAGGATGCCTTTGTTGGAGATGATCGCCTTCCAGGCAGGCTCGATGAACTGCGTGTCGCACTGCGGGATGGCCTGGCCGTGGGGCTCATGGAAGACATGCTCCCAGGCGTGCAGCTTGAAGATACGTTCGATCCAGCGGCCTTCGAGATCGACGAATCGGCCGTTGGCATTCAGGCCGATGTCTTCGATGTCGATGTGGCGGGTTTCGATGCCGGCGTGCTCGGCCATTTTGCGCAGGAATTCGGTCGTACCCCTGTCTTCTATCGAGCCTGACATGCACGAGAAGTAGAAAGCCCCGCCCTCCCTGATTGCCGCAAAAGCCCGGACCAGGTCTTCCGCCATCGAGTTGAACTGTGAAGCGTGGGCCGGCAATACGCCGCGCTGGATCTGCTCTTCAAGCCAGATGAGCTGAAATGCGCCCGCCTCATACGCTGACGTAGGTGTGTCCATGTTGGCTTCCAGCAGTTTGGCCGGGTTCACGCCGTCATAGCTGAAGTCAAAGCGGCCATACAGATGCGGGTGGCCTTCCTTCCATGAGGTGCGGACCAGGTCGAAGAACGTATCCGGAATAGCCAGCCGAGTCAGCAGCTCTTCGCTCTCGACGACCTTCTCCACGATGTCCAAGCACATGGCATGAAGCTCTTGAGTCGGCGCCTCAATGTCGCGTGTGATCTGCGCTTCGGTGAACTGGTAGTAGGCCCGCTCATCCCAGTAGCGCTCGCCGTCGATGGTGTGAAAGTTAAACCCTTCACGCTCGGCTGTCTGGCGCCAGTCAGGACGTTCCTGGATGCTGATCCTTTTCATGGGTAACGTCCCTGTTAGCCGCCGAAGCTTGAGCCGCTGCTTTTGCCACCCCACCCGCTGCGAGCGGTGGCCTGGCTGCCGAAACCGCCACGGGAAACGGAAGACGAGACCGATGAATTGCGGCCCAGGGTGCTTTTGCTGTAAGTCCCGGTCGAGCTGGTTCGCGCCTGAGTGGAGTTGCCGAAGGTCTTGCCCCGCTCGATCTGGCGCGACAATGTGGACGTCTGGTAACCCCCTCGGGAGTCCCGCTCCTGGTAAATCGGCTGGGAGTAGTAACGACCGCCGCCGCCAGTGAATCCGTTGACCATGTTGCTGACGAGCATGCCCATCAGGAATCCGTTTACCCCGGAACCAAAGCCACCACCGCCGCCACCCGACTGCTCGGCCTGCGCCTTCGCTGCGTCGACCTGTGACTTGGGAAGCTCACCGGAAACTTCCAGCTGGAAGCCCCCGAGCTTGGGCGTGAATTTGCCATCGGCATTCTGCTGGCAGTAATCAGGGACGAAATCTGCTTCGCAGGCTGTCTTGTCGTCGTAGGTCGGGGCTACGCGGCGGTGCTCCGCCAGCGCGCTCATGTAGGCGTCCGAGCAGACATCGACCGGGACTTTCTGATCGACACAGGCTTGTACCGACGGGTAGGTCTGCTGCGCGGAAACTTCCACAGTGTCGGACTTGCTGCACGCGCTGATCGCCAGCGGCAGGGTGCTGGCCAGGACCAGCTTGAGGGAACTACGTCTCATCGATAACTCCTTTCGATAACAGGCGATCAGGTCGACGGCGTCATGCAGGCCGAGTTGAGAAAACCGACACTGATCGAGACGCTGGCGGCATAGATCGCCGCAGCAAGCTCGCCTCGGGTGATGCGTGCGGAAAGATCCTTGAGGACCATGCTGGTCGCGGTAAACGCCAGCAACTGTACGACTGCCGCAATGACTGCCCAGATCACCACATCCAGTACGCTGATGCTGTAGGTGATGACGTTGCTGGCAGGCAGGGCGAAACCGATGAGCGCACCGCCCAGGGCGACAGCCGCAGCTACATTGCCCTCACGAATCTGGGCGAACTCCTTGTGCGGCGTCAGACGTGTGTAGGCCATCTGAAACAATGCGAACAACCCGCCGGCCACAATGATGTAGACCACAAAACTCAGCAACGACTGGAAGCTGACGGACATACGAAGCGCTTCAAGCATTTTTACTTCCTTTTAAATGACGGTGAAATCAGTGGACTGCAGGGTCACGCCGACCGACGTGGTGAAGGAGACAACGCCCTCCTCGTCTTCCTCGACAGACAGCAACAAAAATTCGCGTCGGTCCACCAGGCCCGTGTCCCGCGCGTACAACATGCTCAGGTGTTTGATGCGGTACGCACCGTCAGGGCTGACGACCTGCTCGTCCATGGGCGTGAGCTCGGTCTGGCCTTCTTCCGTGCCCCACTGACGCCCGTACTCCCAGCCGTCATGTTCGAACACCGGCAGACCGACGCTGGACTCAGGCCCCACGAGGCGCTTGAGCTCCGCCTCGCTGTTGATCGTGACGACGCTGCTGTAGCCGAACAGGATGATGTCCTGGACGTCTTCAGCGGCAGGCCCGTTCATCATGACTTGCAGCCAGTAATCTTCGTCCTCGAAGTAGAAGCGCACCAGACGAACCGATTGCCCCAGATCGACCTGCCCCACTGACCAGACCACTTCTTCGTCAGGAACCACCAGTTCCGAATGGCCGTCGAGCATCAGCTTGAGCGAGTCATCGAGGTCCAGCATACGACCGGTAGCGAGCCCGAGCGGATTAGCCAGGGCCGCATTGGCGGAGGGGTTGGAGCCGGCCGGTGGAATGGGCGACTCCAGGCCTAACGCGCGTTTGATCCAGCTCATGTCTCATCTCCTTGAATTCGCGCCGAGGCGATGTAAAAAGTTGTGCCACTCACTGCGCCGGACCTCGCTCGACAAGCCGCCGTGAGTGCATTAACCAGGCCGTCACAATACCGGCAAGCGCGCCACACAGGTGTGACTCAATCGATACACCCGGGACCGGAATGAAGCCAAAAATCAATCCGCTGTAGCCCAGCAGGGTCACCAGTGCAATCGCGAAACTTGCCAGACTGCGCTGATACCACGCCCGGGCCAGCAGATACGCCCACAAGCCGAAGATCAGACCGCTGGCGCCCACATGGATGACCGGACGACCGACCACCCAGACCATCAGCCCGCCGAGCACAACGATGAGCAGCACCACGCGTACGTATCGCTGAAGCCCCTCGGTTGCGACCAGCCAGCTCAGCACCACAAAAGGCAGAAGATTGCTCAGCAGGTGACGGACCGATCCATGCAAAAACGGGGAGAAAACGATGCCTTGCAGGCCGGACGATGTTCTGGGTACCAGGCCATGGGACAGCAGGCTATTGGCGGTCAGGGAGTTAACCATCTGCACAACGATCATCACAGCGGCAAGGCAGAGTATCGTTCGTAGTCCATTTCCGATATTCATCTGTACACCGCTGGAGCCTAAAAAACTGAAACCGAAAAAAGGCAGCCGGAAATCCGGCTGCCTCTGTTGAACGGCTTATTGCCCAGCGTTACCGCTCTGGCTTTGTGCTTTCAAACGGGCGAGAACGTCAGCTGCGCCGCCGGTTTTCGAGCCAATCCCGGCATCCTGAAGACGACGCTCCAGATCGCCGCCGTTGGCAGCCTCGGTCAGCTCATCGGCCGCTTCAAGCCTGGCGTCCTGTTCATCCTGACGCTGCTTGATACGAGCCAGCGAACCCACTGCGGTTTCGAGTCGGCCATTGGCGCCGCCCGTTGCAGCAGCGGCGTTGATCTGCGCCTTTTGCACGCTGTCACGGGCTTTGGCCATATCGGTCTGCTGACGCAGGCCTTTGATCTGGCTTTCGGCCTTGATGACCTGTGCGGTCAGTTTCGCCACATGGACGCCGAACTGATCGGCCGCGAGTTTTTCTTGATCGCGCAGAGCCGTCAGCTCGGCCACTTTCTCGGCACATTCGAGGGCGAGGGCTTCTTCGCCTTTATTCATCGCGGCGAGCGCTTTCTGCTCCCAGTTGGCGATGTTCTTGTCGTGCTCTTCGACGCGCTGCAGCGAGAGCTTGTGCTTGGCTTTGATCTGGATCAGCTGGTTGCGCGCCGCGAGCATGGAGGCATCGGCGTCACGGATTTCCTGATCGAGGATTCGCAGTGCCTGAGCATCGACGATGGCTTCACCCACCTCGGAAGCCCCACCACGCAGCGCTGTGACCATTTTTTTCCAAAGGCTCATTGATGTGTCTCCCGATTACTGTGAATCAACTGTTAGAAGGTCTTCGTAGGCATCAGCCGCACGAATCACGTTGTCTGCCAGCGTGAGGACTTCGTGGACGATGACCGTCAGCGAAGAGGCCGCGCTAAGAGCGCCGAACATGCTGTAGACGGTTTCGCCATTTGGCATGGTCTCGATGCCGATCGACGACAGTGGGAAGAGGTCCCGACTGCGCAGCACCGTCTCGTTGAAAGACTGTGGGTCTTTGACCTGAGAGGCGTAGACCAGGACGGAATCAACCAGGATCTGGTCGCCCGCGATGGCGATGATGATGGGCAAGCCACCGAACTGGTTCATCACCAGGCTCAGACTCGGCTCAGCGCCTTGAATGAGGGTCAGCTTGATGTCGTTATTCTTGACCACGTCCAGCTCGGCGAACGCCGAGTGAAGGGTGTCGATCGTCCAATTGGTATTCTCAGTCATGAATCCCTCCAGTTTGATCCGGTTACCCAGGTAGGGCTGGCGTAGCACCTTTTCGATATCTCTCAATACCTCCGCGTTTTCCGGAAGTACGTACAGCTCTCGTTTCACGTACCCGGCAGCCGTCAGCCGAGCGCGCATTTCGCGCATGTAGTCGGTTGAAGTTTTCCGAGCCATTGAAGTCTTTCCTGAACATCACATGTGATAGCAACGCACCCTACGCGCAAGTATTGATATACGCAACATCTCACATGTGATGATTTTGTGAATGAACCACGCACGAGGGTGGTGACGCGCCGCATTTGCCGGGCTTCGGATATATTCATCATCCCCATGGTCTGTAACCCCATGAACACAGCCTCGCTTCCCTCTTGGCTTCGCCGCGTGCTGCGTCCGCTTCTGGACCCCTACCGCCGCTATCGCCATGCCCGCTACATCCACGCCGGCCGAATCGTGGTCGGACTGGTGGTGTCGATACTGCTGACGACCGGTTTTCATCTGCCCCACGGGGAGTGGGCATCGGTGACGATGCTGATCGTGATTGGCGGGTTGCAGCACCACGGCAATATCGGCAAGAAGTCGGTGGAGCGCGCTTACGGGACTTTGATAGGCGCGGCACTGGGCCTGGCAGTCGTGGCGCAGGAAAGCTACTTGGGCATGCCATTGCTGACGTACGTGGTCATGTCGCTGATCTGCGGTTTCTTTGCGTATCACGCCATTGGCAAGGGTGGTTACACGGCGCTGTTGTCGGCCATCACCCTGTTTATCGTGGCGGGCCACGGTGATAACCCGATCACGGACGGGTTGTGGCGGACGGTGGACATCTTGATCGGCATCGCCCTCGCTCTGGCGTTTTCTTTCGCGCTGCCGTTGTATGCCGTGTATTCGTGGCGCTACAACCTGGCCAGTGGCCTGCGGGACTGTGCGCTGGCTTACGACCGCATCGCCAGCGGGCAGTCGATCACCGCAGACGAGCACGTGAAGTTGACTGCGCGAATGGGCGCGACGCTGTTGCAGTTGCGCTCGCTGATGCCGTCGGTGTCCAAGGAAGTAAAGATATCGATCGTTGAACTGGACGCCATTCAGCGCCACTACCGCATGTGCCTGAGCATCCTCGAGATTCTTTCGAACCTGCGTCCGGCAGACACTGGCAGTACAGGGGTGACGGCGGAGCAACGGCGAATCCGTCGCATGCTGATCGGTATGGCCCGCGCGCTGCAGACCGGTGCAACTGAGCGTTTGCAGCGGCCAACCGAGAGCTTGACCGTCGGGCCTGACGTTCCGACCGCGTCGACCGAGGTGCTGGGCTATCAGTTGATGACCCGCCAGTTCACGCAAAATCTCGAAAGCCTGCAGCAGCGTCTGTCGAAAACAGCGCCGGCGTGGAAGATCTGAACCACGCCAGCGCTCTAATCAAAAACCGGCGGAGGATCAATAAACCGCCGGAACGACCATCTCACGCGGTACCGGCGCACGCAGGTAATTGGCGTTGTACTCGCGCTCCGGCAACACCACCTGTGGTGTCTCGGTGTCGCCGCGCGGGATCTGCTCCAGCAGGTGATGAATGCAATTCAAGCGCGCGCGTTTCTTGTCGTCGGCCTCGACGATCCACCACGGCGCGACGTCGGTGTGGGAACGGGTGAGCATTTCTTCTTTCGCGTTGGTGTAGTCCTCCCAGCGACGGCGGGACTCAAGGTCCATCGGCGACAGCTTCCACTGTTTCAGCGGGTCATGGATGCGCATCAGAAAGCGCCGGTATTGCTCGTCGTCGGTGATGGAGAACCAGTACTTGATCAGGATGATGCCCGAGCGAACCAGCATTTTTTCGAACTCTGGGACGGTGCGGAAAAACTCTTCGTACTCCTCGTCATCACAGAAGCCCATGACCCGCTCGACCCCGGCCCGGTTGTACCAGCTGCGGTCGAACAGCACCATTTCGCCGGCGGCGGGCAGGTGCGCGACATAGCGCTGGAAGTACCACTGCGTGCGCTCGCGTTCACTCGGCGCGGTCAGTGCAGCCACACGGCACACCCGCGGATTGAGCCGCTGAGTGATGCGCTTGATCGCACCGCCCTTACCTGCCGCATCCCGGCCTTCGAACAGCACGACTACCTTGAGCTTTTGGCTCACCACCCAGTCCTGCAGTTTCACCAGTTCGCCTTGCAGGCGCAGCAGCTCGCGGAAGTACAGGCGGCGATCAATCCCTTTGGGTACCTCCTCGCCCAGATCGGCCAGCAAGCCATCCAGGCGCGCGTCGTCGTACTCCATTTCCAGTTCTTCGTCGAAGCTGTCGAGGATATCGGCCTGGATGTAGCGGGCGGTTTCAGACAAATCCAGAGTCATGACGAGGCTCCCGGCGTGGATTCAAAGGGGTAGGGAGGGAATTTAGGCACGCCAGGGGTGACAGAAGAATGACAAAAGCCTTACAGCGCAGAAAAGTCCTACATGACCGACGCAGGTTTTCTGGCGCCCATCCCTGCTGGATGAGCGACGTAGAATGCCTGATCTTTCGCGTCGCCTTGCCATTCGAATATCACCCCAACCCCCACGGAATCTCCTAACATGCCCCGCTTGCCGAAGGAGATACACCCTTGCCTGACACCCGCCCCCCAGCAATCGATGACATCGACCGCAAACTGATCGCCGCGCTGCAAATCAATGCCCGGGAACCGGTCGCTAATCTGGCTCGGCAATTGGGCATTGCGCGCACCACCGTGACCTCGCGACTGGCGCGCCTGGAAAAAGCCAAGGTCATCACCGGCTATGGCGTGCGTCTGGGTCAGCGGCTGGTGGATGGCGGGCTGCAGGCCTATGTCGGGATCACCGTGCAGCCCCGCTCGGGCAAGGAAGTGCTGCGGCGGCTGAGTGCGCTGGCGCAGGTGCAACAGTTGTGTGCCGTGAGCGGCGAATTCGATTACGTGGCGTGGCTGCGCACGGATTCGCCGGAGCAGCTGGATCAGATGCTTGATCTGATCGGCAGTGTCGATGGCGTCGAGAAAACCACCACGTCCATCATTCTGAGCAGCAAGATAGACCGAGGGCAGCCGTCCTGAACTGACCGCTTCTGACAATATGACGAAGCGCTTCGTCACTTTGCCGGTATTCTCGACACATCGACAACACTCTGCGTCTTAATAACGTCCCAACTGTTATCTAGACTTGTCCACTTTCGCGCCGCAGTCGAACAAGGTCAGTCATGAAGAATAATCGCCACCCCGCCAACGGAAAGAAACCGATCACGATTTTCGGCCCGGACTTCCCGTTCGCCTTCGATGACTGGATCGAACACCCGGCGGGCCTCGGCAGCATTCCGACGGAAAACCTCGGTAAAGAAGTGGCGATCGTCGGCGCAGGTATCGCGGGGCTGGTGGCGGCTTATGAGCTCATGAAGCTGGGGCTAAAACCCGTCGTTTACGAAGCCTCCAAAATGGGCGGCCGTCTGCGCTCGCAACAGTTCGAAGGCGCTGAAGGCATCATCGCCGAACTGGGCGGCATGCGCTTCCCGGTCTCCTCCACCGCCTTTTATCACTACGTCGACAAGCTCGGCCTGGAATCCAAGCCCTTCCCCAACCCGCTGACGGCTGCCTCCGGCAGCACAGTGATTGACCTGGAAGGCAGCACCCACTACGCACAGAAACTGTCGGACTTGCCTGCGCTGTTTCAGGAAGTCGCCGACGCCTGGGCCGACGCGCTGGAGGCCGGCTCGCAGTTTGCCGACATTCAGCAAGCCATCCGCGACCGCGATGTGCCTCGGCTCAAAGCGTTGTGGAACAAGCTGGTACCGCTGTGGGACGACCGCACGTTCTATGACTTCGTCGCCACGTCGGAAGCCTTCGCCAAACTGTCGTTCTATCACCGCGAAGTGTTTGGTCAGGTCGGCTTCGGCACCGGTGGCTGGGACTCGGACTTCCCGAACTCGATGCTGGAGATCTTCCGCGTGGTCATGACCAACTGCGACGATCACCAGCACCTGATCGTCGGCGGCGTCGGGCAAGTGCCTATCGGCATCTGGCGCCACACCCCCGAGCGTTGCGTGCATTGGCCCGAGGGCACCAGCCTCTCAACGCTGCACCGTGGCGCCCCGCGCACGGGCGTCAAGGGCATCAGCCGCGCCGCCAACGGCCAGTTCGCGGTCACCGACAATCTGGGCGATGTTCGCCATTACGATGCGGTTCTGGCGACGTGCCAGAGCTGGTTGCTGACCACGCAGATCGAGTGCGAAGAGTCGCTGTTCTCGCAGAAAATGTGGATGGCACTGGACCGCACGCGTTATATGCAGTCGTCGAAAACCTTCGTCATGGTCGACCGGCCGTTCTGGAAGGATAAAGACCCGGAAACCGGCCGCGACCTGATGAGCATGACCCTGACCGATCGCCTGACCCGTGGCACTTATCTGTTCGATAACGGCACCTATTCCAACGGCGTCGAGAAGCCGGGGGTGATTTGCCTGTCGTACTCGTGGATGAGCGACGCGCTGAAAATGCTGCCGCATCCCGTGGAAAAACGCGTCAGTCTAGCGCTCGGGTCGCTGAAAAAGATCTACCCGAAGGTCGATATCGCCGCGCGCATCATCGGAGATCCGATCACCGTGTCGTGGGAATCCGACCCGCACTTCCTCGGTGCTTTCAAAGGCGCGCTGCCGGGTCACTACCGCTACAACCAGCGGATGTACGCGCACTTCATGCAGAAGGAGATGCCTGACGAGCAACGCGGCATTTTCATCGCCGGTGACGACGTGTCCTGGACACCCGCCTGGGTCGAAGGCGCCGTGCAGACCTCGCTGAACGCGGTGTGGGGCATCATGACCCACTTCGGCGGCAAGACTCACGCCGAGAACCCAGGGCCTGGCGACGTGTTTCACGAGATCGGCCCGATCGTTTTGCCTGAGTAAGGAAGTCACTATGCGCGTCGCCCTCTACCAATGCCCGCCGTTGCCCCTCGATGTCAGCGCCAATCTTCGGCGCCTGGAAGCTCAGGCGGTCGAGGCATCGGCGCAGGGTGCATCGCTGCTGGTCTTGCCCGAGATGTTTCTCAGCGGCTACAACATTGGCGCCCAGACCGCGCGGGAGTTGGCGCAAGCGAGCGACGGCCCGGCTGCGTTGAGGATTGCCGAGATCGCTCAAGCAACCGGTATCGCGATTCTGTACGGCTACCCGGAGCTGAGTGGCGACGGTCAGGTTTACAACGCGGTGCAGTTGATCGACGCGCAAGGTGTTCGGCTCTGCAATTACCGTAAGACCCATCTGTACGGCGAACTGGACAACGCGATGTTCAGCGCAGGTGATGAGCACTTTCCGGTGGTGGATTTTGGGGACTGGAAGCTCGGATTTCTGATCTGCTACGACGTCGAGTTTCCCGAGAACACGCGGCGTCTGGCCTTGGCCGGCGCAGACCTGATTCTGGTACCGACCGCAAATATGGCGCCCTACGATTTCGTCGCGGAAGTCACCGTGCGGGCCCGCGCCTTCGAGAACCAGTGCTACCTGGTTTATGCCAATTACTGCGGCAGCGAGGGCGATATCCATTACTGCGGCTTGAGCAGTGTCTGCGCGCCGGACGGTCGACAAATCGGCCTTGCCGGTCAGGATGAGACCTTGGTGACGGCAGATCTGGACCGTGACGCGATGAGCGAATCCCAAACGATCAATACCTATTTCAAGGATCGCCGGCCAGGGTTTTATTCGGGGCTGGGAAAGCCGTAAGGTCATCATCCGACGTCGCCACTGAGCACGTCCCACACCTGCACGCCCGTTATCCGCTAGCATGGCGGCTCAGTCATCCAACATCACAAGCGCCATGCCCAACCCCATCAGCCAACGATCCCTGACCCTGTCCAACGGCTTGAACGTGGTGCTGGTTTCGGCCCCACGTTCGAAGCGTTGCGCTGCGGCATTGCGGGTCGCGGCAGGCAGTCATGATGTTTCGCCCCGCTGGCCGGGGCTGGCGCATTTCCTTGAGCATTTGTTCTTTCTCGGCACCGAGCGCTTTGGGGCTGACGAAACGCTAATGGCGTTCGTGCAGCGCCACAGCGGGCAAGTGAACGCCAGCACACGCGAGCGCACCACCGACTTTTTCTTCGAACTGCCGCGGGCCGTGTTCGCCGACGGTCTTGAGCGGCTGTGCGAAATGCTCGCCCATCCACGCATGACGATTCCCGATCAGTTGCGAGAACGGGAGGTGCTGCACGCGGAATTCATCGCCTGGTCGCGGGACCATGCCTCTCGTGATCTGCTGAAACGCCTGCAGCCTTTGTCGGCCTTGCATCCGTTGCGTTGGTTTCATGCAGGGAATCGCTTCAGCCTTCCGGTTCCGCGTCAGGGGTTTCAGGATGCGCTGAAGGCGTTCTATCGACGGTTTTATCAGGCCGGGCAGATGACGCTGAGCCTCGCGGGGCCTCAATCGCTTGATGAACTGGAGAAATTGGCCACGCAGTTTGGCGGGTATTTCGGTCAGGGCAGCCGGGTTGAGCAACAGCGACCGCCTGCGCTGCTCACTGATGAACCTAAGCCGATCGGTGAGGCTGATCAGCGTCGGATGCATCTGACGTTTGCGTGCGAAGGCTTACCGGTCGGACAGGAGCAGGCTGCTGCCTTTCTTTGTACCTGGATGAATGACGGGCAAGCAGGTGGGCTGGTGGCGGAGCTGCGCGAACAAGGGTTGATTGAGTCGCTGAAGGCCGAGGTCATGTATGAATTTGCCGGTCAGGCATTAGTCGACGTCGCGTTCGTGTTGGCTGCAACGCCTCCCGACGCGTCATCGCATGTACCAGCACTGGTTTTCAGCTGGCTCGCCTTCTTCAAATCTCATTACCGTCAGTTGATCGAAGAATACGAGCGGCTGGAACAGCGGCGGCTGGCCGTCAGCGGTGCGCTGTCGCTGGCGCGGTATTACAGCGCTGAACCTGATGCGGCGGGTCTGTCGATAGAGGCGGTTGATGCGCTGCTCAGCCAGCTCACACCCGCGGCGCTGTTACGGACGCGAGCCGAGCCCTTGGCGTGTGACACATCCAGCGTTGGGTGGCGGTTGCCTGAGCCCAATCCATTTCTGAAACCCGCAACGGCATCCACTACGCCGACCTTGCCCTTGGCCAAGCTGACATTCAGCAGTGCGCTGCCAGCAAACGGCGAGGCCGCGCTGTACCTACGATGGACGCTCGTTACTGCGCAGCCCAAGCTTGCGCGAATGTTGGAGGAAAGCCTGAAACCGCTGACGGCCCAAGCCAGTCAAGCGGGTGTCACGCTGGCATTCAGTGCCTACGGCAGGTTCTGGCAGCTGAAAGTCTCAGGTATGGCGGAGCCGTTGCCCGCCGTACAGGAACAGGCGCTGCTTTTGCTTGGCCAGCCGGTTGCTCAGGCCCTGGCGCGTTACGGTACGCCAGCTGATGAACCGGCCGTTATCCCGATCCGTCAGCTGTTGAAGACGTTGCCTGATCATTATTTGAACAACACAGTCACCCCGCAAACCGACGACCTGCAGCGCGTGTGGGCTGATGCCAGTTGGACAGGGTTTGCCACGGGCTTTACACCCTCAGAGCGAGATGCCTTGAGTCACGCCGCTCGGCTCATCCCCGGTCTCCCGGAGCATTCACCTCTCACGGTACCTCGGACCACAGGCACACAGTGGAAAATCGAACCGTCAGAATCTTCTGAAAATGCGCTGCTGATCTTCTACCCAACGCCCTCCCACTCTCTCGACGAGGACGCCACGTGGCGACTCTTCGCACAGCTGATGCAGGCCCCGTTCTACCAGCGCCTGCGTGTCGAGCTGCAACTGGGCTACGCCGTCTTCAGCGGTTTCCGACAGATCGCCGGGCATGGAGGTCTCCTGTTTGGCGTGCAATCCCCTAGCGCGAGCGCGGAACAACTCGTTGCGCACATCGAGACCTTCATCGAGGGTCTGCCGGCATTGATCAACGCCGCAGACCTCCCCGCGCAGGGAAAGATCCTGCGGGACCAACTCGAAACGGCTGACATGGAGCACCTGCAAGCAGCCGAACTCCTCTGGCAAGCGCACTTGGCAGGCCACGGCACTGATTACTGCACCCGCCTGCAACATTCCCTTGCACATCTTCGGCAGGACGCTTTGCTTGAAGCCGCCCATCGGCTGGCACATCCGGACAGCGCCCGCCTGTGCCTGTCAAACCGTGCCAGTCCGCTCTAGCCCGCACAGGTCATCGCTCGCAAACCGCCGATCATTGCCCGTTGTGCAAGGATCTTTATCGGATATTTCATCATTGGCCGTTCGATAATTTTAGTAACATAGCCCCCTAAGCATTTGAACGTCTCCGCTCGCAGGAGCACTAACGAATGTACTCACCCACCGCTGCACTAACCCAGAAGGAGTCAATTATGTGGACTAAACCTGCTTACACTGATCTGCGTATCGGCTTTGAAGTCACCATGTACTTCGCAAGCCGTTGATTGTTGCGCGGTGAGAAGCCTCGGTTCGCCGGGGCTTTTTTATTAACGCGATTCTGATTCAGGGCCGGCCTGGCCCGTCGCTACGGGGTTTACATGCACATCCAGATTCTCGGTTCCGCCGCCGGCGGTGGTTTCCCTCAGTGGAACTGCAACTGCGTCAATTGCGCAGGCTTTCGCGACGGCAGCTTGCGGGCGCACGCGCGCACCCAGTCGTCCATCGCGCTGTCGGACGACGGTGTGAACTGGATCTTGTGCAACGCCTCTCCCGACATCCGCGCCCAGCTCCAGGGTTTTGCCCCAATGCAGCCCAATCGCGGCCTTCGCGACACCGGGATCAGCGCGATCATTCTGATGGACAGCCAGATCGACCACACCACCGGTTTGCTGAGCCTGCGTGAGGGCTGCCCGCATCAAGTCTGGTGCACGGACATGGTTCACGAGGACCTGAGCACCGGTTTCCCGCTGTTCAACATGCTCAAACACTGGAATGGCGGCCTGGCCTGGAATCGCATCGAGCTGGAAGGCAGCTTTGTCATTCCCGCCTGTCCGAACCTGCGCTTTACGCCATTTCCACTGCGCAGCGCGGCACCGCCCTACTCGCCACACCGATTCGACCCGCACCCGGGCGACAACATCGGCTTGATGGTCGAGGACCTGAGCACGGGCGGCAAACTGTTCTACGCGCCGGGCCTGGGCAAAGTCGATGACGCCCTCATGGAGAAGATGAGCGGCGCCGACTGCCTGTTGGTCGACGGCACGATGTGGGACGACGATGAGATGCAGCGCCGTGGCGTCGGCACCCGCACCGGGACGGAGATGGGTCATCTGGCGCAAAATGGCCCCGGCGGCATGCTCGAAGTGCTGGAAAAGCTGCCGCAACAGCGCAAGGTGCTTATCCACATCAACAACACCAACCCTATCCTCGACGAAGACTCGCCCGAGCGCGCTGAACTGGCGCGGCGGAACGTCGAAGTGGCATTCGACGGGATGAGCATCGAGCTTTAAGAACGCTGAATAACCGACTGTAGGGTGAGTTTGCTCATGAAGGTGTCAGGTCAGCCAGCCGATGAGGCACAGGTAGATCGCCTTCGTGAGCAGCTCACGCCCACGGGATCTGCGGAAATTCTTGACGAGAACTGCCGACATGAACGATGCAACGCCGCTGTCCCCCGCTGAATTCGAACAGGCCCTGCGTGCAAAGGGCGCGTATTACCACATCTATCACCCCTTTCATGTGGCGATGTACGAAGGGCGCGCGACCCGCGAGCAGATTCAGGGCTGGGTCGCCAATCGGTTCTACTATCAGGTGAATATCCCGCTGAAAGACGCCGCGATCCTGGCCAACTGCCCGGACCGGGAAATCCGCCGCGAGTGGATTCAGCGCTTGCTCGACCATGACGGCGCACCCGGCGAAGACGGCGGTATCGAAGCCTGGCTGCGTCTGGGCCAGGCCGTGGGTCTGGATCCTGACCAGCTTCGCTCGCAGGAACTGGTCCTGCCCGGCGTACGATTTGCGGTCGATGCCTACGTCAACTTCGCCCGTCGCGCCAATTGGCAGGAAGCGGCGAGCAGTTCGCTGACCGAGCTGTTTGCGCCGCAGATCCATCAGTCGCGTCTGGACAGCTGGCCGCAGCACTATCCGTGGATCGACCCGACCGGCTACGAATACTTCCGCACCCGCCTGGGCCAGGCCCGCCGCGACGTCGAGCATGGTCTGGCGATCACGCTGCAGCACTACACCACGCGGGAAGGCCAAGAGCGCATGCTGGAAATTCTGCAGTTCAAACTCGACATTTTGTGGAGCATGCTCGATGCGATGAGCATGGCCTACGAGCTGAACCGACCGCCCTATCACAGCGTGACCGACCAACGCGTCTGGCACAAAGGAATCGCCCTATGAGCTTCAATCGCGAACAGGTGCCCAACTGGCGCCGCGGTTATCGTTTCCAGTTCGAGCCCGCGCAAAACGGTCACGTGCTGCTTTACCCTGAAGGCATGATCAAGCTCAACGACAGCGCGAGCGCGATTGGCGGTTTGATCGATGGTCAGCGCAGCGTCGGCGCGATCATTGCGCTGCTCGACGAAAAATTCCCCGGCGTTCCCGAGCTCGGCACTGACGTCGAGCAATTCATGGAGGTCGCCCGTGCAGAGCTCTGGATCGAATTTGCCTGACTTAGTGAACACGCAGTCCGACGTCTACATTCCGCCCACGCCCCCGGTCGGGCTGCCGCTGTGGCTGCTCGCCGAGCTGACCTATCGCTGCCCGCTGCAATGCCCGTATTGCTCAAACCCGCTGGACTTTGCCAAGCAGGGGCAGGAGTTGACCACCGAGCAGTGGTTCAAGGTCATGGCCGAAGCCCGGCAAATGGGCGCGGCGCAGATCGGCTTCTCAGGGGGCGAGCCCTTGGTGCGCCAGGACTTGGCGGAGCTGATTGCCGAAGCGCGGCGGCTGGGCTTCTACACCAACCTAATCACTTCCGGCATCGGCCTGACCGAGCAGAAGATCATCGACTTCAAGGAAGCCGGGCTGGACCACATCCAGATCAGTTTCCAGGCCAGCGACGAGCAAGTGAACAACATGCTCGCCGGCTCGAAAAAAGCCTTCGCGCAGAAGCTGGAAATGGCCCGCGCTGTGAAAAAGCATGGCTACCCGATGGTCCTCAACTTCGTGACCCACCGGCACAACATCGACAAGATCGACAAGATCATCGAGCTGTGTGTGGCGCTGGAAGCGGACTTCGTGGAGCTGGCGACCTGTCAGTTCTACGGCTGGGCGCACCTGAATCGCGTCGGTTTGCTGCCAACCAAAGACCAACTTGTGCGCGCCGAGCGCATTACTAACGAATACCGGGTCAAGCTCGCCGCTGAAAATCACCCGGTGAAGCTGATTTTCGTCACCCCCGATTACTACGAAGAGCGCCCAAAAGCCTGCATGAACGGCTGGGGCAATCTGTTCCTGACCGTGACGCCGGATGGCACTGCGCTGCCGTGCCATGGCGCGCGGCAGATGCCGATCCAGTTTCCCAACGTGCGCGATCACACCATGCAGCACATCTGGTACGAGTCGTTCGGCTTCAATCGCTTTCGCGGTTACGAGTGGATGCCAGAGCCTTGCCGCTCCTGCGACGAGAAGGAAAAAGACTTCGGTGGCTGCCGCTGTCAGGCGTTCATGCTCACCGGCGATGCAAGCAACACGGACCCGGTGTGCAGCAAGTCGCCGCAGCATCACTTGATCACCCAGGCCCGTGATGAAGCCGAGTATGCTAGCCAGACCATTGAGCAACTGGCCTTCCGCAATGAACGAAACTCACGCCTCATCGCCAAGTCCTGACCTTCTTTCTGCCGCCCAGGCTGTGGCGGCAGGCACCGATTTCGCCGAACTCAGCGTCAGCCCTGCGGGGCTTTTCTGGAGTGAATTCCGCCCGCAGGATGCCGCCACACGCATCTGGTGCTGGCACGACGGCGCGACCGTTTGCCTGACGCCCGAGGGTTTCAGCGTGCGCAGCCGGGTGTATGAATACGGCGGCGGGTCGTTCTGCCTGACTGACGATGCTGTGGTGTTCGTCAACGAAGCGGACCAGCAGATTTACCTCCAGCCCTTCGATTCCCAAACACCTCAACCCCTGACCCAGGGCGATAAGCTCTTCGGAGATGTCCGCTATGCGCGTGGGCAGATTCTGGCGGTTGAGGAGGATAAGGACACTCACCGGCTGGTCGCGATCGACGTCGCTGACGGCCGCCGGCAGGTACTGGCCGAAGGCGCCGATTTTTATGCATCGCCCACCGTCGGTCCGGATGGCAATCGCCTGGTGTGGATAGAGTGGTGGCGGCCCCATCAACCGTGGACGTCTACGCGACTCATGAGCGTCGAACGCCAGGCCGATCTCGCGTGGGGCCGGCCGTACTGCCTCGCGGGCGGGCTGGGGCTGGAATCGCTGCAGCAGCCCCGCTTTGATGAGGCTGGCCGCCTGTATTGCCTAACCGACCGCGCCGGATTTTGGCAGCCGTGGGTTGAGACGCTGGATGGTTTTGGAGCGCTGCCTGCCGCCGCTGCCGATCACGCTTCGGCGCCGTGGCAACTGGGCGCGTCGACCTGGGCGCCGCTGAGTGATGGCGCTTACCTCGCCGCTTGGTTCGAGGACGGCAAAGGTCTGCTCGGCATGCGTTCGGCGCAGGGTTCAGTTGAAGATTTCAGCGGCGATTACAGCCGTTTCAGAAGCCTCGCGGTAGACGCGGACTACCTCTATTGCATCGCAGCGTCGCCCGTCAGCCCTTCTGCGGTGATTGCCATCAGCCGTGCTGACAAGCGCGTTCAGGTGCTGGCCGGCGGCGTGAGCCCCCTCCCCGTCGAGCGTATCAGCCAGCCGCAAACCCTGCGTTATCCGAGCGGCTCGAGCGAAGCGCACGGGTATTTCTATCCGGCCATGAATGGCGACGACAAGCCGCCGCTGGTGGTGTTCATCCACGGCGGCCCGACCTCCGCCTGCTATCCCGCACTGGACCCGCGCATTCAGTTCTGGACCCAACGGGGCTTCGCCGTCGCTGACCTCAACTATCGCGGCAGCACCGGTTACGGCCGAGCGTATCGTCAGGCGCTGTTTCTGGAATGGGGCGTTGTCGACGTCGAAGACGCCTGCGCAGTGGTGGAATACCTGGGCAATCAGGGTTTGATCGATCCGGAAAACGCATTCATCCGCGGCGGCAGTGCAGGTGGCTATACGACGCTGTGCGCATTGGCCTTCAAGGATGTGTTCCGCGCGGGCGCGAGCCTGTATGGGGTGAGCGATCCGCTGGCACTGGCGGAAGCCACGCACAAGTTCGAAGCGGATTACCTGGACTGGCTGATCGGCGACCCCGATGTCGACATGGCGCGCTACCGGGAGCGCACGCCGCTGCTGCATGCCGATCAGATCAAGGTTCCTGTGATTTTCTTCCAGGGCGAACTCGACGCCGTGGTCGTCCCAGCCCAGACCCGCGACATGCTCAAGGCGTTACTGGAAAACGGCATCCCGGCCGAAGGACACTTCTACCCCGACGAACGCCACGGCTTCCGCAAAGCAGCCAATCTCGCCCACGCACTGGAGACTGAGTGGGCGTTCTACCGGAAGGTGATTGATGGTTGAGGTGTCAGGCGCTGGGCGTGTCCGCTACAGACTCCCATAGCCAACACTGTGGGAGTGAGCTTGCTCACGAAGAAGGCATTTCAACCGCCGAGGATTTAGCGGGTGTACTGGCGTCTTCGCGAGCAAGCTCGCTCCCACAAGTCGTTCACTACCCGTCGGGGCTGCGATATCGACAGGTTTGATTCGCGATTTCGTGCTTCCTTCATCCATACACGTGCAGCGCCACGGCGCCGATCAATACCAGCCCTACACCGCAGACCTGAATGGCGCTGAGCCGCTCCTTGAAAAACAGAAAACCGAGCACGGCGGCGATCCCGCCCGACAGGGTGCTGATGACGGTGACCACGGAAATCGACCCGATCATTGCGCCATACGAGAACGCAGAGAACCCACCCAGGTTGAGCAGACTCGCGGCTACAAGGGTTGCCCCGGCGCGTGCAGGCGGGAGCTTAAGGGCGTCTTTCATCCGCAAAATCATCGGCAACAAAACGGTGAGGCCGACCAGATACCCCAGCCAGAGCATGGTGACGGGCCCCAATGCAGGCAGTGTGAAGCGACCCTGCATCCAGAAGCTCGATCCGTACAGCAAGGCAGCGCCCAATACATAGGCAATCGCTTCCCGGTTGTGCGTTTTCGCCGTGGAATCATCGCCTGCCGTGATGCTCGACAGAACGACTCCCAGTACACACAGGGCGATCAACAGCAGCTGTGTCATTGATATCTGCTCGCCGCTCGCCCACGACAACAGGGTGGTGAAGACGCCGTACGACGTCACCAGAGGGGCCACAATTGAAGCTTTGCCGAGCGCGAACGCTTTGGATAGGGCCAGTGCGCCGCTGACCGTGAAAACCGAGGCCAGCACACCTAGAAGCCACACAGGCCAAGGGGCGGAGAATGATTTGGAGATGAAAGCCGGGTAGCACAGCAACAGGGTGCACATGATCAGGAAGCCAAGCGCCTGACCGAAGTAAACCGCTCGCCTGACCCCTACCGCACGGGCAT
Organism: Pseudomonas graminis; assembly: GCF_013201545.1. Lineage (NCBI taxonomy): Bacteria > Pseudomonadati > Pseudomonadota > Gammaproteobacteria > Pseudomonadales > Pseudomonadaceae > Pseudomonas > Pseudomonas graminis. The sequence continues at coordinate 1,235,614 of NZ_CP053746.1, forward strand.
TGAGCCCTACCAGAAAGTCTGTGCCGCCCCAGAACAGAGCGGCGAGCAATCCTGAAACAACGTCCATCCCTGACCTTCCTGATCATAAAGTCCGACGCCGGACTTTATGTCAGCTGACCTGAGACGGGAAGCGCGGTGTTTAGCGGATCGCGTTACTTGCGACTGACAATGATGTAGATCGCATGGATGATCCCCGGGATGTAGCCCAGCAGGGTCAGCAGGATGTTCAGCCAGAAAGCACCGGCGAAGCCGACTTGCAGGAACACGCCCAGGGGTGGCAGCAGGATGGCGATGATGATGCGAATGATGTCCATGGGTGGAGCTCCTGATTAAGTGGCCCAATAGAAGAGGGCCGCACAGCTAATCGACCTTGAGCCACTACAGGGGTTCCGCAGCGGACGTCCTCAAGCCATTACCTTCTCGCAGGCGCCCCAAGCGAAGCGGCCGATGGCATCGCACTTTTTCAAAACGCAGAAAAAAGAAAACCCCGCCTAAGCGAGGTTTTCCAGACTGTTTCCCATGACTTCCATTTCTTCCCGCCGTCCTGGCAGGCAATCCCTTACGTGTCCCTGTTATCTGTTTGCGCATCCTGCGCGACGTCCATGTGTGTAGATTAAACTTGGATCCACTAAAGCGATAGAGCCGATTGCCATCACGTCATGTAAGCAAATGCTTACATGGTTTCCGCAGTGTCAGAACTGTGACGCCTCCAACAGATACAGCGACTCGCTGCCTGCCGTGACCGACGCCGAAAGTGACTGAATTCGCGGCAGCAGCCGCGCAAAATAAAACCGTGCAGTGCCCAGCTTGCCGGCGTAGAAATCTTCTTGAGCCTCTTTGCCCCAGGCGGCTTTTGCCATCATCGCCCACATGTAGGCGTAGGCTGTGTATCCGAACGCATGCAGATACTCAACGGACGCGGCACCGATTTCATTCGGGTTGCTGCGCGCCCGGTCCAACACCCAGCCGGTCAATTCGTCCAGTGTAGTCAGTGCTGCGGCCAACGGCTTGGTGAACTCAGACTGCGAACTGTCAGACGACGCGATGAATTGACGGACCTCGTCGGAAAACAGCTTGTAATACGCTCCGCCGCTGGCGACGATCTTCCGCCCCATCAGGTCCAGTGCCTGAATGCCGTTGGTGCCTTCGTAGATCTGGGTGATGCGCACATCACGCACCAGTTGCTCCTGACCCCACTCGCGAATGTAGCCGTGACCGCCGAACACCTGCTGACCGTGCACAGTGGTGTCCAGGCCCATGTCGGTAAGGAAGGCTTTGGCGACCGGGGTAAGCAGCGCGACCAACGCATCGGCGCGCTGACGCACATCGGCGTCTTCGCTGTACTTGGCGGTGTCCAGTTGCATGGCCACGTACGTGGAGAACGCTCGACCGCCTTCGTTCAGCGCCTTCATCGTCAACAGCATGCGACGCACATCGGGGTGAACGATGATCGGGTCGGCCACGGTTTCTTTGGACTGCGCGCCTGTCGGGGCCCGGCTTTGCAGACGGTCGCGGGCGTACTCGATCGCGTTCTGATACGAACGCTCGCCGGACGCCAGGCCTTGAATGCCGACGCCCAGTCGCTCGTAGTTCATCATGGTGAACATCGCCGCGAGACCTTTATTCGGCTCGCCGATCAGATAGCCCTCGGCCTGATCGAAGTTCATCACACAGGTGGCCGACGCCTGAATGCCCATCTTGTGCTCGATGGACCCGCAGAACACCGTGTTGCGCTCACCCAGGCTGCCGTCGTCGTTGACCATGATCTTCGGCACGAGGAACAGCGAAATGCCCTTCGGCCCTGCCGGTGCGTCCGGCAGCTTGGCCAAGACCAGATGGATGATGTTCTCGGTGAGGTCGTGCTCGCCGCCGGTGATGAAGATTTTAGTCCCGCTGATCTTGTAGGACCCGTCGGTCTGCGGCTCCGCTTTCGTGCGGATGATCCCGAGGTCGGTACCGGCGTGAGCTTCGGTCAGGCACATTGAACCGGCCCATACCCCGGCATACATGTTCGGCAGGTATTTGGTCTTTAACGCTTCGCTGGCGTGGGTGTTGATCGAAACGCAGGCGCCGGACGTCAACATCGGGTACAGCCCGAACGCGAGGCTCGCGGAGTTGACCATCTCTTCGACCTGGGCAGACACTGCTTTGGGCATGCCCATACCGCCAAATTCCGGATTGCCGCCGACGCCGACCCAGCCCCCTTCAGCGTACGTTTTGTACGCCTGAATGAAGCCTGCCGGTGTGGTGACGACGGTATCGTTCCAGTGACAGCCTTCTTCATCGGCTGCGCGACTCAGGGGTGCAACGGATCTGCCAGTGACTTTGCCCGCCTCTTCGAGAATCGCCTCGACGGTCTCGGCGTCCACGGTTTCAGACAATTCGGGCAGCGTGGCCCAAAGTCGGGAGACTTCGAACACTTCATTGAGGACGAAGCGCATATCGCGCAAGGGCGCTTTGTAGTCAGCCATGGCAAACCTCGTTTCAGCGGCAAAGAACTCGGGGAGGAGCGGCGCCGCAGGGATATTGCGGCGCCGGTGTGTCAGTGGGACGAGTGTACCTGAACACCATTTGCGACACATAGGGTCAACGCGTGACTATTATTTGTTTTTCGGTCACGACCGAATGACAGTCAGGCCCATGCCCGCTTGCGACCGCGAGTGGGTTTGTCTAGTGATTAAAAAAGGTTGACCTAGCCAGCGGCCGCCATGCGAACAGCACCGCGCTTGCTCGTTTGTGCATGACTGATGACGCAATTACGGCCGGCGCCTTTGGCGGCATACAGTGCCTGATCGGCGGATTTGAGGACTTCTTCCGGATTGCGATGCTCGAGAAGACGCTCGGCCACACCAATGCTGACCGTCACCGATACCGCTGAAGCCTGGGACCCTGCCCGACGCTGGCGCCCTTGCAGGTCGTCATTCGGCCGATTGTCCTGATTGCGCAGCTGAATCTGATAGCTGGCGATGGTTTCCCGGATGACTTCGAGATGCGGCATGCACTCTTCCAGGGTTTTGCCGGCAAACACGATGGCGAATTCTTCACCGCCATAGCGATAGGCGCGCCCGCCACCGTTGGTGATCTTCGACAATTTGCTGGCCACCAAACGCAGCACCTGGTCGCCGACGTCGTGGCCGTGGGTGTCGTTGAATTTCTTGAAATGATCGACGTCGCTCATCGCCAGCACATAATTGCGGCCCAGCCGCTGCATCCGCTCATTGAGCGCGCGTCGGCCGGGCAGCCCGGTCAGCTCGTCGCGGAACGCCATTTGGTAGGCCTCGTGCGCGACCGCCGCCGCGATCATCAACATCACCTGGCTGCACATGATGTTCAGGGTGAACGGCAGGATGAAGGTTTTCGGCAACGCCCAGAACATCCCGAGCAACCCCACCAGTTGTGCGGCATGCAGCGGGCGCGGCTTATAGAGGTATTGCGTGATCAACACGGCGAACGCGATGAAAAACGTCACGTAAGACAACTGGATCAGGCTCATCCAGTCTCCGTGCAGCGCCGGCCAGCGGATGTCGGCGAGCCAGGCCAGCAGCCCGGCGGGAAAGCTCTGTTCGAGTCCCAGCGCGACGCTGCCGACGGCGACCAGTACCGCCACCCGAGCGACAAGGTCTTGGAACAGATGGGTCCGCTCTTCCCACGCGGCAAACAGGCCAAACATAACCGGAAGCAATAGGCAGCACAGATGAAACACCACGGCAGCGTCCTCTCGGACCTTGCCGTTATCGCGGTAGTAATCGGTCTGCGTGTCGAGGAGGAAATAGGCGATGTACACCGTGATCATCAGGAACAGTTCACGCTGCCGCTTGTAAACGCCGCAATACGCGCCGCCCAGCAACAGCACCAGAGTGGGCAGCACGTTGAAGAGTGAGGTGAAGAAGACGTTGAGGTCTTTCACGTACGCGGCCGCCAGTCCGGCAATCAGCAAGGCCAGAGAGGGTAAAAAATGACTGAGCCGTGCGGCAGAGGGGCGCAGCAAAAGGGCTATCTCCTCACCGAAAGATGCGAGCGCTGATTAAATGGCATTGTGCCTGTATCGGCCGCGCCCTGCATAGGATGAGGAAGAATGTGCCTGGCCTTGAGGCAAAATCGGCCAGGCACAAAAAAGCCGCTTGTCCCTGAGGACAAGCGGCTTGAGTGAAACGCTTCCGGTGACTTAGTAAGCCAGGCCGAAGTGTTCTTCGTTCATGTCCATCAGGTTGCTGGCGCCCGACAGCATGGTTGCCACGTGAGTGCGGGTGCGCGGCAGGATGCGCTGGAAGTAGAAGCGCGCTGTCTGCAGTTTGGCGGTGTAGAAGGCTTCTTCGCTGGTGCCGGCCGCCAGTTTCTCGGCTGCCACACGAGCCATGTCAGCCCAGAAGTAAGCCAGGCAGGCATAACCGGAATACATCAGGTAATCCACCGAAGCGGCACCGACTTCTTCACGGTCTTTCATGGCGGCCATGCCGACCTTCATGGTCAGTTCGCCCCATTCTTTGTTCAACGCAGCGAGCGGTGTCACAAATTCGCTGATCGCTTCATTGCCTTCCTGCGACTGGCAGAACTTGTGGACGATCTTGGTGAAGCCCTTGAGCGCCTCGCCCTGAGTCATCAGCACTTTACGACCCAGCAGATCGAGCGCCTGAATACCGGTGGTGCCTTCGTACAGCATGGCAATACGCGCGTCGCGAACGTTCTGCTCCATGCCCCACTCGGCAATAAAGCCGTGGCCGCCGTAGACCTGGACGCCGTGGTTGGCGGCTTCGAAACCGACTTCGGTCATGAACGCTTTGGCGATCGGGGTCATGAACGCCAACAGGCCGTCAGCTTGCTTCTTGGCTTCGGCGTCGTCGCTGTACTTGGCGATGTCGACCTGCTTGGCGGTGAAGTACACCATCGCGCGAGTCCCCTCGGCGAAGGCCTTCATGGTCAGCAGCATGCGACGTACGTCGGGGTGAACGATGATCGGGTCAGCGGCTTTCTCCGGCGCCTTCGGGCCAGTCAGCGAGCGCATCTGCAGACGTTCACGGGCGTATTTCAGGCCGCCCTGGAAACCGATCTCGGCGTGGGCCAGACCTTGCAGCGCCGTGCCCAGACGTGCGGTGTTCATGAAGGTGAACATGCAGTTCAGGCCTTTGTTCGGCGGGCCGATCAGGTAACCGGTGGCGCCGTCGAAGTTCATCACGCAGGTGGCGTTGCCGTGAATGCCCATCTTGTGTTCCAGCGAACCGCAATTCACAGCGTTGCGCTCGCCGACGCTGCCGTCAGCGGCCGGCACGAATTTCGGCACGATGAACAGGGAAATGCCTTTGGTGCCGGCAGGCGCATCGGGCAGGCGGGCCAGCACGATGTGGACGATGTTATCGGCCATGTCGTGTTCGCCAGCGGAAATGAAGATCTTGGTGCCGGACACTTTGTACGAACCGTCAGCCTGAGGCTCGGCCTTGGTGCGCAGCATGCCCAGGTCGGTACCGCAGTGAGGTTCGGTCAGGCACATAGTGCCGGTCCACTCGCCCGAGACCAGCTTGGTCAGGTAGGCGTCCTGCTGCTCAGGGGTGCCGTGCTCGGAGATGGTGTTCATCGCGCCATGGGACAGGCCTGGGTACATGCCCCACGACCAGTTGGCTTCACCGACCATTTCACTGACCGCCAGACCCAGCGACTCGGGCAGACCCTGACCGCCATGGGCGACGTCGTGGGCCAGGCTCGGCCAGCCGCCTTCCACGAACTGCTTGTAGGCTTCCTTGAAACCGGTCGGCGTTTTTACGCCGGACTCGCTCCAGGTGCAGCCTTCGATGTCACCCACACGGTTCAACGGGGCCAGAACCTGCTCACAAAACTTGGCGCCTTCCTCGAGAATGGCGTCAACCATGTCAGGCGTGGCGTCCTGGCATGCTGGCAGACTCTGATAGTGCGCTTCGTAGCCGAGCAGCTCGTCACGGACGAAGCGAATATCACGCAAGGGGGCCTTGTAGTCAGGCATAGCGATAAACCTCTGCTGGTGAATCCTGGAATTGGATGACCGTGTGGTCACTGTGGGGCATTGCCCCGACGCCGACGCTTGGGTTCACGCGGCGATCAAACAGGTGTTTGAAACATACGTTTACGCCTATACCTTGTCAAGCGACGTCCAGCGCCTTTCATCACCTGATGCGGGCAACTCGCAGGCGTGCGTAGACGACGCCACGCGGTCAAGACCGGAACGTTGAGTCTAGAAAACGTCGGGGTAACAAAGGCTGAAGCGCGCGCAGGATGGGCACGTGAATGAGGCGTTATTCAGGAGAGTGGCATGCAGCGACGTGCGCCGCAGCGCACGAGAGAATGCAAATCAGGCGAAGGTATCGATCAGCGTGCCAAGCATTTCGTCGCTGGCTTTTTCGACTCTCACGCCAGCCTGGACTTGAATACGGCCTTGGGTCAGCTCGACAACATTGGTGGCCATGTCGGAGCGTTGCGGACGGTCCACAGAGCGCAGGCGCTCCAGCTGGAAATCCGAAGACTGACTGCGCCCTGACACCTCGGTGGCGGGACTGGCCAACTGGGTTGCAGCCTGATCGACACGGCCCTGCCCGACCTGCATTGCGCTGAGGCCTGGGTACAGTGTGTTGTTCAGTGAGATTTGCATAAGCACGATCCTCTGTTCGTAGCGAACACAGCGATTAAAGCAGCAAAGCGACTGGATTACTCTGCGAAGCGACTAGTGGCATTAAGCCTTGTTACGCGCCTCACACTCAGCGACTCATTACTCGCTAGTCCAACAGCTCCAGATGCAGGTGCTCGGCGATCATCTCCGCGGTTGCCTTCTTCATGAACGGCACGCGACCGAGACACGGCGCTGGCAAACGCTCCGCGAGCGTGGCGAGGTTTTCCTCAAGCCGTGACGTTTTGGGATCGATGATATTCGCCACCCAGCCCGCCAGTTGCAGACCGTCGTTGGCGATCGCTTCAGCGGACAGCAATGCATGACTGATGCAGCCCAGCCGCACGCCTACCACGAGAATCACCGGCAGCTTCAGCGCGATGGCCAGGTCAGACAGATTGGCCTGATCGGCCAGTGGAACGCGCCAGCCGCCAGCCCCTTCGATCAGCGTGAAGTCGGCCTGCTTGTCGAGGATATGCTGCATCGGGCCGAGCAAGGACTGCACGGTCAGGGCGACACCCGCCTCCCGTGCGGCCAGATGGGGCGCGATGGCTGGCTCGAAGGCCACCGGATTGACTTCGTTGTAGGTCAGTTGGATCGAACATTCGGCACGCAGGGCGACGGCGTCCGAGTTGCGCAGACCTTTGGGTTTGACGTCGCACCCTGAAGCCACGGGCTTGCCCGCCGCCGTACTCAACCCCGACTGCCGCGCCGCGTACAGAAGCCCTGTGGCGATGGTGGTCTTGCCAACGTCGGTGTCGGTTCCCGTGATGAAATACGCAGCGCTCATCGTGGCGACCATCCGTTCAGATATTTCAAACTATTGCCTGCTTACTATAGCGCCCGTTTGACGGACGCTGACTAATAGATCATTTTTTAATCAATGTCAGGCTTCGCCAAGACGGCGTACACCACCTGATACGTGGCGGGCAGGCCTTTTTCCTGACGAAACCTTTCGTACGCCTCCATCAAAGCCTGAATTCGCGCGCGGCCGGTCAGGCCTCCCGGGCGACCCGGATTGATGTTGTGCGCACCCAATGCCTTGAGCTCGTGGGTCAGGCTGCGCACGTCGGGATAGTGCAGCACGTGGGGCAGGACTTCGAGGCTGCGCACGCTCAGACCACTGTCCGCGCAGAGGCGTTGATAGTCCTCGCGCTCGCGGAAGCGGTTGACGTGGACCATGCCGTCCACCGCCTGCCAGCTGTCGCGCAGTTCAACCAGCGTCCCGACGCAGAGGCTGGCAAAAGCGAACACGCCGCCCGGTTTCAGCACACGACGCGCTTCGCTCAGCACCGCGGAAAAATCCGGGCACCATTGCACCGCCAGGCTAGAGAACATCAGATCGACGCTCGCGTCGCGCAGCGGAAGATGCTCCGCGTCGCCTGACACGTAATGAGTGGCGCCCCCTAACGGGCGTGCATAACGCAGCATGCCTTCGGCGATGTCGAGCGCAACGCCTTCGCTCTCAGGAAACGTCTGCGCCAGCGCGCGACTGAAGCAACCGGTGCCGCTGCCCAGGTCCAGCCAGCGAGAGGGCGCCAAGGCTGGCAGTCGCGTCATCAGCTCGGTGCCGACGGCGCGCTGCAAGTCGGCCACGCTGTCGTAACTCACCGCGGCCTTCGAGAAGGACGCCGCCACCTGACGCTTGTCAGGCAGGGTGTGTTGCCCGGATGCCTGTTGCTGTTTCACGGCCTTCAGCACCGCGCAGTGGGAAAGATCAGTCATCACCGGACTCGTGTAAAAACGCATGAACTGCAGCGGCGACGCCGTGCGGGTTTTCCAGAATAAAAGCGTGACTGGCCTGCTCGATCACGCCGACTTCGATGTCAGGCTGGAGGCAAAGCAAATCAGCCGATGCTTCAGCGGGCACCAACGCGTCTAGACCGCCGAACAGGTGCAATTGAGGACCGCGAAACCCTTGCAGCGCTTTGCGCGTGTCCATTTGCTCGAGCAGCTTCAGGCCTTCGATCAAACCGGCACTGGTGCCGTGGGGCGCGCAGGCTTTCAGTTGTCTCGACAGCGGCCGTGGCTCTTCGGCGCCTTGCACGCATAACAGGGTGAAGCGCTTGAGCGTTGCGTCCAGGTCGGCCTTGCAACCGGCAATGAACGCGTCGAAATCCGTTTGTGGCATCGCGTTGGGCCACTCGCTGCGGGCCACGAAGCAGACATTACTGGCAAACGTCGCCAGCCCACAGCAGCGCTCGCCCCTGCGCGCAGCCAGTTCGGCGGCGAGCATGCCACCCAGCGACCAGCCGCCAAGCCAGACGTTGTCGGGCATTGTCGAATCCAGCTCATCAAGCCATTCGTCGAGGCTGTCAGTGTCCATGTCCGGCAAGGGTTCGATGACGACCCGCAAATGCTCGTCGAGTCCGCGCAGCGCCGCCGCCAGTGGTTCCAGAGGAGAAACGCCAAGACCCCAACCGGGCAACAGGATCAACTGATCACGCATGGTTCAGCTCCGAAGATTCGTCTACGCCCAGCAGCGGAAAACACTGCTCCAGTGCATTCAACAATAGCTGCACCTGCGCTTCGCTGTGGGCGGCGGACAATGTCACGCGTAAACGCGCGCCGCCCGCAGGCACCGTCGGCGGCCGAATGGCGGTGACCATCACGCCGCGCTCTCGCAGCAACTGCGACAGCCGCAACGCGCGCCCGCTGTCGCCAATCAGGATTGGCTGGATGGGCGTGAAACTGTCCATCAGCGCCAGGCCGAGGGCTTGAGCGCCAGCGCGAAACTGCTTGATGAGTGCCGCCAGGTGCTCACGCCGCCAGTGTTCGGTGCGCAGCAGTTCGAGGCTTTTCAGCGTTGCGCACGCCAGCGCTGGCGGCTGACTGGTGGTGTAGATATAGGGGCGGGCGAACTGGATCAGGGTTTCGATCAACTCTTCGCTGCCCGCGATGAATGCGCCCGCCGTGCCGAAGGATTTGCCCAGCGTGCCGATCAGCACCGGAACGTCATCGATGCCCAAGCCGAAGTGTTCGACTATGCCTGCACCGCTTGCACCCAGTGGGCCGAAACCATGAGCATCGTCGACCATCAGCCACGCGTTTTTGGCTTTGGCGGCCTTGGCCAGCGCGGATAGGTCAGCGACGTCGCCGTCCATGCTGAATACGCCGTCGGTAACCACCAGCGTGTCGCCGACGGCTTTGTCCAAGCGGGTGGCAAGGCTGTCGCAATCGTTGTGCAGGTAGCGGGAAAAACGCGCGCCGCTGAGCAGGCCGGCATCAAGCAAAGAAGCATGATTGAGGCGATCTTCCAACACGGTGTCGCCCTGCCCGACCAACGCGGTGACGGTGCCGAGGTTGGCCATGTAGCCGTTGGAAAACAGCAGCGCGCGGGGCCGCCCGGTGAACTCTGCGAGTGCTTCTTCGAGGGCGTGATGGGGCGTGCTGTGACCAATCACCAAATGCGAAGCGCCACCGCCAACGCCCCAACGCTCGGCGCCGGCTTGCCAGGCCGCGATGACTTCGGGGTGATTGGCCAGCCCCATGTAATCGTTGTTGCAGAACGCCAGCAGCTTCTTGCCGTCGACAATGACTTCAGGGCCCTGCGGGCTTTGCAGCAAGGGCCGCTGACGGTACAGGTGCTCGGCACGACGGGCAGCGAGACGTGCGTTCAGATCAAAGGACATGCAGGCCTCGAGTCAAGCCACTGATGAAGATTCAAACAGCCGCGTCGTAAAACAGCTCGCTGCTTTTCTGCTCGATCAGCGCTTGTTCGATGGCGGCCTGATGCACCTCGTCCGAGTGCTCTTCCCGGGCTTCTGGCTGAATGCCCAGACGCGAGAACAGCTGCATGTCCTTGTCGGACTGCGGGTTGGCGGTGGTCAGCAGTTTGTCGCCGTAGAAGATCGAGTTGGCGCCGGCGAAGAACGCCAGGGCCTGCATCTGGTCATTCATGGCTTCGCGGCCGGCGGACAGACGCACGTGGGATTGCGGCATCAGGATGCGCGCGACGGCCAGCATGCGGATGAAATCGAACGGATCGATATCCTCGGCGTTTTCCAGCGGCGTACCGGCCACTTTCACCAGCATGTTGATCGGTACGGATTCCGGGTGCTCTGGCAGGTTGGCCAGCTGGATCAGCAGATTAGCGCGGTCGTCCAGGGATTCGCCCATGCCCAGAATGCCGCCGGAGCAGATCTTCATCCCCGAATCACGTACGTACGCCAGGGTCTGCAGGCGATCGCTGTAGGTGCGGGTGGTGATGATGCTGGTGTAGAAATCCGGCGAGGTGTCGAGGTTGTGGTTGTAGTAATCAAGGCCTGCGGCGGCCAGCGCCTGGGTCTGGTCCTGATCCAGCTTGCCAAGGGTCATGCAGGTTTCCAGGCCCATGGCCTTGACGCCTTTGACCATCTCCAGCACGTAGGGCATGTCTTTGGCCGACGGGTGTTTCCACGCCGCCCCCATGCAGAAACGGGTCGAACCAATGGCCTTGGCGCGTGCGGCTTCTTCCAGCACTTGCTGGACCTGCATCAGCTTTTCTTTTTCCAGACCTGTGTTGTAGTGGCCCGATTGCGGGCAGTACTTGCAGTCTTCCGGGCAGGCGCCGGTTTTGATCGACAGCAGGGTCGAGACCTGCACGCGGTTGGCGTCGAAGTGAGCGCGGTGCACGGTTTGCGCCTGAAACAGCAGGTCATTGAATGGCTGTGTGAACAGCGCCTTGACCTCGGCTAGATTCCAGTCGTGACGCAGGTTGGCATTGATGCTGGCGCTCATGGGCGGCTCCTTGATGTTTTCTGAACGATGACCCGGGCGGCTTTGCCCAGCGGCAAAACCGGAAAGCCCACAGGCGCAACACGGATGTTCGGCATATTTAAGGAAGCGACATGCGCTGTCAACCGCATAACGGGCGCGAGGTTTACATCTGGTTAAAAAACGCACAGAAATGTTTGCTGTGCGATGAAGCGACTGATTCCACCACTGGGATCTGCGTGCCCTGTGAACGCGAACTGCCTTGGCTGATTGACCAGTGCGACCGATGCGCATTGCCCATGCCGATGTCCGGTCTGACCTGTGGCGCCTGCAATCGCCAGCCTCCGGCCTTCAATGAAGTTGTCGCTCCGTGGCTTTACGACTTCCCGATCGACGCGCTGGTCACACGCTTCAAGCATCAGGGCAAATGGCCGCTCGGCCGACTACTGGCGGAGCTGTTGGGCGAAACCCTGCACCACCGCTTCAATGAAGGCCTGCGACGACCCGACGTTCTTGTCCCGGTGCCACTGGCCAAAAAGCGGTTGCGTCAGAGGGGCTTCAATCAAGCGGCGATGCTGGCGAACTGGCTCGGTGCGCGACTGGACTTACCCGTCGATGAGCGCGTGATTGGCCGTGTAAAGGAAACACCCTCGCAGCAGGGCCTGGATGCGAAAGCCAGAAAGCGCAACTTGGCGTCCGCCTTTGCGCTGAAGGACGCGACGCCGATTGGCGGCAAGCACCTCGCGCTGATTGATGACGTCCTCACCACCGGCTCAACAGCCAACGCACTGGCAGAACTGTTGCTCAAGGCCGGCGCAAAATCGGTGGACGTGTATTGCCTGGCAAGAACGCCGAAGCCAGGGCACTAAGGGCCGGGAGGTTAAGAAACCTCGGCATTTGGGCGTGAGCCGTTTTGCCTTACACTCCGGCGTCATCACTCTCAGCGCATCCGACCCCCTATGTCACTACCGCCGTCCCTCACCCAGCACATGGTTCGTCGCCCCCATCGCATTGCGCTGTTGCAGCACATTGCCGAGCAGGGTTCGATCACCCGTGCAGCAAAGAGCGCAGGGCTGAGCTACAAGGCGACATGGGACGCCATTGATGAGCTGAACAACCTGGCGCAGCAACCGCTGGTCGAGCGCAGCGTCGGCGGTCGAGGGGGCGGCGGCGCGAAATTGTCGGCCGAAGGCGAGCGGGTGCTGCGGCTTTATCAGCGCTTGCAGGCGTTGCAGACCCAACTGCTGGAAACGTCGGAGGAGTCCAATGACCTCGCCTTGCTCAGCCGCTTGATGCTGCGCACCAGCGCGCGCAATCAGCTGCATGGTCAGGTCAGCGGCGTTCGTTCTCAGGGCCGCAACGACATGATCACGTTGCAGCTCGCGGGCGGCTTGTCGATCGAGGCGCTGATCACCCACGACAGCACCCTGCGACTGGGGCTTGAGATCGGAACGGATGTGTTCGCCCTGATCAAGGCCGGCTGGCTGGCGTTACTGGCGCCCGAGCAGCCTGAAACAACCGGACACAATTGCCTCACCGGGAAAATCGAGCAAATTTTCAATGCCGAGGATGGCCCGAGCGAAGTCAGAATCGTTCTTCCCAGCCATCAAATCCTTTGCGCCGTGGTCGACGCGGACCGGCTGCACGCCTTGCAGCTAAAGGTCGGCGGTGAGGTTAAGGTTCAATTTGCGCCCTCGAATATTCTGCTCGGCACGCCGCTTTAAGCGCCGCTGCACGCAAGCCCGACGCCCGACTCGTCATCTGACCGACACAATAACGTCATTCGAACTGCATAGGGTTTCGCCCTAAACCGCAGGGAGCCCGTGATGACGCTATTAAAAGATAACCAATCCACCGACCTCGAAAACATGGTTGGCCTGACCCGACGCGGATTCATCAGCGCGGGCGCCCTGTGCGGCGCAGCGATGTTTCTCGGGGGCAACCTGCTCAGCCGCAGCGTGATGGCCGCCAGTGTCAGCGCCGCCAACAGCACGCTGCTTGGCTTCGACAGCATCCCCTCTTCCACCGCCGACAGCATCAGTCTGCCGCCCGGCTATCGTTCCTCGGTCCTGATCAGTTGGGGCCAGCCGCTGCACACCAACGGCCCGGCATTTGACCCCAGCGGCAAAGGCACGGCGAAGATGCAGGAGCTGCAATTCGGCGACAACAATGACGGCATGAGCTTGTTTACCTTCCCCGGTGACAAGCCGGAGACCGCCGGCCGCGCACTGATGGCGATCAACAACGAATACACCAATTACCGCTACCTCTTCGATCACGGCAAAGACCCCCAATCCGCCGAAGACGTGCACAAGGCCCAGGCGAGCGAAGGTGTGTCGGTGATTGAGGTCAAGCGCGAGGGGCAGCAGTGGACGTTCGTGCAAGGCTCCAAATACAACCGGCGCATTCACGGCAATACGCCGATTCACCTGAGCGGCCCGGCTGCCGGCCATGAATGGCTGAAGACCGCCGCGGACAAGACCGGCAAGAACGTCCTCGGGACCTTCCAGAACTGCGCCAACGGCAAGACGCCGTGGGGCACCTATCTGACCTGCGAAGAGAACTTCACCGACTGCTTCGGCAGCAGCGATCCGGCACAGACCTTCGACGCCGCGACCAAACGCTATGGTGTGACGGCCGCCAGCAAGGAAGTGAACTGGCACCTGCACGACCCGCGCTTTGACGTCGCGAAAAACCCCAACGAACCCAACCGCCATGGCTGGGTGGTGGAGATCGACCCGTTCGATCCGAAATCCACGCCGGTCAAACGCACCGCCCTGGGCCGCTTCAAGCACGAAAACGCTGCGCTGACCGAAACCAAGGACGGCCGCATCGTGGTGTACATGGGCGACGATGAGCGCGGCGAGTTCATCTACAAATTCATCAGCCGGGACAAGGTTGATCACAAGAACCCAAAGGCCAACCGCGACATCCTCGACCACGGCACGCTGTACGTGGCGCAGTTCGACGCTGGCGACAGCAATCCCGATCACCCGAAAGGCCAGGGCAAGTGGATTGAACTGAGCCACGGCAAGAACGGCATCGACGCGGCCAGTGGTTTCGCCAATCAGGCTGAAGTGCTGATTCATGCGCGCCTCGCGGCGAGCCAGGTGAAAGCGACGCGCATGGACCGGCCCGAGTGGATCGTCGTCAGCCCCAAGGACGGCCAGGTCTATTGCACACTGACCAACAACATCAAGCGCGGCGATGAAGGCCAGCCGGTCGGCGGTCCGAACCCCCGGGCGAAAAACCAGTACGGGCAGATTCTGCGCTGGCAGGAAACCGGGTCAGATGCCGCCGCCATGGACTTTGCGTGGGACTTGTTTGTGGTCGCCGGCAACCCGGGCGTGCATGCCGGTACGCCCCTGGGTGGATCAAACAACATCAATCCGCAGAACATGTTCAACAGCCCGGATGGCCTGGGCTTCGACGTGGCCGGGCGGCTGTGGATTCTGACGGATGGCGACTCCACCAATGCCGGCGACTTCGCAGGCATGGGCAATAACCAGATGCTGTGCGCCGACCCTGCAAGCGGAGAGATCCGCCGGTTCATGGTCGGGCCAGTAGGCTGTGAAGTAACCGGCATCAGCTTCGCGCCCGATCAGAAAGCCCTGTTCGTCGGCATTCAGCACCCTGGTGAAAACGGCGGTTCGACCTTCCCCGAGCACTTGCCGAACGGCAAGCCGAGGTCATCGGTGATGGTGATCACGCGTGAGGATGGCGGCGTGATCGGCGCATAACGAGCGCGCTTCCCCATCCCGCAAAAGAGGCAATCGGCGGGATGGGGATTCCACTGAATCAACGGCAACGGGTGTAACGCGCTGTGTCAGGTGTAACACGCCTGAGTTACCATGACTGGCCCGACGCGGCAGCCTGCTGCGCGCAGGAGTTAGCATGGCCCACCCGTTCGCAACACTTACACCTGACCTGGTGCTGGACGCCGTCGAGAGCATCGGCTTTGTCACCGACGCCCGTATTCTCGCGCTCAACAGCTATGAGAACCGCGTCTATCAGGTCGGCATCGATGAACAGCAGCCGCTGATTGCCAAGTTCTACCGGCCCGATCGCTGGACCAACGAAGCCATTCTCGAAGAGCACAGCTTCACCGCCGAACTCGCCGACGTCGAAATCCCGGTCGTCGCGCCCCTCGTCCATAACGGCGAGACCTTGTTCGAGCACGCCGGTTTTCGTTTCACCCTCTTTCCCCGTCGTGGCGGTCGCGCGCCAGAGCCCGGCAATCTTGAACAGCTCTACCGTCTCGGCCAGTTGCTGGGGCGCATTCATGCCGTCGGCGCCACGCGCCCGTTCCAGCACCGCGAAGCCCTCGGCGTGCAGAACTTCGGCCACAACTCGCTCAACTACCTGCTGGACAACAACGTGATTCCGCGCAGCCTGCTGCCCGCCTATGAGTCCGTTGCAAAAGACCTGCTCAAGCGCGTCGAAGACGTCTACGCCGCCACGCCCCATCAGAACATCCGCATGCACGGCGATTGCCACCCCGGCAACATGATGACCCGCGACGACATCTTCCACATCGTCGATCTCGACGACTGCCGCATGGGCCCGGCGGTGCAGGACGTCTGGATGATGCTCGCGGGTGATCGTCAGGACTGCCTGAGTCAGCTGTCGGAATTGATGGACGGCTACAACGAGTTTCACGATTTCGATCCCCGTGAACTGGCGCTCATCGAACCGCTGCGCGCACTGCGCCTGTTGCATTACAGCGCCTGGCTGGCGCGTCGTTGGGACGATCCTGCGTTCCCCCACAGCTTTTCCTGGTTCGGCACCGAACGCTATTGGGGTGACCAGGTGCTGGCGCTGCGCGAGCAGTTGTCCGCGCTGAACGAGGAGCCGCTGAAGCTGTTCTGAAACGCTGAATACGCTGCAGGACACCACAACAAAAAAACTTGCCGAAGGACCACCCATGCAAGCTGCCAACCCGCGACGCGGGTACATTCTGGGCCTGAGCGCCTACATCATCTGGGGGCTGTTTCCGATTTACTTCAAGGTGCTGGCGAGCGTTCCTTCGCTGGAAATCATCGTCAATCGGGCGATCTGGTCGGCCATCTTCGGTTCGCTTCTGCTGCTGGTCTGGAAGCATCCCGGCTGGTGGCAAGAGCTGCGGGATAACCCTAAACGCCTCGCCATTCTCGCCTGCAGCGGCACGCTGATCGCCGCTAACTGGCTGATTTACGTCTGGGCCGTGAACAACAACCACATGGTCGAAGCCAGCCTGGGCTACTTCATCAACCCGCTGATCAACGTGATGCTCGGCATGGTGCTGCTGCGTGAAAGACTGCGGCCGTTGCAATGGGTCGCGGTGATGCTGGCGTTGATCGGTGTGCTTCAGCAGGTCTGGCAAGTGGGCAGTCTGCCGTGGGTGTCGCTCGCGCTGGCGTTCACCTTTGGCTTCTACGGCCTGATTCGCAAAAAAGCGCCCGTGGCTGCGTTGCCCGGGCTGGTGGTGGAGACCTGGATTCTGGTGCCGCTGGCCGTGGGCTGGCTGATTTTCAACCCGCTGGCCCACAGCGCACAGCCGGAATTCTGGACCACATCCGAGGCACTCTGGCTGGCGGCGGCCGGTCCGGTGACCCTCGTGCCGCTGGTGTGTTTCAACGCCGCAGCAAGGCATTTGCCCTACGCGACGCTGGGCTTTTTGCAGTACATCGCGCCGACGCTCGTGCTGGCCCTGGCGGTTGTGCTGTACGACGAACACATGGCCTCGGCCACCTTGGTAACCTTCGCCTTCATCTGGTCCGGGTTGATCATCTACAGCGTCGACGCCTGGCGCTCCCTGCGCAGACGCGCCCAGGCCTGATGGAATAGGGTAATTCGCTGCAGGCCTTCTAAAAGGCAGAGCCTACAGCGGCGACATTGTTTACTCGTCCGTCGGCAAATGCAGTTCCACCATCAGGTCATCCGCCAGGGTTTCCAGCCGCTGTTGCAGCACATCCAGTGAAAGATCCATCGGCAATCCCAACTCGGCATGGGCGCGAAACAGCGTTTCGCTGCTCATGGGTGCTGGCTCCACGCTGGTCACCAGATGCTCCAGGTTGACGCCTTGCTCGGTCAGCACGCGAGTGACGTCGCGCACGATCCCGGATCGATCATTGCCCACCAGCTCCATGGTGATGGGCCGCCACTCCGGCAAGGATTCCGGAAGGACTTCGGCGAACAGGACGCGGATGCCTTTTGCCGAAAGCCCTTCCAGCGCGCTGCGCAGGGGCGGATGCGCGTCGACCGGCGCGCTGACCCGCAGGATCCCGGCGAACTGCCCGGCCATGTGTGACATACGGCTTTCCAGCCAATTGCCACCGTGATCGGCAATGCATGCCGCGAGCTGCTCGACCACGCCTGGCTTGTCCGGCGCTGACACAGTGACGATAAGATGATCCACAAACGACTCCTTTTATCCGCAGCGACTGAGACCTGTTTAATAGCACGTCCCATGGATTGCAGGGAGTATAGGCACGTCTACCCGGCGCGCAGTGGCGTCACTGCTTCAGGAATTTTTGTGTACGATTCTTATAATTATCTGGAACAATCTGTACGTTCTTTGAGAACATCCAACACCGCTGCGTGACCGAGTGCCTAACTTCGGTCGCTCGGTGCACTTTCAGTCTGATTTTCACGCCGCAACTCATCATGTAGTATCGCTTCGCGTTCACTACATAGATGTCGAATCCAGGCCTGATCCGATGTTCCTGCAAGGCCAAAACCTGTTTCCGCGCTTTACTTCAGGTGCCCGCCGCCCCGCCCAGCCGCCCGTACCGGCATGTTCTGGAAGGGCTCGCAGTGACGTCGATGGCTTTAACAAGAAAGCGCTCGTGATTGAAGCGCAGATAGCTGAGCAGAGTGAGGCAAGCAATGACTGAACACGTTCAAGTCGGTGGCCTGCGGGTCGCCAACGTCCTGCTGGATTTCGTGAACAACGAAGCCATTCCTGGAACCGGCCTCGACGCCGCTGCATTCTGGGCCGGTGCCGATGCGCTCATCCACGAGCTCGCGCCCAAGAACAAAGCCCTGCTCGCCAAACGAGATGAATTCCAGGCGCGTATCGACGCCTGGCATCAGTCCAATGCCGGCAACGCCCACGACGCAGCCGCCTACAAGGCGTTCCTGCTGGAAATCGGCTATCTGCTGCCGGAACCGCCGGACTTCCAGATCACCACACAACACGTCGATGAAGAAATCGCTCGCATGGCCGGCCCGCAATTGGTGGTGCCGGTGATGAACGCACGCTTTGCGCTCAATGCTTCGAATGCCCGCTGGGGCTCGCTGTATGACGCGCTGTACGGCACCGACGCCATCAGCGAAGCGGGCGGCGCGGAAAAGGGCCAGGGCTACAACCGGGTGCGCGGCGACAAAGTCATTGCCTTCGCCCGAGCGTTTCTGGACGAAGCCGCCCCGCTGTCGGCGGGCTCCCATGTTGACTCGACCGGCTACAAACTGGTCGACGGCATGTTGATCGTCAGCCTCAAGGGCGGCAGCAATACCGGCCTGCGCGATGATGCTCAGCTGATCGGCTTCCAGGGCGACGCCTCGACGCCGACTGCGCTGCTGTTCAAGCACAACGGCCTGCACTTCGAACTCCAGATCGACGCGACGAGCCCGGTCGGCCAGACCGATCCGGCCGGCGTCAAAGACGTGCTCATGGAAGCGGCGCTGACCACCATCATGGATTGCGAAGATTCCATCGCCGCCGTCGACGCCGATGACAAGGTGATCGTATACCGCAACTGGCTCGGGCTGATGAAGGGTGATCTGTCCGAAGAAGTCTCCAAAGGCGGTACGAGCTTCACCCGTACGATGAACGCCGACCGCGTCTACACCTCACCCACCGGTGAACCCGTCACGCTGCATGGCCGTTCTCTGTTGTTCGTGCGCAACGTCGGTCACCTGATGAGCATCGATGCAATCCTCGACAATCAGGGCAACGAAGTCCCGGAAGGTATTCTTGACGGCCTGCTGACCAGCCTCGCGGCCATCCACAACCTCAAGGGCAATACCTCCCGCGCCAACAGCCGCACGGGCTCGGTGTACATCGTCAAACCGAAGATGCACGGCCCGGAAGAAGTGGCATTCACCAACGAGTTGTTCGGGCGCATTGAGGCTGTGCTGAACCTGCCGCGCAACACGCTGAAAGTCGGAATCATGGACGAAGAGCGTCGCACCACGATCAACCTCAAGGCCTGCATTCAGGCGGCAAGCGAGCGTGTGGTGTTCATCAACACGGGCTTCCTGGACCGCACCGGCGACGAGATTCACACGTCCATGGAAGCGGGGCCTGTCGTGCTTAAGGCGCAGATGAAGGCTGAGAAGTGGATCGGCGCGTATGAAAATTCAAACGTCGATATCGGCTTGAAATGCGGCCTGCAAGGGCGCGCGCAAATCGGCAAAGGCATGTGGGCGATGCCTGACTTGATGGCCGCGATGCTCGAACAGAAAATCGCCCACCCACTGGCCGGCGCCAATACCGCTTGGGTTCCGTCGCCTACCGCCGCGGCGCTGCATGCACTTCATTACCACAAGGTCGATGTGTTCGCGCGTCAGGCTGAACTGGCCCAGCGCCCGCCGGCCTCGGTCGACGACATCCTGACCATTCCGCTGGCGCCGGACACCGACTGGACAGCCGAAGAGATTCAAAACGAGCTGGACAACAACTCACAGGGCATCCTCGGTTATGTGGTGCGCTGGATCGATCAGGGCGTAGGCTGCTCGAAGGTGCCGGACATCAACGACATCGGCCTGATGGAGGACCGTGCCACGCTGCGGATCTCCAGCCAGCACATTGCCAACTGGCTGCGCCACGGTGTCGTCAGCGAGCAGCAGGTGATGGAAAGTCTCAAGCGCATGGCGCCGGTGGTGGACCGTCAGAACGCAGGTGATGCGCTGTATCGCCCGCTTGCGCCGGACTTCGACAGCAACATCGCGTTTCAGGCAGCGGTTGAGCTGGTGATCGAAGGCACGCGGCAGCCCAATGGCTACACCGAGCCGGTCCTGCACCGTCGCCGTCGGGAATTCAAGGCGAAACACGCCGCGTAATCAGCGCCCAAACAAAAAGGCGGTGTCCAGTTAAGTGGAGACCGCCTTTTTTATTGCACAACTTTTTATGGCAAAACGCAGCCCGAAGGCGGCGTTATCAGGCCATTTCCAGTTCCCGCTTCACCAGCCGCAACAGCTGCTTGGTGTTGATCGGCTTGAGCAGAAAATCCACCACGCTCAGGTGCATGGCGTCGATGGCGTCGCGCACATTGGCGTCGCCGGACACGATAATGATCGGCAACTCCGCACGGTCCGATTCACGCACGCGACGGATCAGGTCCAGCCCGTCGCACGGCGCCATGCGCAGGTCGGTGATCAGCAGCGCAATGGACGGCCGGGTCTGCAGCAAATGCATGGCGCTGGTGCCGCCGGCGGCGGTGATGCAGCTGATGTCATTGAGACTGAGAATTTCGGCCAGAACTTCCCGAGCATCCTTGTCGTCATCGACGATCAACACCCGTTGTGGCGATTGGGATGCAGGCGCGAGCATTACCTCATTGAGGGCTTCGCGCTCTTCATCACTCAAAATACTGTGATCGAACATACCCGTCTCATCTTCCTGTCGACTTCAATTCTGACAGCGCAAACGATTGATACGCTGCACATCCTGTCGGCTTCATGCCGGGCCCTTAAAGCCTCGTGCCAACTGCATCGCTGCGGTATTACACCTTGGTTCGATGCGATTCAACGCCTTTGCAGTCACCTAAGACTTACGTCCAATGGGCACTGCCCGATAAGCGGTCGACCATGGGGTCAATAAAAACAAGCGGTATCGGTCATGAGCAAAGCGGACGCTTTTACCCAGGCAGGCAAAACAGCCGTTCTGCAGAACATCCACGGCACGATGCAGTTTCTGCAAAAATTCCCGCCGTTCAACCAGATGGAAAACGCCCATCTGGCCTACCTTGTCGAGCAGTGTCACCTGCGTTTCTACGCTACAGACGAGAGCATCATCAAGCCTAGCGATGGGCCAGTAGAACATTTTTACATCGTCAAACAAGGGCGCGTGGTGGGTGAGCGCCCTCACTCGGCAAAAGGCGGCACCGAGACCACGTTCGAAATCACCACGGGCGAGTGCTTTCCCCTCGCCGCGCTGCTCGGCGAACGCGCCACGCGGACCGAACATCTGGCGGCCGAAGACACCTTCTGCCTGCAGCTGAACAAGCAAGCCTTCATCAAGTTGTTCGCGCTCTCCAATGAATTCCGCGACTTCGCTCTGCGCGGCGTCAGCAGCCTGCTCGATCAGGTGAATCAGCAAGTAAAGCAGAAGGCGGTGGAAACACTCGGCACCCAATATTCGCTGAACACGCGGCTGGGTGAACTGGCGATGCGTCATCCGGTGACGTGCTCCCCCGATACGCCGCTGCGCGAGGCCGTGCGGCAGATGGACGAGCAACAGGTCGGCAGCATTGTGATCGTGGATGAGGCCAAGGCGCCGCTGGGCATCTTCACGCTGCGCGATTTGCGTCAGGTCGTTGCGGACGTCAACGCCGACTTCGGCCAACCCATTGAGCGCAGCATGATTCAGGCGCCGTTTTATCTGAGCCCGGACGCCAGCGCGTTTGACGCAGCCATTGCCATGACTCAGCGGCATATCGCTCACGTGTGTCTGGTCAAGGATCAGCGCCTGTGCGGCGTGGTGTCCGAGCGCGACCTGTTCTCGCTGCAGCGTGTGGATCTGGTGCATCTTGCGCGCACCATCCGCAGCGCGCCGCGCATCGATTCGCTGGCCAACCTGCGCGGCGACATCGTCCAACTGGTCGACCGAATGCTCGCCCACGGCGCCTCGTCCACGCAGATCACCCAGATCATCACCCTGCTCAACGACCACATGGTCTGCCGCGTCATCGAGCTCACGCTTGAAGAAAAAGGCGATCCCGGCATCGCGTTCAGCTGGCTGTGTTTCGGCAGCGAGGGCCGGCGCGAGCAGACGCTGTACACCGATCAGGACAACGGCATTCTGTTCGAGGCCGGGGATGCCGCCGAGGCCGCCGAAATCCGCGGTCGGTTGTTGCCCATCGCCGAGCGGATCAATCAAAGCCTGGCGGTGTGCGGATTTGCCCTGTGCAAGGGCGGGATCATGGCGAGCAATCCGCAGCTGTGCCTGTCGCGTATCGAATGGGCGCGGCGATTCGGCTCCTTCATTCGCGAAGCCACGCCGGAGAACCTGCTGTCGTCTTCCATCTATTTCGATCTGCGCGTGGTCTGGGGCGATGAAAGCGGCGGCGATCAATTGCGTCAGAGCATTCTTGCCCAGGTGGCAGACAACGCGTTGTTCCAGCGCATGATGGCCGACAACGCCCTGCGTCAACGCCCGCCGGTGGGCCGTTTCAAGGATTTCGTGGTCGCCCGCAAAGGCAGCGAAAAAGACACGCTGGATCTGAAAACCCAGGGCCTGACGCCATTTGTCGACGGCGCGCGGTTGCTGGCGCTGGCCAACGGCGTCGAGGCCAGCAACACCCTGGAAAGGCTGCGGCAGCTGGTGGCCAAGGAGGTTATCGACCCGCTGGACGGTGCGGCGTATGAGGAGGCCTACCACTTCATTCAGCAAACCCGTATGCAGCAGCATCAGCAGCAGAACCGGCAAAACCTGCCGTACTCCAATCGCATCGACCCGGATGTGCTCAATCATCTGGACCGACGCATTCTGCGTGAGTCGTTCCGCCAGGCGCAGCGGCTGCAGACCAGCCTCACCGTGCGCTACCAACTGTAAGCGACTGATCATGAATTTGTTCCGCTGGCTCAAGCCACACAGACGCGCCGTCGCCCCTGAACTCACGCCTGAACAGCTACAACGCCTGCGCGCCCTGCCCGGGCCCGGCGCGTTGGATCAGAACACGCTGCGCCAGCAACGCTGGGTGGTTCTCGATCTTGAAACCAGTGGGCTGAATCTGCAGCGAGACGAAGTGCTGTCGATCGGCGCGGTTGTCATCGAAGATGGCGCGATCGATCTGGGGCAGCAGTTCGAGCGCACGCTGATGCGCACCGATCACAAACTCAGCCCCAGCGTGTTGCTTCACGGCCTAGGGCCCACGGCAATTGCCGCAGGCAGCGAGCCGGTCGAAGCACTGCTGGATTTCATGGCGTTCGTGGGTGACAGCCCGCTGCTGGCGTTTCACGCGGCGTTCGACGAACACATGCTGGGGCGTGCATTAAAGGAAAGCCTGGGCTATCGCCTGCTGCACCCCTTCATTGATGTCGCTCACATCGCGCCCTTCATTTGCCCGAACGCGAATTTGCGTCAGGCAGGCCTGGACGACTGGACGCGATTCTTCGGGCTTCACGCCGAAGAGCGTCATCACGCCAGCGCCGATGCCCTGGTGACCGCAGAGCTCGCAATGATCCTGTTCAGCCACGCCAGGCGACAAGGAATAGAAACCCCCGCACAACTTGAGCAAGGTGTGGCGAAATGGCGACGGCAGCAGCAATCGCACTCGTTTTAGCATCCATCCTCTGCGCCAGCCTCCGCATCCCGTCTCGCCTTACAGATCTAATGGTCGATTCGTACATCAACCGTTCGGCTTGTTCCTACAAGGACCAATTGCCAGCATTGGGCGGCTCTGACACAATCGCGAACAATTCTCGTTAGCCCCTTTGTTCTCCTCGGTGCGGTTGTGTCGTCACTTCAAAGTCCCCAGCAGCAGCTCGTCGGAACGCTTTATCGCGACCACCGCGGCTGGCTGCTGGGTTGGCTCCGACGCAACGTGGCTTGCCCCCATCGCGCCGAAGACTTGAGCCAGGACACGTTCATTCGCCTGCTGGGCCGCGAGCAATTGCTTGAACCCCGCGAGCCCCGGGCCTTTCTGGTCTCGATCGCGAAAGGCTTGTTGTTCGACCACTTTCGCCGGGCCGCGCTGGAGCAGGCGTATCTGGACGAGCTGATGCTGATTCCAGAGGCGGAGCAGCCTTCGCTGGAAGAGCAGCAACTGATTCTCGATGACCTCAAAGCCATTGATCGCCTGCTGGGCAAGCTCTCCAGCAAAGCGCGCGCCGCCTTTTTGTACAACCGCCTGGACGGGATGCCCCACGCGGAGATCGCCACAAAGCTCGGCGTTTCCGTACCCCGCGTGCGTCAGTATCTGGCGCAGGGTTTGCGCCAGTGCTACATCGCGCTGTATGGCGAGCCAACATGAGCCGTATTTCCACCCGACCTGTTTCATCCCCCGTGCTGGACGCCGCCATTGCCTGGCAGCTGTGCCTGGATTGCGGTCGAGGCAGCGAGGTCGAGCGCGAAGAGTTTGCCAAGTGGTACGCCGCCAGCGACGAGCATGCCCGCGCCTGGATGCAGCTCGGGATGGTCGATCAACGTTTCGCCGGCACCACCGGCCCAGCACGTTCGGCGCTTTTGCGGTCCCGTGATGGTATCGGCGTGCGGTTGCGCAAGCTGGGCCGCGGGGTTGCAGGCTTCGCGCTGGCGCTGGGCTTGACGGTGTTTTTGGGGGATCGCCTGCTGCCGGTGGATTACTGGCTCGCGGATCTGCGTACCGCCACCGGTGAGCAACGCACCATTCGCCTGTCGGATAACACCCTTATCCGGCTCAATACCCACACCGCGCTGGACGTGCGGTTCGATGACACACAGCGACGGATCGTGCTTCAGGAAGGCGAAATCTTCGTGGAGACCGGGAGCCACAGCGACGCGCGTCCGTTCATCGTCGAAACCCCGGAAGGGCAGATGCGCGCCCTGGGCACGCAGTTTCTCGTCAAACGGCAGGCTGATGGCACGCTGTTGAGCGTGCTGCAATCAGCCGTCGCCGCTCATCCGCAGGCTTCCACCCACGAACTGGTGCTGCACGAAGGCCAGCAGATGTTGATTCATCGCAACAGCCTCGGTCCCATGCTGGCCCTCGCACCCGGTACCGGCGCCTGGATGCGCGGCATGCTGGTGGTTGATAACGCTCGCCTGGACGACGTGGTTGCGGAACTTGCCCGTTATCGCCAAGGCCATCTCGGCGTAGCGAAAGACGTTGCGGACCTTCGCATCACCGGCAGCTTTCCGCTGACCAACACCGACCTGGCGCTCAAGGCACTGACGCCCACGCTACCCGTGCAGATCGAAGCGCGTACGCCGTGGTGGGTGACGGTGGTCCGCAGCGAGAAAAAGCCGACGACTGCGCTGTAAATACAGCCCTCTAAATAAAGGCCCGCGAGCGAGTGCGACTTATTTTCGCCCGGCCCTATCACTTTTCAGATCTCGTTCGGCACATAGGCATTGAGAACCATTTCCTTCGAGGTGCCGTTCATGTCCCGCACGCTTCAAACCCTTCTGCGACCGAGTCTCCTGGCTATCGCCGTCGCCACTGCCGCACCGATGCTCAGTGCGCCGCTGATGGCCGCTTCCCAGGCGTCCAGCGTGCACGCCTACAATCTGCCGGCCGCGCCGTTGTCGACGACGCTGACGCAGATTGCCAGTCAGGCGGGCCTGGCCCTGTCGCTGGATCCGGCGCTCGCCGCGGGCCGTGCGTCGGCGCCGGTTCAGGGTCAATTCGACGCATCAGGCGCGATGGGGCAGGCGCTGCGTGGCACCGGCTTGCAATTGAACCTGACCACGGCGGGCACCTACACCCTCGTGGCTGCGCCTGAAGGTGCGATGGCATTACCGGCCACCAGCATTCAAGGCAGTCAGGAAAGTTTCGAAAGCGCGTGGGGCCCGGCGCAGGGCTATGCCGCGAGTCGCACCGCAGCGGGCACCAAGACCGACACCGCACTGGTTGAAGCACCGCGCTCGATCTCGGTCGCGACCCGGCAGCAGATGCAGGATCGCGCAGTACAGAACATCGACGACGCCGTTCGCTACATGCCGGGCGTGGTCGCCAGCAGTTACGGCAGCGACAGCCGGGCCGAATGGCTGAAGGTCCGCGGTTTTGAACCCACCCAATTCCTCGACGGCTTGCCGCTGCCCAAAGGCGCCTACGTGATGCCGAAGATGGAAACCTGGGACCTGGAGCGCATCGCCCTCCTGCGTGGGCCGGCGTCTTCGGTTTACGGTCAGACCCCGCCGGGCGGCATGCTCGACATGGTCAGTCGTCGCCCTGAAGCCGAAGCCAGCCACGAAGTGCAGGTTCAGGTCGGCACTTACAATCGCAAGCAGATCAGCTTCGACAGCACCGGCAAGATCGACGACGCCGACAATTTCGAGTACCGCGTCAGCGGCGTCGTGCGCGACAGCGGCACCTCGGTGGATCACATCGATGACAAGCGTTACAACATCGCGCCGAGCCTGA
This sequence comes from Pseudomonas graminis, assembly GCF_013201545.1. Lineage (NCBI taxonomy): Bacteria > Pseudomonadati > Pseudomonadota > Gammaproteobacteria > Pseudomonadales > Pseudomonadaceae > Pseudomonas > Pseudomonas graminis. Next base: position 1,262,206 of record NZ_CP053746.1, read on the forward strand.
CTTGGAACATCGACCCGGACACCAAGCTGACCTTCCTCAGCCAGTTCAATCGCGACGATACCGGCATCACCAGCCAGTTTTTGCCGATCCAGGGCACCAAATACCCGTCGGCCGTAGGCCGCGTGAAGTACCACGAAAACCTCGGCGATCCGGACTGGGAGTTCTACGACAAAACCTATTACGCGCTGGGCTATGCCTTCGAGCATCGTCTGAACGACGTCTGGCAGTTCAAGCAGAACGTCCGCTACACCAAGAGCGACCTGTCCTTTCAGGGGATCACGGCCGGTGGCTTCTTCGGTTCGGTCAGCGATGATGGCACCGTCCAACGCGGCGCCAACGTCGTGAACGAGGACATTTCCCAGTTCGCGCTGGACAACAACCTGCAAGCCGACTTCGACACGGGCGCTCTTAAACACACTGTGCTGCTGGGGCTCGACTATCAGCGTCTGAATCACAACTACAAATGGCAGTATGGCGCCGCGCCGACCAGCAACATCGCCAACCCGATTTACGGGCAGGACTTCAGCAACGTCGCCTACAGCGCGTTTCAGGATTACAACCAGAAAACCCAGGACGTCGGCGTCTATATTCAGGACCAACTGGCCCTGGATAACTGGCGTCTGACCCTGGGCGGGCGCCAGGACCTGCTCAAGACCGAATCGAAGTTCTACAACACCGATCAATCCGATGACCGCACCGACAGCGCGTTCACCGGCAACGCCGCCCTCAGCTACGTCTTCGATTCCGGCTTCACGCCGTACATTTCGTATGCCGAGTCATTCCAGGCCGAGCAAGGCGGCGCCAATGGCGTAGCGTTTCAGCCAGGGACGGGCAAGCAGTACGAAGTGGGTCTTAAATACCAGCCGCCGGGCAGCAACATCATCTTCACTGCGGCCGCGTACGACCTGACCCGTCGCGACATCGTGCTCAGCGATACCCTTGGCGTGCAGCGTCCTCTGGGCGAAGCAAAGGTGCGTGGCTTCGAGCTGGAAGCGGTGGGCAATGTCACCGACAACCTGAAAGTGACGGCGTCCTACACCTACGCCAACAGCAAGATGACCAAGGTCACCGACCCGCTGGACAAGAATCGTCCGCTGCCACTCACGCCTGAAAATCAGGCGGCGATCTGGGGTGACTACACCTGGCACAACGGCGTGCTAGACGGTTTCGGCCTGGGCTTTGGCGCGCGGTACATTGGCGAAACCGACAACATTGCAATAGGAAGTTACGGTTTTGTCGCCGACTCCAACTACGGCCACAGCAACGCCTACACCGTCTACGACGCCGCCGTGCATTACGACCTCGGCCGCATGAACACGTCGTTCAAGGGCGTGAGCGTGTCGGTCAACGCCAACAACGTCTTCGACAAGGAATACATTTCCACCTGCGACGGCTTCTACTGCTACTACGGCGACCGCCGCACAGTGCTCGCGAGCGTAGACTACAAATGGTAATCGTTTAAACTCTCATTACCTGAAACAAGGGCCGCTCCCATACAGCGGCCTTTGTTGCTTTCGCCTACTCCGGATTTCCACATGAAAAGCCAAACCATCCGCCGCTGGTCTTTCATCCACACGTGGACCAGCCTGATCTGCACGGCATTCCTGCTGATGCTGGCAATCACCGGCTTACCACTGATCTTCAGTCACGAGATCGCTCACCTGACGGGCGATGCGCCGGAATTCAAAGAAATGCCCGCCGGCACTCCGCATCTCGACCTCGAACAACTGGTCCGCTCAGCCGAAGCCCACCGCCCCGGCGACCTGATGCAGTACTTCGGCTGGGACGACGATGACCCCAACGGCGTCTACGCCATCATGGGCAAAACTGCCGGCGGCGACCCGAACGAATCCCACAGTTTCATGATCGACGCGCGCACCGGCGAAGCGATGGAAACCCCGAATGCCAATGGCGGTTTCATGATGATCATGCTGCGCTTGCATGTGGACATGTACGCGGGGCTGCCGGGCAAACTGTTGCTGGCGTTCATGGGCCTGCTGTTTGTCATGGCGATCGTTTCCGGCGTCGTGCTGTACGCACCCTTCATGCGACGTCTGGATTTCGCCACGGTGCGGCCGAATAAATCCACGCGGGTGCGCTGGCTTGATCTGCACAACCTGATCGGCGTCGTCACGCTGACCTGGGCCATTGTCGTCGGCCTGACCGGCGTGCTTAATGCCTGCGCCGATCTGGTGATCGCGCAATGGCGCACCGACGCGCTGATGACCATGATCGCGCCATACAAAGACGCCCCTCCTCTGGCCGAGCGCGGACCAGCCACCCGGCTGATCGAGATATCGAAGACCACCGTCCCCGGCGCCGAGCCGAGCTTCATAGCCTTTCCCGGCTCGCGCTTTTCCAGCGAGCATCATTACGCGGTGTTCATGAAAGGCGACACGCACCTGACCTCCCACCTGCTGACCCCTGTCCTGATCGACGCTCAGGATCTGCACGTGACCGCAACGCTGGGACGCCCGTGGTACATGGACGCACTTCTGTTGTCGCAACCGCTGCACTTCGGTGACTACGGCGGCATGCCGATGAAAATCCTCTGGGCCGCGCTCGATGTGCTGACGATCCTCGTCCTCGGCAGTGGCTTGTACCTGTGGTGGGTCCGCCGCCGCGCCGCTGTCGCCGTCGCGAAGGCAGTGGCCGTAGAGGCGGAAGTCGCATGACCCGACACAAAAAACACTCTGCATTCTGGAAGACTTTCGCCAAACCGGGCTGGATTGCACTGCTGACAGCGATCGGCCTGTTTGCGGCGCTGCTGGGCGACGGCGCATGGGACGTGCTGTCGTGGATCGGCATGGCGATCCCGGCCTGGCTTAGTTGCAAAGGGCTGATGGCGCGCAAGCGGGTTTAATCACAGCCAACCCTCTACTGCACAACATCGGCGGGACCTCCCCCGCCGATGTTCGATGTCGTCATACGACTTCTGAATAGCCGACCCCTCATTGCTCATGCGCCGAGTCCAGGCCACCCCTCCCAAAACGCCCCAATTTAGCCTAGGCGCGGTCGCTGACGGATCAGTGTCGTTACAGGCCCGTTACATTCAGAAATATAATCAGCGCTCAGCAGTATTTCAATTGACAACAAAACGTGCCTTTGACTAAATCGAGTCATACGACGACGTATAACGATCGCCGCTAAATAAAAACAATACCCAGAGTGGACTCGATGAAAATCAAAGGCATCCGTTGGTGGATGGTCGCGCTGATAACCGGCGGCCTGATCGTCAACTATCTCGCACGCAACACCCTCTCCGTCGCCGCTCCCACCATGATGAGCGAGCTGAACATTTCCACCGAACAGTACTCGCACGTCGTCATCGCGTGGCAGATGGGCTATGCCTTCATGCAGCCGGTTGCCGGCTATGTGATCGACGCCATTGGCACCAAAATCGGCTTTGCAGTGTTCGCAATCGCCTGGTCGGTGGCGTGCGCATCAGCAGCCATGGCCACCGGCTGGCAGAGTCTGGCGTTCCTGCGCAGCTTGCTGGGCATCACTGAAGCGGCAGGTTTTCCGGCGGCGATCAAAGCAACGACTGAATGGTTTCCCGCCAAAGAGCGCTCGGTCGCCATCGGCTGGTTCAACATCGGTTCGTCGATCGGTGCGTTGCTGGCCCCTCCCCTCGTGGTCTGGGCGATTCTGCACAGCGGCTGGCAGATCGCGTTCATCATCGTCGGCGGGCTGGGCCTGCTGTGGAGCGCTGGTTGGCTGTTCTTCTACAAGCACCCGCGCAATCAGCGTCTGCTGGGCGATGAGGAGCGCGATTACATTCTCGCGGGTCAGGAATCCCACCTGAAGGACGCGCCCACCAAGCACGCCAGCTGGAAGAAGATCGTCGGCACCCGCAATTTCTACGCAATCGCCTCGGCCCGCATGCTGTCGGAGCCGGCATGGCAGACCTTCAACGCCTGGATTCCGCTGTACCTGATGACCGAGCGCCACATGAACATCAAGGAAATCGCGATGTTTGCCTGGCTGCCGTTTCTCGCCGCCGACATCGGCTGCGTGTTGGGCGGTTACCTGAGCCCGTTTTTCTACAAGCATTTCAACGTGTCGCTGCTGACATCGCGCAAGATGGTAATGGTCCTGGGCTCGCTGTGCATGATCGGTCCGGGCTGCATCGGTCTGGTGGACAGCCCTTATGTCGCCATCGCACTGCTGTGCGCGGGCGGTTTTGCGCACCAGACGCTGTCGGGCGCCTTGTACGCCATCACGTCGGACTCCTTCGGCAAGAACGAAGTGGGCACGGCAACCGGTCTAGGTGGCATGTTCGGGTTTCTCGGCGCGGCATTGTTCACGCTGGTGCTTGGGATCATGGTCACCAAGGTAGGCTACAGCCCACTGTTCGTGGCGCTGGCCGCTTTCGATCTCATCGCCGCCACGATCATCTGGTTTGTTGCCAAGCCGCTGTTGACCGGCACACCTTCGGCGCAGTCCGGCAGCGCATCGACTGATTCGGTAGAGGGGGTCCCGACGGTCTGACATTTATGTCCAGGCCTTTGCAAATCGGCCCGGCATTGACTCAGGATATTGCGCAGCGTCCCGGCCCTCACTAGTCTGGGGGCCCAGGCCGATCAGAGGAATGCCCATGTCTGCGCCCAGCATGACGCTGTATTACAACGCCGCTTCGCCATTCGCGCGCAAGGTACTGATCTTGCTTCATGAAACCGGACAGGCAAGCCGGGTGAGTCTCAAGGCGGTTGCGCTCACCCCCGTCAGCCCCGACGCTGAAGTCTGTCGCGACAATCCGTGCGGGAAAATTCCGGCGCTGTGCCTGGCCGACGGTAACGTGATCCATGACAGCCGGGTGATTCTCGACTACCTGGACCAACAACATGTCGGCAACCCCCTCATTCCCAAGGAAGGCTCGGCGCGCTGGCGGCGATTGACGCTCGCGTCACTGGCCGATGCCCTCATGGACGCTGCATTGCTCATTCGGTACGAGACCTTCCTGCGGCCAGAGGAGAAACATTGGTCGGAATGGCTCGACGCCCAACAAGAGAAAATCGCCCGCACCCTGGCCTATTTCGAGGCCGAAGCCATCACTGAATTGAGTACGCATTTCGACGTCGCATCGATCAGCGTGGCCTGTGCGGTGGGCTATCTGGATTTCCGCCAGCCGAATCTGGGCTGGCGCAGCAGCTACCCGCGATTGGCAAACTGGTATGACGAAGTCAGTCAGCGGCCGTCTATGCTGGAGACTCAGCCGCCTGCGTGAGCAATGTGGAACGCCACCCCGGTCACGCCCATAAGCCCAACCGCGCGGCCGAAATCTCGAGTCCGCCTCGATGCTGTGGGAGCGAGCTTCCCCGCGAAGGGCGCGGAGACGGCCGCTGCATTCTTTGGCGCCTGAATCGCCGTTTCGTGAGCAAGCTCACGCCCATAGGGGGTGTGTTTGCTGCAAGACAGCGCGTCGCCTGGACGACGGGAGATCTCCCATCAGCACTCAGGCTTGTCCGCCGTATAACGACGGGCCGGATTAACCGCCGCGCCGAATTCGCGCAGGGCCTTGGCGCCAATCAGCAAGGGGTAGTTGAAGTGGCTGCGGTCGACGAGGTTGACCTCCACGGTGCGCTTCACGCTGCCCAGGCATAGTTCGAGGTCAACAACCGGGCGCTTGGTGGGATCGGCCGGCTCTTCATCATCGTCGCCCTCGGAACGGCCCTTGATCCGGCTGATGCGCGAAACCTTGTGCTCATACACTTTGCTGTCGGCATCTTTGGTCGCCAGACGGAAACGCACCCAGTCATCGCCATCGCGCTTGAACAGTTCGATGTCCTTGGCCGATAGCGATGCGGTCAACGCGCCGGTGTCCATCTTGGCTTTGAACGTCTCGCCGATCTCCGAGACCTGGATGTATTCGTAACGGCCGTACAACGTCGGTTCGGCAGCCATGACAGGCAACGCCAGCAAAGACATAAGCGCCAGAAGGGATTTCACGGATTTGATTCCTCGTGATGAATGGGCGAAGCGTGTGCCCGGTTTAGACCGTCACTTTGCCGATGGTTCGCGCCGGGACTGGAGCACCGGGCAGTCGCGGTGCAGGCAATGCCGAGCGTACCGAAAGCGGCGTGAAACATTCGTCGGTATCGCCAGGGATTTTGCGCCAACCGCCCGGCCTGCTTATCATTGCGCGCCACCCTGTCGACCGCGAGTGCCTTATGCGTCACCTGCTTACCGGAATTGCCGTCACGCTGCTGCTTTTGCTCAATACGCTGGTGCTGATCGGCCCGTTGATGGTCTTTGCGCTGCTCAAGTTGGTGTTCCAGAGCGAGATGCGCGACAACTGCTCGGCAGCAGTGATGTGGATCGCGGAGACCTGGTGTGAAATCAACAAGCTGATCTTCAAAATTTGCCTGCCAACCCAGTGGGAAATCCGCGGCGATGAAGGCCTGCGTGGCGACACTTCTTACTTGGTCATCGGCAACCATCAGTCCTGGGTGGATATTCCGGCGTTGGTGCAGGCGCTGAATCGGCGTACGCCGTTCTTCAAATTCTTCCTCAAGAAAGAACTGATCTGGGTGCCGTTTCTAGGCTTGGCGTGGTGGGCGCTCGACTACCCGTTCATGAAGCGCTACACCAAAGCGTTTCTCGCCAGGCATCCAGAGCTCAAGGGCAAGGATCTGGAAATCACCCGCGAGGCATGCGAGCTGTTCAAACGTCAGCCCGTGACCGTGGTGAATTACCTGGAAGGCACACGCTTCACGCCGGCGAAGAAAGCCCAACAGGCTTCGCCGTACCGCCATCTGCTCAAGCCCAAGGCAGGCGGCGTCGCATTCGTGCTGGCGGCGATGGGTGAGCAACTGGACGCGGTGCTCGATGTGACGGTGGTCTATCCGAGCGCACGAATTCCCGGGTTCTGGGACTTGATATCAGGACGGGTGCCGCGGGTGATCGTCGACATCAAGACCCGCGAACTCGACCCTGCGCTGTGGCAGGGCGATTACGAGAATGACCCGGTGTTCCGCGTGTATGTGCAGGACTGGGTCAACCGGCTGTGGGAAGAGAAGGATGCGCGAATTGCCGAGTTACGCGGCCTGATTTCCTAGCACCACTTCTTGGCAACAAGCGCCCCTTTTGCAGGGGCGCGGCAACTCAATTACTTGGCGCCCCAGACGCCACTCAACGCCTGCAACGCTGAACCGCCGGCGCCTTGCTGACCAAGGTATTGCAGGATCACCGGCACGAACTGGCTGACCATGCTGCTGTTCATGCCCAACGCGCTGAATGCCTTGTTCACGTCGCCCATGCTCTGCACATTGCCCAGCGCGCTATCCAGGGCAGAGCTGCTGCTCCCGGAATTACCCAACAGTGCGCCCAGACCACTCAGGCTACCCAGGGCCGAGTTGCCGGCCAATTGATCCAGGCCGGGCACTGATTTGCTCAGTTGCGAATAGTCGTTGCCAGCGAGTTTGTTCTTGGCCAGCCCCAACAAGGCGCCGGTGCCGCCCACCGCTTGCTCCGGCGTGACGTTCAATTGCGTGCCCAGCGTGTTCAGCAGCCCGGCGGCCTCAGGCGCGGCCGTTGCCTTTTGCTGGCCGCCGGTAGCATTGGCAACCGCGTTGGCGGCGTCATTCAGATTGAAGGCGAAGACCGGCGTGGCGGCCAGCGCTATCAGGCTCGCCAGCGCAGCACCGCGTACGTTTTTCAGTGAAACTTTCATCGCAACAACCTCGTTTGCCGGGGGACCGGCCGTAGCCGGGTAAACACGCGTTGGACCGCCCCTCGAAGGGAAGTTCCACGCAGGCCGTCAGGGTTAGCGGACGTAAAACAGCCGCTGCGGCTCGAAGGTCCGCGCCAGCCGTTGATCCGCAGCCGTCGAGCCCGCCTCCAGGAGCCGGTGGCGAATGAACGCCTTATCGAAATGCTCACCGTTGCGGAGCTTCTCGCGCAGGCTGATCAAGCGCGTGCCGCCCTGATGATCGGCGCCTCGATAAAGCGGCTCACTGAAGAGGCGTACCTGAGGATCGGGGCTGGCTCCCATGGATGTCAGCTGAACCTGGGTGATGATCGCGAAACCGGACAACCAGGGCGACCAGAGCCGGGAGACGTCGGCAGCGAAACACTCACCCGGCGTGAAGTCAGCCTCACAGTCCGCCAGCTCACGGTAGGTCGGCGCCACGCGCACATGGTGGCGGTAAGCGGCGCGATTCCGGCCCAGATGCAGTCGTTGGGATTTTCAAAGAACAACTCCGACGAGGCCCAGCCCGACGGAAAGGGCTCCAGGTGGGCACTGGCCAGCGTTGCAGGCAGGACAAAGAGCGGCATTGTGACGAGGAAATAAATCGAGGTTCTGACCCACCAGACAAACATGCATGACTCGCCAGCTGATAAACGGGCCGGACAAATAGCACGGAGAAAAGACAGCTGAAACCAGCGGGAACGGGATTCAAACGCGCCTCAGGCATTTTCAGAAACGCCCTACAAACGCCGGGCTAGAAGCCTACGTCAGGTATAAAAAAAGCGACCCGAAGGTCGCCTTTTGTAAGGGTCAGAGAATCATGCGGCGCTGAACAGTTTGTGTGGATCGATGACGAATTTCTTCGGCACGCCAGCGTCGAACTCGCCGTAACCGCGCGGGGCGTCGTCGAGGCTGATGACTTCCACGCCCACCACATCGGCGATGTTGATGCGGTCCCACATGATCGCCTGCATCAGTTGACGGTTGTACTTCATGACCGGTGTCTGGCCGGTGTGGAAGCTGTGGGATTTTGCCCAGCCCAGGCCGAAACGAATGCTCAGCGCGCCGACCTTGGCGGCAGCGTCCACGGCGCCCGGGTCTTCCGTCACATACAGGCCAGGAATGCCGATCTTGCCGGCGACGCGCACCACGCCCATCAGCGAGTTGAGTACGGTGGCCGGTGCCTCGGCCTTGGCGCCCGAGTGGCCGTGGCCGCGTGCTTCGAAGCCCACAGCGTCGACGGCGCAGTCCACTTCCGGTTCGCCCAGCAGATCGGCGATCTGCTCGTGCAGCGGGGTGTCTTTGGACAGGTCGGCGATCTCGAAACCCTGGGCCTTGGCGTGGGCCAGACGCACCGGATTGACGTCACCGACGATTACGACTGCCGCGCCGAGTAAGCGTGCTGATGCGGCAGCGGCAAGACCCACCGGACCTGCACCGGCGATGTACACCGAGCTGCCCGGGCCAACGCCGGCAGTCACCGCGCCATGGTAGCCGGTGGGCAGGATGTCAGAGAGGCAGGTCAGGTCGCGGATCTTCGACATCGCCTTGTCACGATCAGGGAGTTTGAGCAGGTTGAAGTCGGCGTACGGCACAAGCACGTATTCGGCCTGGCCGCCGGTCCAGTCGCCCATGTCGACGTAGCCGTAGGCACCGCCGGCTCGGGCCGGGTTGACGGTCAGGCAGACGCCGGTGTGTTGCTCTTTGCAGGAGCGGCAACGGCCGCAGGCAACGTTGAACGGCACGGACACCAGATCGCCGATTTTGAGGTTCTCGACATCGCTGCCCTTCTCGATCACTTCACCGGTGATTTCGTGCCCCAGTACAAGGCCGACCTGGGCTGTCGTTCGCCCACGCACCATGTGTTGATCGGAACCACAAATGTTGGTGGAAACCACGCGCAAGATCACCCCGTGCTCGATCTTCTTGCCGCGCGGGTCCTGCATCTTGGGATAGTCGATTTTCTGTACTTCGACCTTGCCTGCGCCGAGATACACCACACCACGATTACCAGACATACATGTCACCTCTCTATTTGTTATTGATTGGGTGAGTCAGTGAGCTTCAAGCCGCAAGCTTCAAGCAGCAAGCAAAAGCGCTGCTGCCACTATATGGGCCCGAAACGTGTTGCGAGTGACGCCGCTTTTCCTCTTGCGGCTTGAAGCTTGAAGCTTGCAACTACCCCCTACAACACCACGGTTCTGTTGGCGTTGAGAAAAACCCGTCGCTCAATGTGGTATCCCACCGCGCGCGCCAGGGTCAGGCCTTCGATGTCGCGGCCCTTGGCGATCAAGTCTTCGGGGTAGTGACTGTGATCTACCACTTCGACGCCCTGGGCGATGATCGGCCCTTCGTCGAGGTCGTTGTTGATGTAATGGGCCGTCGCGCCGACCAGTTTCACGCCCTTGTTGTAGGCCTGGTGATACGGCTTGGCACCCTTGAAGCCCGGCAGCAGCGAGTGATGAATGTTGATCGCCTTGCCATCGAGCTTGCGGCACAGCTCCGGCGACAGCACTTGCATGTAGCGGGCAAGCACCACCAGTTCGGCGCCGGTGTCTTCGATCACCTTCATTACCCTGGCTTCCTGCGCCGGTTTGTCGTTGGGGTCGAGGGGGAAATGGTAGTAGGGAATGTCGTGCCAGCGCGCCAACGGTTCGAGGTCCGGGTGATTGGAAACCACGGCGACCACGTCCATCGACAGCTGATTGATGCGCTGTCGGTAGAGCAGATCGTTGAGGCAGTGGTCGGCCTTGGACACCATGATCACCACTTTTGGGCGGTAATTCGGGGCGGTGAGCTCGAAGATCATGCCGAACGATTCGCCACGCTCGGCAAGGCCTGCACGGAAGGACGACTCGTCAAACCCCTCCGGCTGGCGAAACTCGACGCGGATGAAAAAGCGGCTGGATAGCCGGTCATCGAAGGAGTGATGCTCGGTGACGTAACAGCCCTGCTCGAAGAGGTAACGCGTCACCGCGTCCACCGTGCCCAGCACGCTGGGGCAGTCGGCGGTCAGAATCCAGGTATCGGGGGCGCGGCTCATAGGTATTCCTTGATCGTTCCCACGCTCTGCGTGGGAATGCAGTTCAGGACGCTCGGCGTCCATCGAAGGACGCAGAGCGTCACGGGCGGCGTTACCACGCTGAGGGTGGCAACGATCAAATCAGGCAGCAACGCCCAAACCATACTCCGCGCTCGCGTCCTGCAGCCACAGCCACCAGTAATCGGCAAAACTGCGGCGGATGACCAATTCCCAGGTCTCCTCACCCGTACGACGGATCACAAGCTGCGATTTGGCGAACACCGTGCCGATGGCCTTGCCCACCGGGAAGTTGTTCGGGTGCACGTCGTAGCTGGTGGACTTCATCAGCACTTCGCGCACATTGGGCCCGGTCAGCTCCAGCAGCGATTGCCCGCCGCTGACGTTGACGATAGCGATGTGCAAACCGGCTAGCGCCTCGCGCAGCTTCTGCTCGACGGCGAATTCTTCACCAGTCGGCACGATCAGCAACCACTCATCCGGGCCAAGCCACTGGATCGAGCTATCGCCGCTTGAGACCAGCGCCAGCGCGCCCGGCAATTCCATGCCCAGCGCCTTGTGCACGCCCGCCGCGAATGCCGGATCGTGCCCATTGCCACGGATGGTCAGGTGGCCAAGCAGCTTTTTCTCCCGCAACAACACGCCCGGATTGCTGCGACCTTTGCCGATCAGGCTTTGAAGGTCAGCATGAAACAGCGGCGACTCGGCTTTGGCGTCGGTCGCTGGCCGCTGTTGGTAAACGTTGGCTGTGGTCATAGAGCACCTGTGTTGAATTCTGTTGTTTCAGTGAGCGCAAGGTGTGCGGTGTTCCGGGTGATCACTCCACGTTCTGCTGATCACCCTTCGGATCGAAGAACACCGAGGACACAATCTCGGCCTCGATCACCGACCCATCCGCCAGTGGCGCAAACACTCGCTCACCCATGCGCCTCAGCCCGCCCTTCACCACACCCATCGCGAACGAATAGCCCAGCGAGTTCGCCGCATAACTCGACGTCACATGGCCAACCATCTTCATCGGGATCGACTGCTTCGGATCAAACACCAGTTGCGCGCCTTCAGGCAGCCACTTGTTCGGATCAATCGGCTTCAGGCCGACGAGCTGCTTGCGCTCGTCCCGCACACAATCCTCACGGTTCATGCCGCGCTGGCCGATCCACGAGAACGGCTTGGTGCGGCCGACACACCAGCCCATGTTCAAATCGTCCGGGGTCATCGAGCCGTCAGTGTCCTGGCCGACAATGATGAAGCCCTTCTCGGCCCGCAGGACGTGCATGGTTTCAGTGCCGTACGGGGTCAGGTTGTACTGTTTGCCGGCCTCGGCGATTTTTTCCAGAACGCCCATGGCGTAGTCGGCCTGGATGTTCACTTCGTAGGAAAGCTCGCCGGTGAACGAAATCCGGAACACCCGCGCCGGCACACCGCCCACCAGGCCTTCTTTCCAGGTCATGAACGGGAACGCTTCACGGCCAAGGTCGATGTCGGTCACTTCGCTGAGCAGCTTGCGGCTGTTCGGGCCCGACAGGGTCAGGGTTGCGTAGTGGTCGGTGACGGACGTGAAGTACACCTTCAGGTCCGGCCACTCCGTCTGTTGATAGATTTCCAGCCACTGCAGCACGCGGGCAGCGCCGCCGGTCGTGGTGGTCATGATGAAGTGATTATCGGCGATGCAGGCGGTGACGCCGTCGTCGAAGACCATGCCGTCTTCCTTGCACATCAGGCCGTAACGCGCCTTGCCCACATCGAGTTTGGTCCAGGCGTTGGTGTAGATGCGGTTCAGAAACTCCCGTGCATCCGGGCCTTGAATGTCGATTTTGCCCAGCGTCGATGCGTCCAGCAGGCCGACGCTGTCGCGCACGGCCTTGCATTCGCGGCGCACGGCGGCGTGGATGTCTTCACCGGCTTTCGGGAAATACCACGGGCGCTTCCACTGCCCGACGTCTTCGAATTCGGCGCCGTTCTTGACGTGCCAGGCGTGCAGCGCGGTGAAGCGCACAGGCTCGAAGACGTGGCCGCAGTGACGGCCTGCGATGGCGCCGAAGGTCACCGGCGTGTAGTTCGGGCGGAACATGGTGGTGCCCATTTCCGGGATCGACACGTTCAGCGAGCGTGCCGCAATGGCCAGGCCGTTGACGTTGCCGAGCTTGCCCTGGTCCGTACCGAAACCCAGCGCCGTGTAGCGTTTGACGTGCTCGACGGACTCGAAACCCTCACGAGTTGCCAATTCGATGGCCGCTGCGGTGACGTCGTTCTGCAGGTCGACGAATTGCTTCGGCGCCCGCGCAGTGCCTTTTTCGTGCGGGACCTGGAACAGCGCCAAGGTCGGTTCTTCCACCCGGCTCAGGGCTTTGGGCAGTACGCCTTCGACCGGTTTGAAACCGGCTTTACTGGCGGCACGAACACCGCCTTCAAAACCGTCGGCCAGCGAGTCGCCGAGGGCGTAAACGCCATTCACACCACCGACACAGACGCGTTTCTGCGGCGCTTCGCCCGGCACGAAACCGAGGATGTCTTCGCGCCAGACCGGCTTGCCGCCGAGGTGCGAAGCCAAGTGAACGATCGGACTGTAGCCACCGGAGCTGGCGACCAGATCGCACTCGAGCCATTCGCCAGGACTGGTGACCTTGTGGCCTTTGACGTCGATGGCGGCCACGCGGGCGGCACTGACGCGCTTGCTGCCACGGGCTTCCACCACGGCGCTGCCGGTCAGAATACGAATGCCTTTGGCGCGGGCTTCTTCCACTAACGCACCGCGCGGGTTGTGACGCGCGTCGGCAACGGCGACCACGTGCAGGCCGGCGTCAAGCCAGTCCAGCGCCACGCGATAGGCGTAATCATTGTTGGTCGACAGGATCAGTTTCTTGCCCGGCGCCACGCCATATCGACGCACGTAAGTGGAGACCGCGCCGGCCAGCATGTTGCCCGGCACATCGTTGTTGCCGTAAACCAGTGGACGCTCGTGGGTGCCGGTCGCCAGCACCACGCGCTTGGCGCGAACCCGGTGCATGCGCTGACGCACCTGGCCAATCGGCGCGCGATCGCCCAAGTGATCGGTCAGCCGCTCGTGAATGGTCAGGAAATTGTGGTCGTGATAGCCGTTCACCGTGGCGCGCGGCAGCAGGGTCACGTTGGGCAGGCCTTTGAGTTCGGCCACCACCGTCGCTACCCATTCCGCTGCCGGTTTACCGTCCAGACTTTCGCGGCTGTCCAGCAGGCTGCCGCCGAATTCTTCCTGCTCGTCCGCCAGGATGACCCGAGCACCGCTGCGCGCAGCGGCCAGTGCGGCGGCCAGACCTGCTGGGCCGGCGCCGACCACCAGCACATCGCAGTGCTGGTTCATGTTGTCGTAGGTGTCCGGATCCAGCTCGGTCGGCGAGCGCCCCAGGCCCGCTGCCTTGCGGATGTACTTCTCGTAGGTCATCCAGAACGATTGCGGGTACATGAAGGTTTTGTAGTAGAAGCCCGGGGGCATCAGCTTGCCGCCGACCTTGCCGAGAATGCCCATCATGTCGGTATTCACGCTCGGCCAGCCGTTGGTGCTGGTCGCAACGAGGCCCGGATAAAGCGCCTGTTGCGTGGCGCGCACGTTGGGAATCTGCGTGGCTTCGGTGGCGCCGATCTGCAGCACGGCATTCGGCTCTTCCGAACCTGCCGCAAAGATGCCGCGAGGACGGGAATACTTGAAGCTGCGGCCAATGATGTCGACGCCGTTGGCGAGCAAGGCTGCGGCCAGTGTGTCGCCTGCAAAGCCTTGATAAGTCTGACCGTTGAAGTTGAAATTCAGGACCTTGCTGCGATCAATGCGGCCGCCGTTGGGCAGGCGATTGGACTGGCTCATACCTGTTCTCCCTTTCTGATCGCGGGCGCTGGATTGACGAACTGCGGCTGCGTGCCGATCGGATAGGTTTCGAGAATCTCGTAGGTCACGGTGTCACGCGTGGTGTTGAAATACTGCCGGCAACCCGCCGCGTGAATCCACAACTCGTGGTGGAGACCGCGCGGGTTGTCGCGGAAGAACATGTAGTCGCCCCACTCTTCGTCGGTGCAGGCAGCCGGGTCGAGTGGACGCGGGATGTGGGCCTGACCGGAGACGTGGAATTCCTCTTCGGAGCGCAGTTCGCCACAGTGAGGACAGAAGATATGCAACATGGGAAAAGTCCTCTGTTAGTGGGCTACGGCTGCAGCGCCGTGTTCATCGATCAATGCGCCGTTGTGGAACCGGTCGATTGAGAAGGGCTTGGCCAGCGGGTGCATTTCGCCTTTCGCCAGACTGGCGGCAAACACGTTGCCCGAGCCGGGCGTGGCCTTGAAGCCACCGGTACCCCAACCGCAGTTGAAGAACATGTTCGGCACCGGCGTTTTGGAAATGATCGGGCAGGCGTCCGGCGTGGTGTCGACGATGCCGCCCCACTGGCGGTTCATGCGCACCCGCGAGAGCACCGGGAACATCTCGACGATGGCCTGAATGGTGTGCTCGATCACCGGGTACGAGCCGCGCTGGCCATAGCCGATCCAGCTGTCGATCCCGGCCCCGATCACGAGGTCGCCCTTGTCGGACTGGCTGATATAGCCGTGTACGGCGTTTGACATGATCACGCTGTCGATAATGGGCTTGATCGGCTCAGACACCAGCGCTTGCAGCGGATGGGATTCCACCGGCAGACGGAAACCGGCGAGCTTGGCCATGTGGCCAGAGTTGCCGGCAGTCACCACACCGACGCGCTTGGCGCCGATGAAGCCCTTGTTGGTTTCGACGCCGATGCACACGCCGTTTTCCTTGCGGAAGCCGGTCACTTCGGTCTGCTGAATCAAGTCCACGCCCAACGCATCGGCGGCGCGGGCATAGCCCCAGGCCACGGCGTCATGACGCGCGACACCGCCGCGACGCTGCACCGTTGCGCCGATGATCGGGTAACGGGTGTTTTTCGAGCAGTCGAGATACGGAATTTCTTCAGCCACTTGCTTGCCGTTGAGCAGCTCGCCGTCAACACCGTTGAGGCGGTTGGCGCTGACGCGGCGCTCGGAATCACGCATGTCCTGCAGGGTGTGGCACAGGTTGTAAACGCCGCGCTGGGAAAACATGACGTTGTAGTTGATGTCCTGAGACAGGCCTTCCCACAGTTTCATCGCGTGTTCGTATAAGTGCGCGGATTCGTCCCATAGATAGTTGGAGCGCACGATGGTGGTGTTGCGCGCGGTATTGCCGCCGCCCAACCAGCCTTTTTCAACCACGGCCACATTGGTGATGCCGTGCTCTTTGGCCAGGTAGTACGCCGTCGCCAGACCGTGCCCGCCGCCGCCGACAATCACGACGTCGTAGACCTTTTTCGGGGTGGGCGTGCGCCACATGCGCTGCCAGTTTTCGTGGTGGCTGAGGGAGTGTTTAAAGAGGCCGAAGCCCGAGTAATGCTGCATGGTGCGACTCCTGACTCAGCGGTAAACCGGGAAATCGGCGCACAGCGCGGCGACCTGGTCGGCAACATTGGCCTCGACATCGGCGTCGCCGAGGTTGTCGAGGATGTCGCAGATCCAGCCTGCCAGCGTGATGCACTGGGTAACTTTGAAACCGCGCGTGGTCACAGCGGGTGTGCCGATGCGCAGGCCCGACGTCACGAACGGCGATTGCGGATCGTTCGGCACGGCGTTCTTGTTGACGGTGATGTGCGCTCGACCCAGCGCCGCGTCGGCGTCTTTCCCGGTCAGGCCCTGACGAATCAGGCTGACGAGGAACAGGTGATTGTCGGTCCCGCCCGACACGACGTCGTAACCGCGATCAATGAACACCTGCGCCATGGCCTGGGCGTTATCAATCACTTGCTGTTGATAGGCTTTGAAACCGGGCTCCATGGCTTCCTTGAAGCACACGGCCTTGCCGGCAATCACGTGCATCAATGGACCACCCTGGGCACCCGGGAACACAGCTGAATTGAGCTTTTTCTCAATCTCTTCGTTGGCCTTGGCCAGGATCAACCCGCCACGGGGGCCGCGGAGAGTTTTGTGGGTAGTGGTGGTGACCACATCGGCGTACGGCAGCGGGTTCGGGTACAAACCGGCGGCGACCAGACCGGCCACATGGGCCATGTCAACGAACAGCAGCGCGCCCACTTTGTCGGCGATCTCACGAAAGCGCGGGAAATCCAGGGTTTTGGAGTAGGCCGAGAAACCGGCAACGATCATCTTCGGTTTGTGCTCGACGGCCAGTCGCTCGACTTCGTCGTAATCGATCAGGCCAGTGGTAACGTCAATACCGTATTGAACGGCGTTGTACAGCTTGCCCGATGAAGACACTTTGGCACCGTGGGTCAGGTGACCGCCATGGGCCAGGCTCATGCCCAGCAAGGTGTCGCCCGCTTGCAGCAATGCCAGATAAACCGCGCTGTTGGCCGAAGAACCGGAATGCGGCTGGACATTGGCGTAGTCGGCGCCAAACAGCAGCTTGGCGCGATCGATCGCCAGTTGCTCGACTTTGTCGACATGCTCGCAACCGCCGTAGTAACGCTTGCCGGGATAACCCTCGGCGTATTTGTTGGTCAGGCCGCTGCCCTGGGCCTGCATCACACGCTTGCTGGTGTAGTTCTCCGAGGCGATCAGCTCGATATGGTCTTCCTGACGCTGCTCTTCGGCACTGATCGCCGCCAACAGTGCATCGTCATAACCCTGGATCTGGTCTTGCTTGCTGAACATCGCGGTTCTCCCAGCGGCGGCGCGGCGCCTGAATGATCGACAGGGCCTTGAACTGCCCTTTGGCCACGATGGTATGGCTGACGCTGGCTGCCCAGATGCCTACGCACGCCACACAAAGGCGCGTTTACGACATGGGTTGGCGGGGAGGAATAAATGAGCTGTTGCCGCAGCTTTCTGTAGGAGCGCGTGTCAGACAAAGAAATCGCGGTCGAGGCAGGGAGTTTTAGTTCAGCGAATGTCGCAATTAGACCCATGCTTATCCCTTGATCCTAAATGCGCACTACGACCAGCGGTAGCAAAACCTGTCATTTGTGACAGTAGCAACAAGGCGTGCATACGCCTAACTTACCAGTGCAGCACAGTGACGGGTAAGTAGCCCTTGAAATTATGAACGTGGCGACTTTCCTCAAATACTACCGAATGCCTAACATCAGACTCATTACGCCTGAATGTTAAGCTCTGTGTAAACTTAAAAGGAATTACAACATGGCTAATATCAACAAAAAACCGGAAGAAACCTTTACAAAAGGGCCCATTCCTCTCAATCAGGCTTTGCTTAATGTTTATCCTGGTGACGTATACCAGTGGGTAGGAGGCTCAGAAGGAGGCACTGGAACCGTCGTCTCAAGAGAGTTCTTCTACAACACAGGGAATGGAGAGGTAGCTGTTTCCTTCCGGATCCGAGAGGACGGTAAAACCAGCGTAAACGGAACGATGAAGAAAGTGGTGAGCAAAAATTCTACAGCTGCCCCAGTCGCCGACGCGTTCTATTTTACGGTACAGGTCGGCGATGCAGTCCAACATACCGACCTTTGGAACTCATTCGACGTTGTCGGCAAAAAAGTCATTTTCGATGCATCTAACGACACCGCCACAGTCGAATTAAAAGTGAACTGGACAAACTGGCAAACCGAGAAGTGACTGCTCTCCATCAGGCCAGAAAAAATTAAAAAGTTGATCTAATGATATAAAATACGCGACCCAAACTCTCCCTGCGACTGCAGGGAGAGTTTGTCGTTAAGTCAGACCGATTTGGAATTCAGCTGCCCCTAGGTCTCGATCTTGCCGAGAATCATCACCCCCCGCACACCTAAGACCAACGGTCATGAACGCTGTCAACAATGACAATATTCAAATAGCGACGACGGGTTTACTTTTTAGGCCAACGGAATGCCAGCCACCCACTTCTCACTTATTCACTCAAGGGAATGATCATGGGCACAATCGCAAGGTCGCATACGCTAACTCCGCAGTTATGGAAAAAGCTAAGGGGGAAAAACGTCTGTCGGCAGGGACCCGCTACGGAGCTGCTGCTCTTTCTGACTCAAGGCGTGTTTCATACGGTGGATATAGAAGGCTCGGTCAAACTGAGGATTATTCGGGAACTGAGCGAGTTTGAGGCGCTGATTGCCGTCTACGTCGAAGATTCGGATGTAGTTCTTTCGGCCACAGTTGCAGTGGGCGATGCCAGGCTTTATGCGACACCCCAAGACATCGTTCATCAGGACGGCGGGTACTATTCGGTCATTCTCAAGATCATTTCCTATCCGGACGCAGAAGTGGAAGCCGATATTTATTTATGGGAACTACCCCCCATCGCGGCACCGGAGTCCGTCGAATCCGACCTTGCGCTGTATCTTCCAAAAGGCACGACTTTTTACGTAAGTCCTACTGAAGAAGACATTGTGATGGACAGAACTTTCAGAGTGTCTGATGACCGCCAAGTGTCAGTGAACATCCGTACCGTTGAAGGGCGCAGCTACTCAAAAACTGTTACGGAAGCTGAAGCAATTCGATGTGACGCGCCCGGTGATTACTATGTAGAGAACAGTTCCAATAAACTATCGGTCGTCTATGGCATCACCACACATGCCGAATTACCCTCATCACCGATTCTCAAGCATATGCCGCTACCGGATGTGCCGAGGTCCCGTCATGACCTCGGCAACTGAGTGACGGTATTCAGTTTTTTTGCGTAACCGATCCGTCAGCCCGGAACATGCTACGAATACCCCGCACGGCCTGACGGATGCGGTCCTGATTCTCGATAAGCGCAAAGCGAACGTGGTCGTCGCCGTATTCACCAAAACCGACACCGGGCGACACGCAGACCTTGGCTTCGGCCAGCAGCTTTTTCGCGAATTCCAGCGATCCCAGGTGCGCGTACGCTTCGGGTATCTTGGCCCAGACGTACATCGACGCTTTCGGGTTCTCGACCATCCAGCCTAACTCATGCAGACCTTTGACCAGCACGTTACGGCGTTGGCGATACTGCTCGGCGATGTCGAGCACGCACTGTTGATCACCTTCCAGCGCGGCAATGGCGGCCACTTGCAGCGGCGTGAACGTGCCGTAGTCGTGATAGCTCTTGATCCGCGCCAGGGCGTTGACCAATTCCGGGTTGCCGACCATGAAGCCGATCCGCCAGCCCGCCATGTTGTAACTCTTGGACAGGGTGAAAAATTCCACCGCAATGTCCTTGGCGCCGGGCACCTGCATGATCGACGGGGCTTTCCAGCCGTCGTAGACGATGTCGGCGTAGGCCAGGTCGTGAACCACCAGCACGTCGTACTGTTTGGCGAGGGCAACGACGCGCTCGAAGAAATCCAGCTCGACGCATTGAGCGGTCGGGTTGGACGGGAAACCCAGAATCATCATCTTCGGTTTGGGGATCGAGCCGCGAATGGCTTTCTCCAGCTCGGCGAAGAAGTCCACGCCTGGCACCAGTGGCACGGAGCGCACCTGGGCGCCGGCGATAACGGCGCCATAGATGTGGATCGGGTAACTGGGGTTCGGCACCAAAACGGTGTCGCCCTGATCCAGCGTGGCGAGCATCAAGTGCGCCAGGCCTTCCTTGGAGCCGATGGTGACGATGGCTTCATCTTCAGGGTCGATGTCGACGTCGTAGCGTTTCTTGTACCAGCTGGAAATCGCCCGACGCAGACGCGGGATGCCACGCGAAGTCGAGTAGCCGTGAGTGTCTTCACGTTGGGCGACGGTAACCAGTTTCTCGACAATGTGCGGCGGCGTTGCCCCATCGGGGTTGCCCATGCTCAGGTCGATGATGTCCTCACCACGACGACGCGCAGCCATTTTCAGCTCGGCGGTGATGTTGAACACGTAAGGGGGGAGTCGATCGATACGCGCAAAGCGGCGCGGCGAACCTTGGTCTGCCATGGAAACCTCTGAAGACGTAAGCGCCCGGAACCGTCCGAGCGACGCTGGCCACTGCGGTGGCCTGACGCGGAAGATACGGGCGGGGATGGAGGTTTGTCTAGAGCGATACTGCGAAATTGAGGGTGCTCACACGGGCCTCTTCCCGGCTGAAGCCGGTCCCACTGAATCACTGAGTTCGACAGATGATCGTTCCTGCGCTCCGCGTGGGAATGCCGCCCGAGACGCTCTGCGTCCATCGCTGAGACGCAGAGCGTCAGTGGATGCATTCCCACGCAGAGCGAGGGAACGATCGTTTCACCGTCATTCAATTAGCTGCCGCAACCCGAACAGCAGCAGAAAATGCACTGGATAAATCAGGTACGCCCACCGCCGCATTGGCCACACGTCAAATGCCGGGCGCCAGTGCAGAATTGCCAGCCCCAACAACGGCGCCAGCAGACAAGCCACCAGCGCACCGATAGAAATCGGGTCGCCCCACAGCATGCCGTCGATGATCTTCGGCCACTCGTTGCTCAATAAACAGACGATTCCCGGCACAATCGCCAGCCATAAAGAGGTGCGCAGCACGAGCACAAACGCCAGCGGCAGCAAAACCCCATACATGCCGAACATCAAGTGCGGCCCAAACAGAACACCCATCGCCAGGGCAGCGATACCCAGGCCCCTCGCCGGCCATGAGCGACTTAATCCGCCTTGCGCAACCAGCAAACCCAGCGCCAGCGTGGGTAATACATTCAGCGTCGTGACCTCACCGGCCATGTAAATGCGATAGGGCAGCTCAGCAATCACTGAAAAAACGGCCAGCCATGTCAGGTATTTCCACTTGATCGCCGAACCAATATCGCGCCGGCCAGTGCGCACGACGTTGACGGCAATCGCCAGGCAAAACCACGGGAACGCCAGCCGCCCCGGCACGTACAGCCAATTGGCGTGCCAGCCGACGTAGCGCAGGTGATCCATCACCATGCTCAGCATCGCCAGCCACTTGAGCAGGTCCAGCGCGCGATCACGCGCGGGTGCGGTCATTGATTTCGTTTCGGTCATATTGCTTCGCTGTCTGGCTGAATTTTCTGACGCAAGAATGCATGACCAAACCGATCAACTTTGGTTACAGTCGCAGCCTTCGATTACAGGGGAGCGGCCATGTCAGACCAAAGCCAGCAGTTTGCCAGCGACAACTATTCGGGAATCTGCCCCGAAGCGTGGGCGGCCATGGAACAAGCCAATCACGGGCACCAGCGTGCCTACGGCGACGACCAGTGGACAGCGCGCGCGGCCGATCAATTCCGTCAGTTGTTCGAAACAGACTGCGAGGTGTTTTTCGCTTTCAACGGCACGGCAGCCAACTCCCTGGCGCTGTCATCGCTCTGCCAGAGCTACCACAGCGTCATCTGCTCGGAAACCGCCCACGTCGAAACGGACGAATGCGGCGCACCGGAGTTTTTCTCCAACGGCTCTAAACTGCTGACCGCACGCAGCGAGAACGGCAAGCTGACGCCCGCCTCCATTCGTGAAGTCGCGCTCAAACGCGCCGACATCCACTACCCAAAACCCCGCGTGGTCACGCTGACCCAGGCCACGGAAGTGGGCAGCGTTTATCAGCCGGAAGAACTCAAAGCCATCAGCGAAACCTGCAAGGAGCTGGGCCTGAACCTGCACATGGACGGCGCCCGCTTCGCCAACGCCTGCGCATTCCTCGGTTGCTCGCCTGCCGAGCTGACCTGGAAAGCAGGGGTTGATGTGCTGTGCTTCGGCGGCACCAAAAACGGTATGGCGGTGGGCGAGGCGATTCTGTTCTTCAACCACAAGCTCGCCGAAGACTTCGACTACCGCTGCAAGCAGGCCGGCCAACTCGCCTCAAAAATGCGTTTCTTGTCAGCCCCGTGGGTGGGCTTGCTGGAAAACGACGCCTGGCTCAAACACGCGCGCCACGCCAACCGCTGCGCCCAGTTGCTGGCGGATCTGGTGAAGGATATTCCGGGCGTTGAATTGATGTTTCCGGTGCAGGCCAACGGCGTGTTCCTGCAACTGTCGGAAGCGGCCATTGCCGCGCTGACCGCCAGGGGCTGGCGCTTCTACACGTTCATCGGCAACGGCGGCGCCCGCTTCATGTGCTCGTGGGACACTGAAGAAGCCCGCGTGCGTGAGCTGGCAGCGGACATCCGCTTGGTGATGGGGAGCTGAAAATAGCTCGCTCGTCACTGGCAGGCTGCATGACCTCAGCAGCCTGCGGATGGACTGAACCAGTGGCTCAGTTCTGAGCAATCACCTTTTCGATCACCTCAACCGTTGCGCTGACCTTGTCTTCGTAACGGCTCAGCGCTTCGGCATGTTGTTGCTTGAGTTCGATCTGCTTTGAACACAGGTTCAACGCCGCCAGCACCAGCAAGCGGTCGCCGATCAGCGTCGGGTAACTGCGCTTGGTTTCAAACAATGCCGATCTCAGCATCGAGACCGCATCCATCAAGGTCTGCTCTTGCCCGGCAGGTGCCTTGATCGTGTAGTCGTTGCCAAGGATGGAGATAACCTTGGCGCCGTCCTGATCCGTGATCATGCGTCAACCGCGCTGACGCTGGTGGCACGATCAACCAACGCCTGGATGCGCGCAGCCGTCGCGCCTTGCTTCTCTTCCTGCTCCATCAGACTCAGCTGCAGACTGTCGTTGTCATCCCGGGCTTGTTTCAACTCTTCGGTGAGTCGCGCGTTTGTGTTCTGCAGCTCCTGATTGTGTTGCACCAGGTCACTGACGAGCTTTTCCAACTGGCTTAGGGATGCTTCCAACATTTTGATATCTCAGGCAAATTTCAAAGGGCGCGTACGATAAAGAAAAGTCACTTTAGCTACCAGTGAAATCAGGGCATCCAAGCCACTACACCGACCAACAAGCATCTCAATCACTTCTATTGCGCAAACGCATAACGGCCCTGATTGACTACGTTTCTGCGATCTTGTTCCTGCTGTTCGTCAGATTAGCGGGTGCGACATAACCGCACAGCGCAGACCAGCGGCATCAAGTCCCCATGGGGCCGACCGATAACCCGTGCATCTCTGACGCTTTTATCTTTCGCCTCGCATGGATCGCGGCCTTCCTGGAACCGTAATGTCCCTACGTAATTTGAATATCGCGCCCCGCGCCTTTCTTGGATTTTCCGTCATTGGCCTGCTGATGCTGATTCTGGGCATCTTCGCTTTGTCGCAGATGAACAAGATCAACAACGCCAATGTGGTCATGGCGACCAACAGCATGCCGAGCATCAAGGCGCTGGATAAGCTGACCGAGGGCAGCATTCGCCTGCGCGTGTTGTCGTATCGGCTCATGCTCAATCGCGACCCCGACACGCTGCAGAAAACCACCGAATTGTTGGCCATGCGCAACAAGCAGATTGACGATGCCCGTGCGGTCTACGTCAAACTGATTTCCGCACCTGAAGAACAGTCGGCCTACGACCAGTACGTCCAATTGCTCAACGACTATCGCCAGCTTGAAACCCGCATGAAGTCGCTGAGTCAGGCCAATGACATGACCGAACTGACCCGCCTGCTCAGCGCCGATCTGCAGACCAACTCGGACCAGATGAACGTAGTGCTCGGCAAGCTGGTGGAGATGAATACGCAGCAGCTCAACCAGGCCAGCGCCAATGCGACTCAGCAGTACTCGACCGCGTTCACGATGGTTGTCACGCTGCTGATCATTGCCACTGCGCTGACCTTGCTGTTCGCCTGGTTGCTGACCAACAGCATTACCCGACCTATCGCATCGGCACTGCACGCTGCCGAGGACATTGCCGAAGGTGACCTGACGCGCACCATCACAGTGGACGGTACTGACGAAGCGGGCCGTTTACTGGCCGCGATGCTGAAGATGCAATCCAAGCTGCGCGACACCCTGCAGCGCATTTCCGGTTCGGCGACCCAGCTTGCTTCGGCAGCCGAAGAGCTGAACGCTGTCACCGATGAAAGCGCCCGTGGCCTGTCCCAGCAGAACAACGAAATCGAACAGGCCGCCACCGCGGTCAACCAGATGACCAGTGCCGTGGAAGAAGTCGCACGCAATGCTGTGAGCACCTCGGAAGCGTCGAAGAATGCCACCACGTCCGCCAGCGATGGCCGCGATCTGGTGCAGGAAACCGTCAGCGCCATTGAGCGCATGAGCACCGATGTGCAGAGCACCTCCACCTTGATCGGCAATCTGGCGGACGAGTCCCGTGACATCGGCAAGGTGCTGGATGTGATTCGCGGTCTGGCGGACCAGACCAACCTGCTGGCCCTTAACGCCGCCATCGAAGCGGCCCGTGCAGGTGAAGCGGGTCGCGGGTTTGCTGTGGTTGCCGATGAAGTCCGCGCCCTCGCCCACCGCACCCAGCAGTCGACCAGCGAAATCGAGCGCATGATCGGCAGCATCCAGGGCGGCACCGAGCAAGCCGTGAACTCCATGCGCAGTAGCACCGAGCGCGCTGAGTCCACCCTGAACATCGCCAAGGGCGCCGGTCTGGCGCTGGACACCATTAACAGCGCTGTCGTGGAAATCAACGAACGCAATCTGGTCATCGCCAGTGCGGCAGAAGAGCAGGCGCAAGTTGCTCGGGAAGTGGACCGCAACCTCGTTAACATCCGTGACCTGTCGACCCAGTCCGCCACCGGCGCCAATCAGACCAGCGCTGCGAGCAACGAGCTGTCGCGTCTGGCCGTGGATCTGAACGGTATGGTTGCGCGCTTTAAGGTGTAACTTTCCAGCCGACAGTAAAGGGGAGCGCACGAAGTGCACTCCCCTTTTTTTTGCGATACATAACCGTTCCAACTATGCGGGTGTGGATTCAACTGGCAAACAGGCGCACCGCCTTGCAACTTAGATTATTTCGCAATTAACTGAAGCGCAAAAAATTCTAACGGAGTAAGTGACTGATTCCAATCATCAACCTCCGAATGTGGCGATGACTAACCGATCTAATGATTTTAAAGAGTTGCTCTCCACCATAGCTCGGTCTAATGTTGACTGGTCACAGAAAATATTTTTCTGGCTTAAACAAACACTTAACAGTATCGATGATAAAGGGATTTAACATGGAAGCCACTGCACTGAGATCTACAGGTTTTTTACCTAAGCCTATTGTGCTTGAAGCAACAGCGAGTGCTGGAAGCGATATCAAGACAATCGTCGTTGACAAACTTCCGCCTGAGGGGGCAACCCTTGTAGTTGACTGCCCCGATGTCCGCAAGGGTGACATGATCCATGTCTATGAGACGACTCCAGGCTTTGAGTATGACTGTAGCCAGACTGCTGAGACGGACGGCGAAATTCTGCGTTTCAATATCCCCAAGGAGTTGTTTTTCCATGCAGGGATCGCTCTGGCATATACGTATATCCTTCTGAACAGCGCCGGAGACATTGTCGGCGTGTCCGAGGAGGGCGTCTATCTCAAAACTGCGTTCGAGCCAGAGCGCGTTAAAGGCCCCATCGTCAGCGAAGCGCAAGTGCTAGAAAACTCTCCTATTAAAATATTAAAGATTGAGGAACTTGAGCACGAGTTCGCCACGCTGGTTGTTCAGTTACCCGAAGGGGCGGCAGGCCATCTATTGACGCTGTGGATTCAAACACAAGAACCCTATGAGGAAACCGTTGAAATAAAATCAGGGAAGACCGAATATATCCATCACATCGCGAAACCGAAACTGAATGATGAAAAACAAACGCTGTCTGTTTCTTTCGTCATACGAAACAGGCGCGGTAGCATGCTGTATTTTTCCGCCAACACTCTGTATCTCAAAAAGCCTGGATTCAACGGTGTGCGGTAATACGACGACATTTTTATCGATCTGATGATCACCCATCGGCTTTGATCAAACGTGAACACATCCGCAATCTTTCGGGCGTGTCAGACACATCGGTGAATGACACGACCCGCACGTCACGATTCGCTCTGGATCACACCAGCGCCTCGGAACGGAACGCGACCTCAATACTCAATCCGCACATCGCCCTTCGGCACGCTGCAGCACGCCAGGATGTAGCCTTCGTCTACGTCGTCATCGGTGATGCCGCCGTTGTGCTCCATCTCGACCTCCCCGCTCAGCTTCATCACCTTGCAGGTCCCGCAGATGCCCATGCCACACGCCTTGGGAATCATCAGGCCGAGCTTGGCCGCCGCCGCGTGGACGGTTTCGCCCGGCGCGACGCGAATGCTCTTGCCGGTGTCGGTGAATTCCACCTGATGCAGGTCGGCGACATCCACATCCGGCGCATCGGCCGCCTGTTCGGCCTGTTCCACTGCGTCGGCGCGGGCTTCAGGCGGCGTCGCGCCGAAGGACTCTTCGTGGTACTGCGCCATGTTGAAACCGTTGGCTTCAAGCAACCGCTTGACCGCGCTCATGTACGGCGTCGGCCCGCAGCAGAACACCTCGCGCTCCATGAAATCCGGGGCCATCAGCTCGAGCATCTTCTGGTTCAGATAACCCCGATAACCCGCCCACGGCTCACCCAGGCCGTGTTTTTCACAAACGATGTGCAGGGCGAAGTTATTGATTCGCGACGCCATCTGCTCCAACTCGCGGTGGTAGATGATGTCTTTGGGCGAGCGCGAGCTGTGGACGAAGACCATGTCGACGTTGGCGTTGGTGTCGTAATACCAGCGCGCCATGGACATGACCGGCGTGATGCCGACACCGCCGCTGAGGTAGAGGATTTTCGGATTGGGGAAGTCGATGGCGTTGAACAGACCCACCGGCCCGTGCACCGCCAGCTCCTGGCCTTCGTGCAATGTGTCGTGCAGCCAGTTTGAAACCTTGCCGCCGGGCACACGCTTGATCGTGATCGAGAAACTGTAGGGCACCGAGGGCGAACTGGAGATGGTGTACGAGCGCATGATCGGCACGCCGTCGATTTCCAGCTCAAGGGTGACGAACTGCCCGGGCTTGAAAAAGAACAGAATCGGCTGGTCGGCCATGAAGCAGAACGTGCGCACGTCCCAGGTTTCCTGGATCACTTTGACGACCCGTACCAGGTGGCGGCCGTTGGCCCACGTCTGGGTGTTGACCGGGCTGAGGAAACTCTGGGACATACACACTCTCCACGGCCGACGGTCGGCCTCTTATGGTGGCGATTCTGCGTAACGCACGAGCCGCCTATTTACCTATCAGCGACATTCACATACTTATGGCGACCAGCCCCGGTCTATAGGGGCCGGGCCGTCGGAAACGGATTCGGCCATGTCGCCCATGGATAAGGTTCAGGTCGCGCCCGGCTCCACACTCGCCATCAATTCGTTACAGAATTTTTATCTGTCGGCCGGCGCGTCAGAAACCTTGCCGCCTCACTTGATTCGCTACACACCCACCGTATCAGCCACATTCGTAGGCTGCGCCAAGCGCGGCCTGAGGACTTGAAAGATGGACGTCACTGCAACTCTGAGCCTGGGCGATCCGCTGGAACCCGCGCGCAAGGCGACTGCTGAGATGCTGCACACCCGCGAGCGCACTTACTCGCTGCCGCAGCCTTTCTACAGCGATGAGCGGCTGTTTGAAATCGACATGCAGGAAATTTTTCAGAAAGAATGGCTGATCGCGGGGATGAGCTGTGAAGTGCCGGCCAAGGGCAACTTCCTCACCCTCCAGATCGGCAAGAACCCGATCCTGGTCGTGCGCGGACCGGACGGCTCGATCAATGCGTTCCACAACGTCTGCCGCCACCGCGGTTCTCGCCTGTGCACCAAGGAAAAAGGCAAGGTTGCCAAGCTGGTCTGTCCTTACCACCAGTGGACATACGAACTCGATGGTCGCCTGCTGTATGCCGGTACCGAAATGGGTGCGGACTTCGACATGAAGCAGTTCGGCCTCAAGCCGGTGCATTGCAAAGTGGCGGGCGGGTACATTTTCATCAGCATGGCCAGCAACCCTCCCGCCATCGACGCGTTCCTGCAGACGCTGAACCACTACATGGAACCGTACGACATGGAGAACACCAAGGTGGCGGTGCAAACCACCCTGGTCGAAAAAGCCAATTGGAAGCTGGTTCTGGAAAACAATCGCGAGTGCTACCACTGCAATGCTTCACACCCCGAACTGCTGAACACCTTGCTGGAGTGGGACGACGTCACTGACCCGCGCGCCGACCAGGCTTTCAAGGACCACGTCGCGGCATCCGCCGCCGCCTGGGAGGCCGAAAAGATCCCGTTCGCCCACGCCAGCTTTGGCCTGCGCAACCGGATCGTGCGCATGCCGCTGCTCAAAGGCACCGTCTCGATGACGTTGGATGGCAAGCAAGGCAGCAAAAAACTGATGGGCCGCATCCAGAACCCAGACCTGGGCTCGATGCGCATCCTGCACCTGCCCCACTCGTGGAACCACTGCATGGGCGACCACGTCATCGTATTCACCGTGTGGCCGGTCAGCGCGCAAGAAACCCTCGTTACCACTAAATGGCTGGTGCACAAGGATGCTGTCGAAGGCGTGGACTACGACGTCGCGCGCCTGCGTGAAGTCTGGGACGCCACCAACGACCAGGACCGTCGACTGGCCGAAGAAAACCAGCGCGGGATCAACTCAGTCGCTTACCAGCCGGGGCCGTACTCGAAAACCTATGAATTCGGCGTGGTGAATTTTATCGACTGGTACAGCGCCAAATTGCTGGAAAACATGGGCGCCGAGCCTGCTTCCTATCTGAAGGGCGTGGCGGTTAATCACGAGTAGGGTTTTTCTGTCCGATTTAGACTGACACTGTCGCGGGCAACCGCGCTTCTACAGACATTCGAGCTGTAGGAGCGCGCTTGCCCGCAATGCGTTTTGGTTGGGCGACAGGAATCGGTTCGAGGCTGGCCGTGTCCGCATGCAATCTGGCCTGCTTTGATAGCTAGCAAAAAAATAAATGATCATTTTTTGATCATATCACTCAACCGACCGGATTCAGGGGTTAAACCTCGACCGCAAACATGTTATCCACAGAAGCGCCAACAGCATATGTGTGTAAGTCTGCCGAGTGCTGTGGAAAAGCATGAAAAGCGCTCATTAAAGCTGACCAGCAGCGCGGATTAGCTCTGGATGGCTGTTATTGGTTAAATTTCGACCAGAGCTCTATACGCCCTGAATTACAAGGCCTGCAGCGAATCACGAACATCTTATCCACACGAACGCTCACAGACAATGTGGGTAAGAGCACGCGCCAACAGGACTGGCCTGTGGAAAAAATTCATAGTAATCCGCTAGATAGAGCGATCAAAAATCAACCAGCCGGCTGAGAGCGACGCCAGCAAAGGGCTGGAGCAATACGCGAACAGTTTATCCACAGGCGGATCAACAGCGATTGTGGGTATGTTTCCACAGACATTTGGGTGAGTACGTTTAGGAAGTGTCTGACATCCAAGCCCCGGACCGCCCGGTACACTCATCGCACATCAACCCGGCAGGAAGGAGCACGCTTATGGATCGCTGGGCACCGTTCTCACACAAAGTCGTTATTGAGGCGAACAACAGGCTATCCAAACGTAAGCAAGGGGCCTCGTTTGCTCTGCCCAAAGAATTATTGGGCATTATCAGCTTCAAACCCAAGACCACGGAAGAAATCAGGGAAGCATTCCGATCGGCCTCCCGCAGGCTCCGGCAGGAGTGACTGCACATGACCGAAGAGCGCTACAACTACATCTTCAGTGAGTTAGTGAACGATGAAGACGACATACTCGGCCAACTGGCCTACTCGGTATATAAACGGCAAAAAATCGAGTATATCCACGCGTTCAAAGAGAGAAACGGCACTGATCCGCTAGATTGCGATCTCGCTGCGTTTCACGATATCAGCAATAGCAGTTCGCAACTTGAAGCCTATCGAACCCAGGCGACCCGGCTGGCGACAAACTTTTTGGAGTCCTCGCTAAGTACCGAAACGGACGAGTTGGCGGCGTTTTACTCTCCCAGAGCCGCCAACGACATCCGCATGGCGCGGCCCGGGTTCTGGAAGGGAGCCGCGCAGAGCCTCGTTGGCTCGGGCTTGTTCACTTTGCTGGTTGGGTGTCTTGTGTTCTTCGCATGGAGTTTGAAACAGGGACCACGTCAGGTCATTAAGCAGGTTTTCGACGTCGTGATTGTTGATGCAGATGCCAGGAATCGAAAAATGCAACCGGATAGGCCTCAGACGTGAACAGAGAAAAGGCGCCAGCGCGGCGCCTTTCCGTGTTCAACGAACCACCCCCTCCTCCACCAACAACTTCAAAATCGCCGCAGCACCTTCCTGAGCGCTCACTCCCTTCAGCACCTGCCCGCCACCTCCGCTCGCTTTCGCCGTTGCAGCTTTCATGCGATCAGCGCCGCTCTTCGCCTTGATAACCTTCAAGCGTTTTGGCCGTGGCTTTGCGGGCGTCAGTTCAGCGCCGGTGAACACTTCGTCGATGACCACCTCGATCTCTTCTACATCCAGCAGACCCCGTTGCGCCGGGCCGTATGCGCTTTGACGAGGTTTTGGTGCGGCGTTATCCACAGTCGCCAGAAACGGCAGTCGCACTTTGAGTCGGCGACGCTGACCTCGGGGGAGCGCCTGCAGCACCTGGGCGCTGCCATTGCTCATGGACTCGACCTCGGCCAGGCCCACCACGAGCGGCCAGCCGAGCGTTTCGGCCAACAAATAGGGAAGCATGCCGGACCCTTCGCCCGTCTCGGCCTGACTGCCGGTCAGCACCAGTTGCACGCCCGACTCACGAATGTAATCCGTTAGTCCAGGCACTGCGTCCGCGCCTGGCGGCTGGGCGAGCACATGGAGTTCGTCCACGCCCATACCCAGGTAGCCACGCAAGGCGGGTTCTTCGGCATTACCCGCATGCAACACGTGCAAGTTATCCCCAGCCAGTTGCAAGCCCAATTCAACCGCGCGGGCGTCCTGCTCGGCGCGACGCGGACGCCCTGACGTCGGGTGCGCGCCGACGGAGACGAGGCTGATGACGTGCAGCGTGCCTTTATCCACAGAGCTCCCCATTTCAGGCTGCATCGCGCTTCGCCCCATTTCGGTAAGTGTCGACCGCTTCCATAAGCGCTTCGAGAATGGACGAACTCTCTCCGATCACCGACAGATCAGCACGCTTGATCATGTCGCAGGTCGGGTCGAGATTGATGGCCACCACCTTGTCGCAGGCGCCGATCCCCTGCAAATGCTGGATCGCGCCGGAAATTCCGACCGCCACGTAAACCCTGGCAGTGACCCAGGTGCCCGACGCACCCACTTGGCGATCGCGCATCATGAAGCCATCGTCCACCGCCACCCGGGATGCGCCTTCAGTGGCGCCCAATGCGACGGCGGTGCGGTGAAACAGCGGCCAGTCCTTGACCCCATTACCACCTGAAAAGATAAATTCAGCTTCAGACATGGGGATAAGTGCCGGATCGACCGCCACTGCGCCAAGGTCTTCGATGCGCGGCAAGCTGCGTGCGACTGCTGTGGATAACTCCACGGGCAGCGCTTCATGCCGTGTTTCACTGACAGGTTCGGCACATTCCGCTTCCGCAAGAATAAGGCGTGACACGGGGCGCAACAGGTCTTGCGCTCCAGCACCGGCGCGCCCGATGCACTGTTCGCCAGCCACTTGCCAGACTCGCGTCGACGGCCGCTCTCCCAGGCTCGCCGCAAAACGGCGTCCCAACTCTCCCCCACCGTTTCGGCTGTCGGGCAGCAACCAGTGATGCGGGTCGAACTGGTTATCCACAGCCCGCAAACCCTGCACCCGTTGCTCGGGCGAATAACCACTGAACGCACTGCCTTCCAGTATCAACAGACGATCAACGCCCGTAATATCGAACGCCGTCTCTTTGTGCTCGCCAAAAATCACCGCCAGGACAGCGCCCTCGTTGCCAGCCAGTCCATGGGCCAAGCCCAGCAGGTCTCGGTCGTGGCTGCTCAACCGGCCGCCGACCATGTCGGGGACGACAGCGACATAAAAAGCAGGCGTTGCGATCCGATGCAGTGGTAACTGCACGTCAACAACTACGGCGCGTTTGGTCGCGCCACCTTGTTGAGCCCCGCTTCGATCAATGCGTTTGACGCCGTTGGGACCGATGAAACCGACGCCATGCATGTTTTTACGCAGGACACCGTTCGGGCCCATCCAGCTGGCTTGCGCCGGTTGCATGACAGCGTGCAGCGGATGCAGCCGGTTTCGTGCGATCCATTCAGCACGTGGGTCGCGGCGGATAATGTCGCTCATTAATGCGCCTCCGCAGGTTCACGTCGGGCCGCCGCCGGTTTTACCGGCGCGGTATCTTCCAGCAGTGCGTCAGCCACCAGCTCGGCGATGTCCTTGATCATCGGCCGTGGCTCCACAACGCCTTCGAGCATTGCGGTGCACTGTGGACAACCCACCGCCACCAGCTCGGCGCCCGTCTCGCGAATGTCGTCCATGCGCATGTCCGGGATGCGTTGTTTGCCGGGAATGTCGGTAATCGGCGCGCCGCCGCCGCCGCCGCAGCAACGTGAGCGGAATCCGGATCGGACCATTTCTTTAACCTCGATGCCCAGCGCACGCAGCACATCGCGCGGCGCCTGGTACTCGCCGTTGTAACGGCCGAGGTAGCACGGGTCGTGATAGGTGACGCTGGTGCCTGTGTGCTGGCCCAGATTCAGCGCGCCGTTACCAATCAGCTCGGCCAGATACGTGCTGTGGTGCTGTACGACGTAGTGACCGTCGAACGCGCCGTATTCGTTTTTCAGCACATGAAAGCTGTGCGGGTCGCAGGTGACGATGCGCTTGAACTCGTACTGCGCCAGCGTCTGGATGTTGCGTCTGGCGAGCATCTGAAACGTCGCCTCATCTCCCAGACGACGGGCCACATCGCCGCTGTCGCGTTCTTCCAGCCCCAGCACGGCGAAGTCGACCTTGGCGGCTTTCAGTACTTTGACGAAGGCGCGCAAGGTGCGCTGATTGCGCATGTCGAATGCGCCGTCACCGACCCAGAACAGCACGTCCACGGTTTTCTTGTGGCTCATGAGGTCAAGGTTCAGGTCGGCCGCCCAGTTCATGCGTCCGCCCGGCGCGAAGCCGCCTGGGTTGTCGGTCGCGATCAGGTTTTCCAGAACCTCGGCGCCCTTGTTGGGGGTGGCGCCTTTTTCGAGGGTCAGATGCCGGCGCATGTCGACGATCGCGTCTACGTGCTCGATCATCATCGGGCACTCTTCCACGCAGGCCCGGCAGGTCGTGCACGACCACAGGGTGTCGGCGTCGACCAGCCCGTTGACGATAGGTTGATGGGGATTGCCGCCATGCTCGCCAATAGGCTTGCCCTGGCCGCCGAGGGACGGATAAGGGCTGCCGGCGAAGTGGGCATCGGTGCCGCCCGCCAGACCGACGACCATGTCCTGTATCAGTTTTTTCGGGTTCAGCGGCTGGCCGGCGGCGAAGGCAGGACAGGCAGCTTCGCACTTGCCGCACTGCACGCACGCATCGAAACCGAGGAGCTGATTCCAAGTGAAATCCTTGGGTTTTTCTACGCCCAACGGCGCGGTGTTGTCCGCCAGATCGAGGGGCTTCAACCCTGTGGAGCGGCCACCGCCGAAGCGCTCGGGGCGCCGGTGCCACGCCAGGTGCAATGCGCCGGCGAAGGCGTGTTTCATCGGGCCGCCCCAGGTCATGCCGAGGAACAATTCGCAGACGCCCCAGAGCACGCCAATCCCCAGAATGATCGCCAGCAACCAGCCCCCGAAGTTCACCGGCAGTACGCCCGCAACGGGCAGCGTGACGATAAAGAACGAACCCGAGAACGCCAGCAGGCTTTTTGGCAGACGCATCCACGGGCCTTTCGACAGCCGACTCGGCGGATTGCGTCGACGCAGGCACATGAAGATTGCGCCCACGAACATGACGGCTGACACCAGCAGCAGCGCGTAACCGAGGACCCGGTTATGCCACCCAAGCCCGTGTACCAGAATCGCCAGGACGATCGACGCCACCGCGCCGCCGGCCGTGGCCACGTGGGTGTTGGCGATGTATTTGTCCCGCGCGACGACGTGGTGCAGATCGACCATGTAGCGCTTGGGCATCGCCAGCAATCCGCCGAGCAGATCGACCTTGGCGGCACGCCCGTTGCGCCACAGACTCACCCGCCGCAGCGCGCCAAGGACCGCGAGGGCCAGGGCAGCGAAAAGCAGGATGGGAAGAAGGGTGTTTAACATCGAGGTACCCTCGAGCTGCAAGCTTCAAGCCACAAGTTGCAAGCAAAAGCCGGTCACCCATTGCTCTTGCCTGCAGCTTGAAACTTGCCGCTTGAGGCTGATCTTAGAAGTCTTTACACAGCCTGAGTGCGTCATAGATCGCCGCATGGGTATTGCGTTGAGCCACGCAATCGCCAATGCGGAACAGCAGATACCCGTCACCCGGCTGACTCAACGACGGCTGCGGCTGAATCGCAAACAGGGCGTCGATGTCGATCTGGCCTTTGTTGCGCGAACCTTCCTTCATCCCGTAGTAGAGCGCTTCGTCAGGACGCACGCCGTTCTCGATCACCACCTGATCAATCACCCGCTCCTCTTTGGCGCCGGTGTATTCGTTCTCCAGCACGGCCACCAACTTGTCGCCCTCGCGGTAAACCTTTTCCAGCATAAGGTCGCCGGTCATGATCACTTCTTTCGGGTACATGCTGCGGTAGTAGGTCGGGAACGACGTGCCGCCGATGGCCACACCCGGCTTGATGTCGTCGGTGACGATCTCGACCTGGCTACCCTTGTCGGCGAGAAAATCTGCCACGGACATGCCGGTGAATTCGCAGATGGTGTCGTAGACCAGCACGTTCTTGCCCGGCGCGACTTTGCCGTCAAGCACATCCCAACTGCTGACGACCAACCCTTCGGCCGCGCCCCAATGCTCGTTCTGCTCAATGAATGGATGACCGCCGACCGCCAGCACCACCACGTCCGGACGCAGGTCCATGATGGTCGCAATGTCTGCCGCCGTGCCAAGGCGCAAATCCACTTTCAGGCGAGCCAGCTCCAGCTGATACCAGCGCGTGATGCCGGCGATCTGATCGCGCTGCGGCGCTTTCGATGCCGTGGTGATCTGGCCGCCGATGGCGTCTTTCTTCTCGAACAAAGTGACGTCGTGGCCCCGCTCGGCCGAGACACGCGCCGCTTCCATCCCCGCAGGCCCTGCCCCGACGATCACCACCTTGCGCTTCACACCGGTGGTCTTTTCGATGATGTGCGGCACGCCCATGTATTCGCGGGACGTCGCGGCGTTCTGAATGCACAGCACATCCAAACCCTGGTACTGACGGTCGATGCAATAGTTGGCACCGACGCACTGACGGATCTGGTCGACCTGACCCATTTTGATCTTGGTGATCAGGTGCGGGTCGGCGATGTGCGCGCGGGTCATGCCGACCATGTCGACGTAGCCGCCTTCGAGGATGCGCGTCGCCTGATTCGGGTCCTTGATGTTCTGCGCGTGCAGGACCGGCGCCTTGACCACTTCCTTGATCCCGGCCGCCAGATGCAGAAATGGCTCCGGTGGATAACTCATGTTCGGAATGACGTTGGCGAGGGTGTTGTGCGTGTCGCAGCCCGATCCCACCACCCCGATGAAGTCGATCATGCCGGTCTGGTCGTAGTACCTGGCGATTTCCTTCATGTCTTCGTGGCTGAGGCCGTCCGGGTGGAACTCGTCGCCGCATAGGCGCAGGCCCACGCAAAAGTCCGGACCGACTTCCTTGCGCACGGCCTTGATCACTTCCAGGCCGAAACGCATGCGGTTTTCAAAGCTGCCGCCCCACTCGTCAGTACGCTTGTTGACGCGTGGGCTCCAGAACTGGTCGATCATGTGCTGGTGCACCGCCGACAGCTCGACGCCGTCCAAACCACCGGCCTTGGCGCGCGCTGCCGCGCTGGCGTAGTTGCCGATCACCCGCCAGATTTCTTCCGGCTCGATGGTCTTGCAGGTCGCACGGTGTACAGGCTCGCGGATGCCCGAGGGCGACATCAGCGTCGGCCAATGATCGCCGTCCCAACGGGAGCGACGGCCCATGTGGGTAATCTGGATCATGATCTTGGCGCCGTGCTTGTGCATGGCGTCAGCGAGGTTCTGGAAGTGCGGAATGATCTTGTCGGTTGCCAGGTTGACCGATTTCCACCAGCCTTGCGGGCTGTCGATGGCCACGCTGGACGAGCCGCCGCAAATGGCCAGACCGATGCCGCCTTTGGCTTTCTCCTCGTAGTACTTTACGTAACGGTCGGTGGTCATGCCGCCGTCGGTGGCGTAGACCTCGGCGTGTGCGGTACTCAATACGCGGTTGCGTATGGTCAATTTACCGATCTGAATCGGTTGAAACATCGCTTCGAAAGCCATGACGGAAACCTCGACTTACAACGGCTTGACGACAAACAGGCCGTCGTCATGGCCTTCTTCGGATCCGCCGTAAACCTGCTCGGCCACGGTGCGGATTTTGCTGCCGCTGGCTTCCAGGACCTGGTCCATGGCGCCGGCAAACCAGCCGGTGAACATGTAATCAACCTTGCGACCCACTTTGCCGTAGACGTAAACGAAGGCCGAGTGCTCGAGCTTGACGCTGGCGGTGCCTTTTTCCAGATCGATGTCCTGAATCTTGAACAGGCCCCAACCGCGCTGGGACAGACGATTCATGTAGTGCTCGAACACCGCGACGCCCTCGATGCCGTGGCATTCGGCCTCTTTCTCGCACCAGTGCCAGGCGGACTTGTAGCCGGCCTTGTAGAGGATTTCGGCATACGCCTCGGCGCCCAGCACTTCTTCGATGCCCATGTGGTTATTGACGAAGAAATGCCGCGGCACGTACAGCATCGGCAGGGCGTCGGAGGTCCAGACACCGGTCTCGCTGTCGACTTCGATTGGCAATTGCGGGGCGATCTTGGCCATGGAAACTTAACTCCGAAAAATTCGAGTGGATGCCATCTCCGCGAGGGGGAGAGGGAAAATTCAGTGCTCGGCGCGTGTGGCCGGAGGCTTATTCGCCCCAGACGTCGCCCAGAATGCGAACCCAGTTTTCGCCCATGATCTTGCGCACCACGCGCTCGGAGTGGCCGCGTTTGAGCAGGGTTTCGGTGAGGTTCGGGAATTCGCCGACGGTGCGAATGCCCAGCGGGTTGATGATCTTGCCGAAGTTGGTCAGGCGGCGGGCGTAGCCTTTGTCGTGGGTCAGGTATTCGAAAAATTCCTGGCCGTGACCCTGGGTGAAGTCAGTGCCGATGCCGATGGCGTCTTCGCCGACGATGTTCATCACGTACTCGATGGCTTCGGCGTAATCGTCGATGGTCGAATCGATGCCCTTGGCCAAGAACGGCGCAAACATTGTCACGCCGACAAAGCCGCCGTGATCGGCGATGAACTTCAGCTCGGCGTCGGATTTGTTGCGCGGGTGTTCTTTGAGGCCCGAAGGCAGGCAGTGGGAGTAGGTCACTGGCTTCTTCGATTCGAGGATGACTTCCTCGGAAGTCTTCGAGCCGACATGGGAGAGGTCGCACATGACGCCGACACGGTTCATCTCCGCGACGATTTCACGACCGAAGCCCGACAGGCCGCCGTCGCGCTCGTAGCAGCCGGTGCCCACCAGATTCTGGGTGTTGTAGCACATCTGCACGATACCCACGCCCAGCTGTTTGAAGATCTCGACGTAGCCGATCTGGTCCTCAAAGGCGTGGGCATTCTGGAAGCCGAAAAGGATGCCGGTCTTGCCCTGCTCCTTGGCCTTGCGGATGTCAGCCGTGTTGCGCACCTGGATCACCAGGTCGCTGTTTTCACGAATCAGTTTCTGGCTGGACGCGATGCCGTTGACGGTCTGCTGAAAACCTTCCCACACCGAAACTGTGCAGTTGGCCATGGTCAGGCCGCCTTTGCGCATGTCTTCGAACAGCTCACGGTTCCATTTGGCAATGATCAACCCGTCAATGACGATGCTGTCGGCGTGTAATTCGGCTGGGCTCATCAGGCGGTCCCCTGGGGTTCTTTAATGGCCGGAAGGTCTGCCGGCGCTTTGGGGTCAGCATATGCCTGAGGGTTGGAGGAGCCGGGTGCAAAAACGACAGGGGAATTGCCGAAAGCGTCAAGAAACGACAAAGGGACGACATGGCTTTTTGCAGCCCGCATTTGATACCTGTTCTTTGCCTCGCGCTTGGGCGAGAATCCAATCCATCTCTGACTCGGAAAGCCCTAATGAAAACCATGTTTCTGGCTCTGGCTCTATTCGCGACAGGCGCACACGCTGCATCCAACCCGGCCGCGAACCCTTGTGACGGCGTTGAAGAAGATCAGCAGACGCTTGAGTGCTCGGTGTACAGCCGCGACACGGCGGAGAAGCTGCTGACAGAGAATGTTCAGAACGTGCTTGAGCGTGTGCAGACGCAGTTCGGTGCGAACAAGGCCCAGGCCGAAGAATTCGCCACCAAACTCAAGGCCGCCCAGGAAGCCTGGAAAAAACTGCGTGACGCGGACTGCGCAGTGGAAGTGTTCCCGGCCAAGCCTGGCACCAAAGAGTTCAACATCGACCAGAACGATTGCCTGACCCGCGCCAGCGACGAACGATCGGAGTATCTGGACACCGTCGCGCAGTCTGAGTGATCCCGAATGCGCTACCCTGACGCCCTTCCCGAGCTCAAGGTATGCACATGAACATCTGCGGCGTAGAAATCAAAGGCAGCGAGGCCATCTTCGCTGTCGCCACTCGCGCGTCCGGCGCGCTCGAACACCTTCCACTGCCGACCAAAAAGATCGCACTCGAAGACGACGATGAAGCCGTCAACGTGAAAGCGTTCGCCCGCCAGATCGAGGCCTTCGTGCGCGATAACGGCATTGGTCACATCGCGATCAAAAAGCGCAGCAAGAAAGGCGAGTTCGCCGGCGGTCCGACGACGTTCAAGATCGAGACTATCTTTCAGCTGCTGGAAGACTGCGAGGTCATCCTGCTGTCGCCTCAGACGATTAATGCTCAGATGAAGAAGCACAGCTTTGAATTGCCGACGGCGTTGAACAAATATCAGCATGAGGCGTACAAAGCGGCGTGTTCGGCGTTGATGAAGACCAAGTAGAAAGGTCTGCACCCGATCGCTTGCTCGGTGGTGGGCCGGGGTTAAATCCGACTGTAGGACCGGCTTTAGCTGGGAAGGCGTCAGGCGCCACCACCTTAAACTGAGGGTGCTCAACCGGGCCTATTCCCGGCTAAAGCCGGTCCTACTGAACGAGCCGGAGCCTGAAGAAGAAGACGAAAGCCGCCCGCCGGGTCATTTATACCGAATTATAGTCGCGACTATAATTCACCATAATTGAGCATCAAACAGCCTTCACCTCGCGTGTGCGCCCTCGATCCTCCCTCGGGCACAGCACAAATTTTGCTCTGTAACTACGGGTGAAATACGACGGCGATTCAAACCCGCAGGCGATGCTGACTTCCAACACGCTCATATCGCTCTGACGCAGCAGTTGCCTGGCTTTTTCCAGCCGCAGGCCGAGGTAGAAGTTGCTCGGCGTGTCATTCAAGTGCAGACGAAACAACCGCTCCAGCTGACGCCGCGTCACCTGAATTCCTTCCGCCAGTTCCAGCGTGCTCAGCGGCGGCTCGGTGTGCTGCTCCATGACCCCGATGACCTGTACCAGTTTCTTGTTATTGATGCCGTAACGGGTGGCGATCTGCATGCGCTGGTGGTCTTTGCGCTGGCGTATGCGCCCGAGGACGAACTGCTCGGACACCTTGATCGCCATATCCGCGCCATGGGCCTGCCCAATCAGGTCAAGCATCATGTCGATGGAGGCCGTGCCTCCGGCGGAGGTGATGCGGCGCCGGTCGATCTCGAATAGCTCCTGCGTCGCTTGCAGCCGGGGATAGGTTTCCTTGAAGGCGTCCAGCGCTTCCCAGTGCAGGGTCAGGCGATACCCCTCCAACAGACCGGCTTGGGCGAGGACGAAACTGCCGGTGTCGATCGCCCCGAGAACCACGCCTTCCAGGTCCAGCCGGCGCAGCCAGTGTTCCAGTGTCCCGGTGTAAAACTTCAATGGATCAACGCTGCCCATCACCCACAGTGTCGCATCCTTTTTCAGCGGCTCAAGCGCGGCGTCGGCGTTTACCGACATGCCGTTGCTGGCAATCACAGGACCACCGTCGACGCTCAGGATGTGCCAGCGAAACAGCTCGCCTCCAAAACGATTGGCGACGCGCAGCGGCTCCAGCGCCGACACGAAGCCCATCATCGAAAAGCCGGGCATGAGCAGAAAGTAGAAATCCTGGGACATCGTTGGCGCGTTCCTAGGGATCGGAGCAGATGGGCGATTGGGGTGGAGACGTGAGTTCAGAAATGATCATGCCTCTTGGGCCCGATCATCAAATACACCTCTTGCCGATGGGCAGCAACAGCACAGGTCGCTGCTGTGCAAGACCGTGTCGCCGCTGTGCGTTTTGAAAAGCTCGCCGCTGCGTAGTTTTGCACCTCAAAAGCGGGCCGCAAACGTCCGCGTCATTGTCTGGCCTGCAAGGAACCTCCCCCATGAATCATGACGTCATCATCACCTGCGCACTAACCGGTGCTGGCGACACGACCGGGAAAAGCCACCTGGTCCCGATCACGCCCAAGCAGATTGCCGCTGCCGCAGTCGAGGCCGCGAAGGCCGGGGCGACCGTCGTGCACTGCCATGTTCGCGACCCCGAGACCGGCAAGTTCAGCCGTGACGTCGAGCTGTACCGCGAAACCATGGACCGCATCCGTGAAGCCGACATCGACATCATCGTCAACCTGACCGCCGGGATGGGCGGCGATCTGGAAATCGGCCCGGGCGAACGTCCAACCGATTTCGGTCCCGGCACCGATCTGGTCGGTCCGCTGAACCGGCTCGCGCATGTCGAAGCGCTGCTGCCGGAAATCTGCACACTGGATTGCGGCACCCTCAACTTCGGCGATGGCAACACGATTTACGTGTCCACGCCCGCGCAACTGCGGGCCGGGGCCAAGCGAATTCAAGAGCTGGGGGTGAAAGCCGAGCTGGAGATTTTCGACACCGGCCATCTTTGGTTTGCCAAGCAGATGATGAAAGAAGGCTTGCTCGACAACCCGCTGTTCCAGCTGTGCATGGGCATTCCGTGGGGGGCGCCGGCGGACACCACCACGATGAAAGCCATGGTCGACAACTTGCCCGCCGACGCGGTGTGGGCTGCCTTCGGCATCGGCCGCATGCAAATGCCGATGGCCGCGCAGGCGGTATTGCTCGGCGGCAACGTGCGGGTCGGTCTGGAGGACAACATCTGGCTCGACAAAGGCGTGCTCGCCAGCAACGGCGCGCTGGTCGAACGCGCCAGCGAGATCCTCAGCCGCCTGGGCGCCCGGGTTCTAACCCCGGCCGAGGGCCGCGTGAAGATGGGGCTGAAGAAGCGGTTTTGATCCCCACGCAAATCCTCCCATGTAGGAGTGAGCGTGCTCGCGATAACGGTGTGTCATTCACACATCTGGCACAGATAACCAGCTATCGCGAGCAAGCTCACTCCCACAAGGTCCCCGACACTTTTTCGAGTTTCCGATATGACCTTTATCACCACCATTAAAACATTCGCAGCCTTGGGCAGCGGTGTCATCGGCAGCGGTTGGGTGGCGCGCGCGCTGGCTCATGGCCTGGATGTCGTGGCCTGGGACCCGGCGCCGGGGGCAGAAGCAGCGCTGCGCAAACGCGTCGCCAACGCCTGGCCGGCGCTTGAGCAAAAGGGCCTGACGGCGGGCGCCTCCCAGGAACGTCTGCGCTTCGTCGACACCATCGAAGAGTGCGTTCGCGAGGCCGACTTCATCCAGGAAAGCGCCCCGGAGCGCCTTGACCTCAAGCTGGATCTGCACAGCAAGATCAGCGCGGCGGCCAAGCCTGACGCGATCATTGGTTCCAGCACCTCCGGCCTGCTGCCGTCGGAGTTTTACGAAAGTGCCACGCACCCGGAACGCTGCGTGGTGGGCCATCCGTTCAACCCGGTTTATCTGCTGCCGCTGGTAGAAGTGGTCGGCGGCAAGAACACCGCGCCCGAAGCGGTGCAGGCAGCGATTCAAGTCTATGCATCACTGGGCATGCGCCCGCTGCATGTGCGCAAAGAGGTCCCTGGCTTTATTGCGGATCGCTTGCTGGAAGCGCTGTGGCGTGAGGCGCTGCACCTGGTCAACGATGGCGTGGCGACCACCGGCGAAATCGACGACGCGATCCGTTTCGGTGCCGGCCTGCGCTGGTCATTCATGGGCACATTTTTGACTTACACCCTGGCCGGCGGCGATGCAGGCATGCGTCACTTCATGGCGCAATTCGGCCCGGCGCTGCAGTTGCCGTGGACCTACCTTCCGGCGCCCGAGCTGACCGACAAGTTGATCGATGACGTGGTTGATGGCACCTCGGATCAGCTCGGTAGCCAAAGCATTGCAGCGCTGGAGCGGTATCGCGATGACTGCCTGCTGGCGGTGATTGAAGCGGTGAAAACCACCAAGGCCAAACATGGAATGGCGTTTGAGGATTGATACGCGAGAGCCACGTCGCCGGTTGACCACGAATAACTTTGGACTGATCCCATGCCCGCGCTCATTACCTACAAAACCCCTGTCCTCGCCGAGTGGGTCGACTACAACGGTCACCTCCGCGACGCCTTCTATTTGCTGATTTTCAGCTTCGCCACAGACGCCTTCATGGACCGCATCGGCCTTGCCAATGACGATCGGGATGCCAGTGGCCACTCGCTGTTTACGCTCGAAGCGCACATCAACTTCCTGCACGAGGTGAAACTCGGTGAAGCCGTGGAAGTGCGTACGCAAATCGTCGGACACGATGGCAAGCGGGTGCAGCTTTACCACGGTCTGTACAAGGCAGACGGGGATGTCGAGCTGGCAGCGAGCGAGCAGATGCTGCTGCATGTGGATCTCGCGGATGGGCCGAAATCGGCGCCGTTTAGTGAAGTGTCGATGCAGGCGTTGCGCCTGCTCTCGGAAGCTCAACTTGATCAGTCGGCGCCAAAGTATGTCGGGCGGATCATCGCCCTGCCCGGCCGGCGACATACCGTGTAGAAACGCAGATCACAGCCACAAAAAAGCCCGCATCGCTGCGGGCTTCTTCATTTCAGCAATCGATCAGAAAACGATCAATTCACTTTGGCGTTCAACTCGCCTTTGGCATAACGCTCGAACATCTTCTCCAGAGAGATCGGCTTGATCTTGGAGGCGTTGCCAGCGGTGCCGAATGCTTCGTACCGGGCGATGCACACGTCGCGCATGGCCGATACGGTTTTGGCCAGGTATTTACGCGGGTCGAACTCGCTCGGGTTCTTCGCCATGAACTCGCGGATGGCACCGGTGGACGCCAGACGCAGGTCGGTGTCGATGTTGACCTTGCGCACGCCGTG
Source organism: Pseudomonas graminis (assembly GCF_013201545.1). NCBI lineage: Bacteria > Pseudomonadati > Pseudomonadota > Gammaproteobacteria > Pseudomonadales > Pseudomonadaceae > Pseudomonas > Pseudomonas graminis. The sequence continues at coordinate 1,306,122 of NZ_CP053746.1, forward strand.
CTTGATGCCTTCAACGATTTCTTCGACCGGCACGCCGTAGGTTTCTTTGATGTCGCCGCCGAACTCGTTGATGATTTTCAGCCATTCCTGCGGAACCGAAGAAGAGCCGTGCATTACCAGGTGAGTGTTCGGGATGCGCTTGTGGATCTCTTTGATCCGCTCGATCGCCAGGATGTCGCCGGTAGGCGGCTTGGTGAACTTGTACGCGCCGTGGCTGGTGCCGATGGCGATGGCCAAGGCATCCACCTGGGTTTTCTTGACGAAATCGGCCGCTTCTTCCGGATCAGTCAGCATCTGGCTGTGATCCAGCATGCCCTCTGCGCCAACGCCGTCTTCTTCACCGGCCATGCCGGTTTCCAGCGAGCCCAGAACACCCAGCTCACCCTCAACCGAAACGCCGCAGGCGTGAGCCATGGCGACAGTTTCCTGCGTCACGCGAACGTTGTACTCATAGTCAGCCGGGCTTTTGCCGTCTTCGCGCAGCGAACCGTCCATCATGACCGAGCTGAAGCCCAGCTGGATGGAACGTTGGCAGATGGCCGGGCTGGTGCCGTGGTCCTGGTGCATGACCACCGGGATGTGCGGGAATTCTTCGATTGCCGCCAGGATCAGGTGGCGCAGGAACGGGGCGCCTGCGTATTTGCGCGCACCGGCCGAAGCCTGAACGATCACCGGAGAGTCAGTCTTGTCGGCCGCTTCCATAATGGCGCGCATTTGTTCCAGGTTATTTACGTTGAATGCAGGGACGCCGTAACCGAATTCGGCTGCGTGGTCCAACATCTGGCGCATGCTGATAAGTGCCATTGTCTGTTTCTCTCCCGGTGGGGTCGTTAATCGTGCGTGCCGTATTGGCGGCTATTCAAATTATAGGGGTCGATTGTTCAGTCATCGCCCCGGTGCAGCCTCGCTCGAACTGCTCGGCCCTTTACGGCGCCTTGCAGCCACGACCGATCAAATCGTTGGTAGCGTCCCAGTAGACCAGGCCTTCGCTGCCTTTGTTGTCGAACGCCAGCACGCCGTTACTGTAAAGCGACCCGGAAGCTCCGGGCGACGCTTGCAGACGGAATACCTGCTCGCTCTGATTGAGGCGTACATCCACCTCCTTCTTCGCGGCATCGGCATACTTCCAGAAAATCTCGGCTTTGCTGTCGCAGACCCAATGGGTCCAGGGGGCTGCCGGTTCCGAAGCCTTCATGCTGGCGCAACCGCTCAGCAGCATCAGTGTCGCAAGGGCTAACAAGCCTTTCATTACTACTCCCGAATCCCCTGCATCGCGTGACAGATGTCGATCACGGCAGGGGCAATGCTGTTCCTGTATTCCGGCACACCGTCAACCAAGAATCAATGACAGGGGACTGGTCCCACGGCAGGCATGAATTCGTATTTTTCCCAGACTTCAGGCCCGCCACGCTTGTAAACGATCGGTACGGTTTCCGCCTGCCAGCCCGCCTGGTAGCAACTGACCTGAAGCAAACCCGGCGCCGCGGTCGATGCCGTCTCCGCTTCAGGCTTGCTTGCGCAGCCGACCAGCAAACCCGCCATGATCAACAGCGGTAATGGCTTGACCATTTCACTCCCCTTCACCTTGGCCGGTCAGGCCTTGGCGCGTTGTTCCAGAACTTCCACGGCAGGCAGAACCTTGCCCTCGACAAACTCGAGGAACGCACCGCCGCCTGTAGAGATATAGGAGATTTTGTCGCCTACACCGTATTTGTCGATGGCGGCCAACGTGTCGCCGCCACCGGCGATGGAGAAAGCAGAGCTCTCGGCGATGGCGTGAGCCAGCGTCTTGGTGCCTTCGCCGAACTGATCGAACTCAAATACGCCAACCGGGCCGTTCCAGAGAATAGTCTTGGAAGATTTCAGCAATTCGGCGAAGTGAGCAGCTGTTTGAGGACCGATGTCGAGGATCATGTCGTCATCGGCCACATCGGCGATTAGCTTGACGGTGGCTTCGGCATCGGCGGCGAACTGCTTGGCAACCACCACGTCGACCGGCAACGGCACGCTGACCTTGGCGGCGATGGCTTTAGCGGTATCGAGCAGATCCGGCTCGTACAAGGACTTGCCCACCGGATGGCCGGCCGCAGCAAGGAAAGTGTTGGCGATGCCACCGCCGACAATCAGCTGATTGCACTTTTCGCTGAGGCTGTTGAGCACGTCCAGTTTGGTCGAGACTTTGGAGCCTGCAACGATGGCCGCCATTGGCTGGGCCGGGTTGCCCAAGGCCTTGCCCAGTGCGTCCAGTTCAGCTGCCAGCAAAGGACCAGCTGCAGCGACTTTGGCGAATTTGGCAACGCCGTGAGTCGAGCCTTCTGCACGGTGGGCGGTGCCGAAAGCGTCCATCACGAACACATCACACAGAGCGGCGTACTTCTGCGCCAGCTCGTCAGCGTTCTTCTTTTCGCCCTTGTTGAAGCGCACGTTCTCGAACAGCACGATATCGCCCGCCTTGACGTCGACACCGTCCAGGTATTCCGCGACCAGCGGCACTTCACGACCGAGCGCCTTGCTCAGGTAGTCCGCGACCGGCTTCAGGCTGTTCTCGGCGGAAAACTCACCTTCGGTTGGACGACCAAGGTGTGAGCAGACCATGACCGCTGCGCCTTTCTCCAGCGCCAGTTTGATGGTGGGCAACGACGCGAGAATGCGTGCATCGCTGGTCACCACGCCATCTTTGACCGGGACGTTGAGGTCTTCGCGGATCAGTACACGCTTACCTTGCAGATCGAGGTCGGTCATCTTCAACACGGTCATGGGGCATTCCCTGTTTTTACTATTGTTTATGAATGGTGTGCAGGTAGTGATCGGCGACATCCAGCATACGATTGGCAAAGCCCCACTCGTTGTCGAACCAGGCCAGGAGGTTCACCAGCCGAGGGCCCGAAACCCGCGTCTGGCTGGCATCGATGATGGCCGAGTGCGGGTCGTGGTTGAAATCGCAACTGGCATGCGGTAATTCGGTGTATGCCAGCAGCCCCTTCAGCGGGCCGCGGGTAGCGGCCTCGCGCAGGATACGGTTGACCTCGACGGCATCGGTGTCATGGGCGACCTGCAGCGTGATGTCCAGGCACGAGACGTTCACCGTCGGCACACGAACTGCTTTGGCCTGAATTCGGCCGGCAAGTTCCGGAAGCAGCCGCTCGATGCCGCGCGCCAGACCAGTGGACACCGGGATAATCGACTGAAAGGCCGAGCGCGTACGGCGCAGGTCTTCATGATGATAGGCGTCGATCACTGGCTGATCGTTCATTGCCGAGTGAATGGTGGTGATGGTCACGTATTCGAGACCCAGCTCGCGGTTCAGCAGGTCGAGCAACGGCACGCTGCAGTTGGTGGTGCACGACGCGGCAGACACCAGCCGCTCCTCGCCCGTCAGGGTTTCCTGATTGATGCCGTAGACGATGGTGGCGTCGACATCGGCTTCGCTGGCCATGGGCTGGGAGAACAACACCCGCGGCGCACGGGCGGAAAGAAAGCGCTCTCCGTCGGCACGCGTGTTGTAGACGCCGGAGCATTCAAGTACCAGATCCACATCGAGCGAGCCCCAGTCGATGCCTTCCGGTGTCGCGCTGCGAAACACTTTGATGACGTGATCGTTAATGTGCAGAAAATCGCCTTCGACCCGCACTTCGCCGGGGAACCGACCATGTGTGGAGTCAAAGCGCGTGAGGTATTCGAGACTGGCCATGTCGGCCAGGTCGTTGATTGCCACCACTTCGAAGCCAGCCTTCGCACCTCGTTCGCACAGCGCGCGCAGCACGCAGCGGCCGATACGACCGTAACCATTGAGGGCGACTTTATAAGGGCGTGGCTGAGGCATGGGGTTCTCAAAATCTTGAGTGGTACAGAGAACCTGCAGGCGCGCCTCGCGATCTGTTGCCAGATACAGGCAGCAGATCGCAGGACAAGGCACGCGCCGACAAGGGCAACGCAATGGTGCTTAGTCTTCCAGCAGCTCTTCAGCTGTGGAGAGAACGTTCTCCAGCGTGAAGCCGAACTCTTCGAACAACAGGTTGGCAGGGGCCGACTCGCCGAAGGTGGTCATACCGATCACGCGACCTTCCAGGCCCACGTATTTGTACCAGTAGTCGGCGTGAGCCGCTTCGATGGCGATGCGCGCGCTGACTTCCAGCGGCAGAACCGACTGCTTGTACTCGGCGCTTTGAGTTTCGAAAACGCTTGTGCACGGCATGGAAACCACACGCACGTTTTTGCCGTCCGCGCTCAGCTTGTCGTAAGCCTGAACAGCAAGGCCGACTTCGGAACCGGTGGCGATCAGGATCAGATCCGGCTCGCCGCTGCAGTCGCGCAGCACGTAGCCACCGCGGTTGATGTTTTCCAGTTGCTCGGCATCACGTGCCTGATGCTGCAGGTTTTGACGAGAGAAGATCAGCGCCGATGGGCCGTCATCACGTTCGATGGCGTGTTTCCAGGCGATGGCGGACTCAACGGCATCAGCCGGGCGCCAGCAGTCCAGGTTCGGCGTGGTGCGCAGGCTGGTCAGTTGCTCGATCGGCTGGTGCGTCGGGCCGTCTTCGCCCAGACCGATGGAGTCGTGGGTGAATACGTAGATGATGCGTTTCTTCATCAACGAGGACATGCGCACGGCGTTGCGGGCGTATTCCATGAAGATCAGGAACGTCGCGCCGTATGGCACGAAACCGCCGTGCAGGGCGATGCCGTTCATGATTGCGCCCATGCCGAACTCACGCACACCGTAGTGCAGGTAGTTGCCGGTGGCGTCTTCGCCGGTGATGCTGCGGCAGCCTTTCCAGATGGTCAGGTTGGACCCTGCCAGGTCAGCGGAGCCGCCGAGGAATTCAGGCAGCAGCGGACCGAAGGCGCTCAAGGCATTCTGACTGGCCTTGCGGCTGGCGATGGTTTCGCCCTTCGCGTTGACTTCTGCCACGTACGCGGCGGATTTCTCGGCGAAATCAGCAGGCAACTCACCGCTCATGCGGCGGATCAGCTCGTTGGCTTCGGTCGGGAAGGCAGCGGAGTAGGCAGCGAAACGCTGGTCCCACTCGGCTTCAACGGCCAGGCCTTTTTCCTTGCCATTCCACTCGCTGTAGATGTCGTCCGGGATTTCGAATGGGCCGTGGGTCCACTTCAGCGCAGCGCGGGTCAGGGCGATTTCTTCAGTGCCCAGCGGAGCGCCGTGGCAGTCTTCCTTACCCTGCTTGTTCGGCGAACCGAAACCGATGGTGGTCTTGCAGCAGATCAGCGTCGGCTTGTTGCTCTTGTGAGCGGTATCGATGGCGGTTTTGATCTCGTCGGCGTCATGGCCGTCGACGTTGCGGATGACGAGCCAGCCGTAGGATTCGAAGCGCTTCGGGGTGTCGTCGGTGAACCAGCCCTCGACTTCGCCGTCGATGGAAATCCCGTTGTCGTCGTAGAACGCGACCAGCTTGTTCAGGCGCAGCGTGCCGGCCAGCGAAGCGACTTCGTGGGAGATGCCTTCCATCATGCAGCCATCACCCATGAACACGTAGGTGTGGTGGTCAACGATGTTGTGGCCTGGACGGTTGAACTGGGCAGCGAGGGTTTTCTCGGCGACGGCGAAACCGACGGCGTTGGCGAAACCCTGACCCAGTGGGCCGGTGGTGGTTTCAACGCCTGGGGTGTAGCCATATTCCGGGTGACCCGGGGTGCGGCTGTGCAGCTGGCGGAAGTTTTTCAGGTCTTCAATGGACAGGTCGTAACCGGTCAGGTGCAGCAGTGAGTAGATCAGCATCGAGCCGTGACCGTTGGACAGGATGAACCGGTCGCGGTCAGCAAACATCGGATTGGCTGGGTTGTGCTTCAGATAATCGCGCCAAAGCACTTCAGCGATATCCGCCATGCCCATCGGGGCACCCGGGTGGCCGCTATTGGCCTTTTGCACGGCATCCATGCTGAGGGCACGAATGGCATTGGCTCGCTCACGACGGCTTGGCATCGCTGATCTCCTGGGGCAGATAAAAGTGGGACCGGAAAAAGGCGGCCATTTTCCCTCAGGCACCCTCCGGGGGCAATGACAGATCACACGCCATCGGTGTTTTCCTCTGCCGCTGACGTGTTTTCGTACGCCACACCCAACGCCTGACGGCAAACGGCAGAATCACGGCGCCGGGAGGTCGCCACTGATCGACCAATATCAAAACTTTTTGATATTGGCCTTGCGACCAGCTTGGTCGATAACTAGACTGCCTGCCTTATGAATCTTCGCGTGCCTGCCATTAGCCATGATGAATGCGACGAGCTGGCTGCCCTGTGCAAAGCCGGCGGCGATCCGCTGCGGCTGAATGTCCTGCGTGCGCTGTCGAATGATTCCTTTGGCGTGCTGGAGCTGGCGCAGATTTTCGCAATCGGTCAGTCCGGCATGAGCCATCACCTCAAGGTACTGGCCCAGGCTGACCTGGTGGCGACGCGGCGTGAAGGCAACGCGATTTTCTATCGACGCGCCCTGCCCCACACCGAACACACCGGCGGCAAGCTGCACGCGGCGATGCTTGAAGAAGCCGACAATCTGCGCCTGCCCGACGATGTACAAACCCGGATCGGGCTGGTGCATCGCCAGCGGGCGAATGCCAGTCAGGACTTCTTCGCACGCACTGCGGAGAAATTTCGGGCCCAACAGGACCTGATCGCAGGACTGCCGCAGTACCGCGACAGCCTGCTGTCATTGCTGGACAAGTTGAGCTTTCCCGCCGATGCCACGGCGATAGAAGTCGGGCCCGGGGATGGCGGTTTTCTGCCGGATCTGGCGCGGCGTTTTCGGCACGTTACAGGGCTGGACAACAGCCCGGAAATGCTCGATCTGGCGCGCAAGATCTGCACGCAAAGGGCGTTGGGTAACGTTGAGCTGAAACTGGCCGATGCACTGACCAACGCTAATATCTCCGGCAACTGCGTGGTGTTGAATATGGTGCTGCACCATTTCGCCGCGCCCGCCGAAGCGCTCAAACAATTGGCCAATCTGTTGCAACCGGGCGGTAGCCTGCTGGTGACAGAGTTGTGCAGTCATGACCAGAGCTGGGCCAAGGAGGCCTGTGGCGATCTCTGGTTAGGCTTCGAACAGGAAGATCTGGCCCGTTGGGCCATCGCTGCGGGGCTGGTCCCCGGGGAAAGCCTGTACATAGGCTTACGTAATGGTTTCCAGATCCAGGTCCGCCATTTTCAGCGACCGGCTGGCGACACTCACCATCGGTAATAATCAGGAAAACCGTCGAGATGAGCGAATACTCCCTTTTCACCTCCGAGTCCGTGTCTGAAGGACATCCGGACAAAATCGCCGACCAGATCTCCGATGCGGTGCTGGACGCCATCATTGCCCAGGACAAGCAGGCGCGCGTCGCCGTGGAAACCCTAGTCAAGACCGGTGTAGCCATTGTTGCCGGCGAAGTCACCACCAGCGCGTGGGTTGACCTGGAGCAGATCGTTCGTGATGTGATTTGCGAGATCGGCTACACCAGTTCCGACGTCGGTTTCGACGGCGCCACCTGCAGCGTGATGAATATCATCGGCAAGCAGTCCCCTGACATCAATCAGGGCGTCGACCGGGCAAAACCTGAAGATCAGGGCGCTGGCGACCAAGGCCTGATGTTCGGCTACGCCAGCAACGAAACCGCCGAGCTGATGCCTGCGCCGATCGCGTTCTCGCACCAGCTGGTACACCGCCAGGCCGAAGCCCGTAAATCCGGCCTGTTGCCATGGTTGCGCCCGGACGCGAAATCCCAAGTCACGTGCCGCTATGAAAACGGCATCGTGGTGGGCATCGACGCCGTGGTTCTGTCGACCCAGCACAACCCGGAAGTGTCGTACAAAGACCTGCGCGAAGGCGTGATGGAGCTGATCGTCAAGCACGTGCTGCCGGCCGAATTGCTGCACAAAGACACCCAGTTCCACATCAACCCGACTGGCCAGTTCATCATCGGCGGCCCCGTGGGCGACTGCGGTCTGACCGGTCGCAAGATCATCGTCGACAGCTACGGCGGCATGGCCCGTCACGGCGGCGGCGCGTTCTCCGGTAAAGATCCATCCAAGGTCGACCGCTCGGCAGCCTACGCTGGCCGTTATGTCGCCAAGAACATCGTCGCTGCCGGCCTGGCCGAGCGCTGCGAGATTCAGGTTTCCTACGCGATTGGCGTTGCACAGCCTACGTCGATCTCGCTGAACACCTTCGGCACCGGCAAGATCAGCGACGACAAGATCGTCCAGCTTGTTCGCGAGCACTTCGACCTGCGCCCGTACGCGATCACCACCATGCTCGACCTGCTGCACCCGATGTACCAGGAAACCGCAGCCTACGGCCACTTCGGCCGCACGCCGCAAACCAAGACCGTGGGCGACGACACCTTCACCACGTTCACTTGGGAAAAAACCGACCGCGCCGACGCCTTGCGCGCCGCTGCCGGTTTGTAATACCCGCAGGGTACATTGCGCTTAGCGGCACCCAGTCAACGAAAAGCCCCTGGCGATGAAAGTCGTCAGGGGCTTTTTGCATTCGACTGACGGAATGATCAGCTTCGGCGCGCCACCAGCAAAAACGACGCCGCACTGGCCAACAACCCCGCGCACACTCGATTGAACACACGCTTGCCACTGGGCTTGGCAAACAGCCGACGCGCATGCACCCCCATCCAGCAATAAAGCGCGATGGCGATACATTCCAGCACCAGAAACATCGCCCCCAATTGTGCGAACTGAGCAGTGACTACGCCGGAGCGGTCGACGAATTGCGGCAGAAACGCCGTAAACAACAGAATGGCTTTGGGGTTGCCAATGGCGACCAGAAACTCCTGGCGTGCCAGCCTCGTCACGCCGGCCTGCGCGCCGGCTTCGACATCGTGCGCCTCGCATGGCGCTCGCCACAGTTGTAACGCCAGATAGAACAGATACGCCGCCCCCACAATCTTGATCGTATGAAACAGCCACTCGGACGTATGCAGCACTGCTGTAAGCCCGACCGCTGCAAGCGCAATCATGATCGCGAATGCCAGCAACCGACCAAGCCCACCGGTGCAGGCGCGGCCAAACCCATAACGCGACGCGTTGCTGATCGAGAGCAGGTTATTCGGGCCCGGCGCCATGTTCAGGGCGAAACAGGCGGGGATGAATAGAGCGAGGGTCGACAGGTCCATGGCAGTGCCTCTTCCTGGTGCTGGGATGAAACATCATTTTGCACTCGTGACGAGCTAGCTCAAGACACAGCCGGGCGTGGTAAAAAAGGTCTGGCTGTACCGGTGCGAGACAAACGCGGTAACCAAGGCGCAATGAAACGCCCATCGAGAAAACCTAGCCTTGCAGTCCCTCCCCCGGCAAGGACGCTCCGATGCTGCCCCTCCTCCGCGCGATGACCTGCGCTTTAATCGCCCTCGTTTCCACTGCTGCCAATGCCGCCTCATGCCCCGACTGGCCACCGGCAAAAGCCCGAAGCGAGATCCTTGCGCTGCAAAGCCAGATCACCCAGTGGGACGACAGCTATCACCGCCAAGGCGTGTCTCTGGTGGCCGATGAGCTGTACGACCAATCTGTTCAACGGCTCGCCGATCTGCGCGGCTGTTTCGCCGCGATGCCAGCCTCGCCCTTGAACCCGCTGAAAACCGCGCGCGGTCCCGTTGCCCATCCCATCCCTCACACCGGCCTGACCAAATTACCGGGTGAGGCCGCCGTTCAGGCGTGGCTCAAAGAACGAACCGATCTGTGGATTCAGCCAAAGGTAGACGGCGTGGCGGTCACGCTGGTGTATGTCGACGGCAAACTAGTGAGCGCCATCAGCCGGGGCGACGGGGTTTTCGGCCAAGACTGGACCGGACATGCTCACCAGATCGAAGCGATTCCTCGCCATCTCGCGTGGGAAAAGACCGTGATCCTGCAGGGTGAGCTGTATTGGAGGCTGACAGATCACGTTCAGGCGAACGCCGGCAGTCTGAACGCTCGCAGCAAAGTGGCCGGGTTGCTGGCGCGTCACGGGATTAGCGAGCAGGAAGGCGCGAATATCGGGCTGTTCGTCTGGGACTGGCCGGAAGGTCCGTCGGCCATGACCGAGCGACTGGCAGGGCTGAGAGCCATGGGTTTCGAGGACAGCGCGCGCTTCAGTGAGCCGTTGGAGGGCTTCACTCAGGCAAAGAACTGGCGCGAGCACTGGTACCGTTCGCCGCTCCCGTTTGCCACCGATGGCGTAGTCATTCGGCAGGGCGAGCGCCCGTCGGCCGAGCGCTGGCAGGCGAAAGCGCCGTACTGGATCGCGGCCTGGAAGTACCCGTTTGCGCAGGCGCTGGCCGAGGTGCGCAAGGTTCATTTCAATGTCGGGCGCAGTGGCAAGATCACGCCCGTGCTGGACATCGAACCGGTGCGCCTGGATGACCGGATGATCGCCCGCATCAGCGTGGGCTCGCTTAAGCGCTGGCAGGAAATGGACATTCGGCCTGGCGATCAGGTCGCGATCAGCCTCGCCGGCCTGACGATTCCGCGTCTGGATGAGGTGATATCGCGCAGCGTTGATCGTGCGCCGCTGGATGTGCCGCGAGTGGAGGATTTTCATTCGCTGAGTTGCTGGCAGCCCGTTGAGGGCTGCGAAAGCCAGTTCCGTGAACGGTTGAAATGGTTGAGTGGGAAGAAGGGGTTGGTGCTCAACGGCGTAGGACCGGGCACGTGGGATAAGTTGATTCAGGCAGGACAATTAAATGGTTTGCTGGACTGGATGACCCTCGACAGTGCGCAGCTTGCTAACATTCCCGGTCTGGGCGAACGCAGCAGCGCTAAACTGCTGACAAGTTTCCAGGGCGCACGAGAAAAGCCGTTTGTCGTCTGGCTCAAGGCCATCGGTTTGCCGCCGGCTACAGGCGTTGATCTGGGTGAGTCCTGGGCGGCCCTGGCCTCACGAAGTGTGGAGGAATGGCAAATCGAACCTGGTATTGGCTCGGGACGTGCGCAGCAACTGCATGCATTTTTCCAAGACCCGCAGGTGCAGGCTTTGAGCAAGCAATTGCGGGACGAAGGCATCAAAGGTTTTTAGTCTTTTTAGGGCCACATGATTGTGTCGAGCGTATGGCTATTTGTATTCAAGGAGTATTCATGAAATTCCTGTCATCCCTTTTTGCATTCACTGCGTGCGGGTTTCTGGCCGCGCCGGTGTTTGCAGCCGAGCAGGCGTCGGAGCCGTCCGGATGCGCCGCAAAGCGCCAGGACATCACCACTCAGCTCGAAAACGCCAAGGCCGCTGGCAATACCAATCGGCAGGCAGGGCTGGAAAAAGCGTTGAGTGAAGTGACCGCGAACTGCACCGACGCCGACTTGCTCAAGCAGCAGGAGCAGAAGGTGCTGGATGCCAAGCGCGAAGTCAGCCGTCGTCAGGCGGATTTGAACAAGGCGATGAGCAAGGGCGATCCCGAGAAAATCGACAAGCGTAAAGACAAGCTGGCCGAGTCCCGCAAGGAGTTGCAGGAAGAGCAGGAGAAGCTGGAAAACGTCAAGCCGGACGAGGACGACGATTAAGCGCAATTACTGCTTTCTGGAGGAGTGAGCTGCTCGGGAAGTGGCGTTCAGTCCGAAATACTCAGCGACTGTACTGGCCTCTTCGTGAGCAAGCTCACTCCCACAGGTCGCGTGTTTGCTGCCACATCGCGTCAACTTAGAAATAGTGAGCGGTCAGACAGAGACGCCAAACAGCGCAATCACCAGCCCCATACCGACGATCCAGGCCAGCGAACGCAACGCCGCGAGATCCGCCAGATAAAAGATGATGTAGAGCAGGCGACTGGTCACGAACAGCACGGCCAGTACGTCGATCGTCACCAACTGCGCCACGCCGGCGACGTGGGCAATGATCACACCGGCAGTAAATCCTGGAATCGCTTCAAAACTATTGAGCTGCGCGTTGTGGGCGCGCCGCGGGAGACCTTCGAGGCGGTCGAGAAAGTCCCGGGGATCATGATTGTGCCGTGCACTGAACTTGCCGCTGCTGAACTTGGCAACACCAGCGCACCCTATCGGCAACAGAATCACGATCAACACACACCAAAACGCGACGGTCATACCTGCATCCTTTTTTAGAATTTGAGCTTCAATAGAAAACGCCCATCTACAGCCTAAGAGCCACGGCCCGTCGAAAGGTTCTTGCAGGTCCAGCATGCTGGTGAGGATCACTAGATCACGCGCACTCCGTGGGACCGGCTTTAGCCGGGAAGGCGTCATGTGTACACCGCAAATCTGACGGCGTTCACTCCGGCCTCTTCCCGGCTAAAGCCGGTCCCACTAAGGTATCGCATGCACTCAGTGGAACTGGCTGTGACGTCCCACTGAAACCAACCGGCGCGCAGTTTGCTCGTCGTTACTGCCACCGCCATCCCGATTGGCTAAGATGCCAGCCACGCGGCCGACCTCGGCTGTATTTCGTTGCCCAGGAGCCTGCATGTCCAGCGAAGAAGACGCCACCCTCAGTGGCGCAGCGCCGATGATTCCCGATCAGCGCCGGGAGTTGATGCTGCGCCAGTTGCGCAAGCATCAGGTGCTGAGCGTGCATCAGCTCATGGAAATGTTCGACTGCTCGCACATGACTGTTCGCCGCGACATCGCGCTGCTTGAGCAAAGCGGCCGTGCCTATTCGGTGACCGGCGGGGTGCGCATCGCCAGCCAGGTTCACAGCGAGCCCAGTCACCAGTCCAAGGCCGTGGTCGAGCTGCCGCACAAACAGGCGATGGCGAAACTGGCCGCCAGCCTGCTGCACCCTGAGATGACGGTATACCTGGACGCCGGCACCAGCACGCTGGAAATCGTCCCGTACATCGTCGCACTGTCGGGCATGACCGTGGTCACCAACGATTTTGGCGTGGTCAACGCCCTCGCCGATGCGACCCATGTGGATGTGATTCACACCGGCGGGCTGCTGGATCATCCGAATCGATCCTGTGTCGGCGGGCTGGCCGCCGCAACCTTGCGGCAATTGGCAACCGACGTGGCATTCATGTCGACCAGTTCGTGGGACCTGCAACGCGGCACGACCACGCCTTCCGCGCTGAAGGTAGAGGTCAAGCAAGCGGCGATGCAGTCAGCGTCGCGCACGGTATTGCTGACGACCAGCACGAAATACGGCACGTTCGGCATGTACAAGGTCGCGGGCCTGGAGCAGTTCGACACGATCATCAGCGACGACCGACTTGCCCATGGTGCTACGGACAGCATTCGCGGGCTGGGGGTCGAATTGATGCTGGCATCGGTGGACACGCCTCGCTGACCGGCATTGCCCTCAATCCGTAGGAGCCGGCTTGCTGGCGAGTGGTTGAACCCGCCGATGCAAAGGTGACTGACAAGCCGTGTTTGCCAGCAAGCCGGCTCCTACAGACTCAACCATCCTCGTCCCAGTAGTCCTATCAAAGCCTTGGCAGCCAGCCAGGGCTTTTTTATGTGCAGCCACGTCGATGTTAATTTTTGTTAATTCAAAAAAGCACTTCACATTATCCGATCACGGGTTCACTATCTTTAACAGATCAGAACAAACACCGTTCGAGTGCTGATGAACTTCGGCGCTCACCCGAGGAGAGATTCATGGATAACAAGAATGTCGGCGTCATTGGGCTGGGTGCAATGGGACTGGGCATAGCGCGCTCCCTGCTGCGCAGCGGCTTCAACGTTCATGCCTGTGACGTGCGCGCCGCCGTGACAGAGCAATTCGCCAGCGAAGGCGGCGTTGCCTGTGAATCTCCTGCAAGCATGGCGGCGGCCTGCGACGTGATCATCACCGTCGTTGTCAACGCCGAGCAGACCGAAACCGTATTGTTTGGCGACAACGGCGCAGTCGCCGCCCTGCGCCCGGGCAGCCTGATCATCGGTTGCGCCACGGTCGCACCGACCTTCGCTATCGAACTGGGTCAGCGCCTCACCGAAAAAGGCCTGCTCTACCTCGACGCGCCGATCTCCGGGGGCGCGGCCAAGGCAGCTGCTGGCGAGATGACGATGATGACCTCCGGCCCGGCTGATTCTTACGCCAAGGCCGACGCGATCCTCAACGGCATGGCGGGCAAGGTCTATCGCCTGGGCGACGTCCACGGCCTGGGCTCCAAAGTCAAAATCATCAATCAGCTGCTTGCGGGCGTCCACATTGCCGCCAGCGCCGAAGCCATGGCCCTGGGCCTGCGCGAAGGCGTCGATGCCGATGCGCTGTACGAAGTGATCACCAACAGCGCCGGTAACTCGTGGATGTTCGAGAACCGCGTGCCGCACATTCTCAAGGCGGACTACACGCCGTTGTCGGCCGTGGACATCTTCGTCAAAGACCTGGGTCTGGTACTCGATACCGCCCGCGCCAGCAAATTCCCGCTGCCGCTGTCGTCCACCGCCCACCAGATGTTCATGCAAGCCTCTACCGCTGGCTTTGGTCGCGAGGATGATTCTGCCGTGATCAAGATTTTCCCGGGCATCGAACTGCCGACCGCCAAGCCTGAAAACAACTGAGATGACGCTGATGAGCACCACGACTCCGCGCCCTCTGTTGGGCTGCATCGCCGATGACTTCACCGGCGCCACCGACTTGGCCAACATGCTGGTGCGGGGCGGCATGCGCACTGTGCAGAGCATTGGCATCCCGAGCGCCGAAAGCTTGGCCGAACTGGACGCCGACGCCATCGTCATCGCGCTGAAATCCCGCACCACGCCCGCTGCAGAAGCGGTGGAAGAATCCCTCGCCGCGCTGCAGTGGCTGCGTGATCGCGGCTGTGAGCAGGTCTTCTTCAAGTACTGCTCGACGTTCGATTCCACCGCCAAAGGCAACATTGGCCAGGTCAGCGAAGCGCTGCTCAAGGCGCTTAACAGCGACTTCACCCTGGCCTGCCCCGCGTTCCCGGAGAACGGTCGCACGATCTTCCGTGGTCATTTGTTCGTGCAGGACCAACTGCTCAGCGAATGTGGCATGCAAAACCACCCGCTGACGCCGATGACCGATGCCAATCTGGTGCGCGTGCTGCAATCGCAAACCACGCAGAAAGTTGGCCTGCTGCGTTATGACAGCATCGCCAAAGGCGTCGACGGCGTGCGTGCTCGCATCAAAGAGTTACGGGTAGACGGCGTGGTCATGGCGATTGCCGACGCGCTGTCTGACGCTGATTTGTACACGCTGGGCGAAGCCTGCGCCGACCTGCCGCTGCTCACCGGCGGCTCGGGTCTGGCGCTGGGTCTGCCAGGCAATTTCCGTAAAGCGGGCAAGCTGCGTGACATTGATGCCGCGAAGCTTGAGCACGTCGACGGCGGCGAAGTCGTATTGGCGGGCAGCGCGTCGGTGGCTACCAACGGCCAGGTTGCCGCCTGGCTTGAGGCTAACCGGCCGGCTCTGCGCATCGATCCATTGGCACTCGCTGAAGGCAAACCGGTGGTGGCAGACGCTTTGGCCTTCGCCCGCGACGCTGGGCAAACCGTGCTGTTCTACGCGACCAGCAGCCCGGAAGACGTTAAAGCCGTGCAGCAAAAGCTCGGCGTCGAACGTGCCGGCGCGCTGGTCGAAGACGCGCTGGGGCAGATCGCTAGCGGCCTGTTGGACGCGGGCGTGAAACGCTTTGTCGTCGCTGGCGGTGAAACCTCCGGTGCCGTGGTTCAGGCCTTGGGTGTGAGCCTGCTGAAGATCGGCGCGCAGATCGACCCGGGTGTTCCAGCGACCATCAGCAGCGGTGCGATGCCTCTGGCCCTGGCGCTGAAGTCCGGGAATTTCGGTGGCCGCGACTTTTTCGACAAAGCCCTCAAGCAACTGGCAGGGAGTGCCCAATGAGCAACGTAACCAGCCCTTCAGTGAGCGCCGAAAACAAGCAGCGTGAAGAGATTTGCACCATCGGCCGTCTGCTGTTCGGACGCGGCTATACCGTGGGCAGCGCAGGCAATATCAGTGCGCGTCTCGACGATGGCTGGCTGATCACGCCAACGGACGCGTGCCTGGGGCGCCTCGATCCTGATGCCATCGCCAAGGTCAATCTGGCCGGCGAATGGGTGTCCGGCGATAAGCCGTCGAAGACATTGGCCCTGCATCGTCAGGTCTACGACCGCAATCCCGGCGTTGGCGGCGTGGTGCACACCCACTCGACGCATCTGGTCGCGCTGACACTGGCCGGCGTCTGGAAACCGGATGACATCCTCCCGCCCATCACGCCGTATCAGGTGATGAAAGTCGGGCACATTCCCTTGATTGCCTACGAGCGTCCCGGCTCGCCGAACGTCGCCGATCAGGTGGCGAAGCTGGCGAACAGCGTGCGCGGCGTAATGCTCGAACGACTCGGCCCGGTGATCTGGGAAAGCTCGGTCGCCAAGGCCTCTTATGCGCTGGAAGAGCTGGAGGAGACCGCACGCCTCTGGCTGATGAGCAACCCCAAACCTGAACCGCTGGACGCAGCGGCTCTGGAAGAACTGCGCCAGACGTTCGGCGTGAACTGGTAACCCCAACGGCGTTTGGATCGAAAACCGGACTCCCGGTTTTCGGCGGACCGGCTTGGCCGGAAAACAATAACAACGGGACACAACATGACTCCTTTATTCCTCATGCTCGTCGCTGGAGCCGGCATTGCGCTGTTGCTGCTTCTAGTCCTGAAATACAAGTTTCAACCGTTCGTGGCTCTGATGCTGGTCAGCATTATCGTGGCGCTGGTGGCCGGGGTTAAACCGAGCGACCTGGTGGCTACGATCGAAGGCGGCATGGGCAAAACCCTCGGCCACATTGCGATCATCATTGCCCTTGGCGCCATGATCGGCCGCATCATCGAACTGTCCGGCGGCGCCGAGGCGCTGGCCAAGACGCTGATCAACCGCTTCGGCAATCGGCGCACGCCGCTGGCCCTGACTGTCGCGGGTTTCATGGTCGGTATTCCGGTGTTTTTCGAAGTGGGCGTGATCATCCTCATGCCACTAGCCTACGGTGTCGCCCGGGCGGCTCGCAAACCGCTGCTGGTTTATGCGCTGCCAATGTGCGCAGCGTTGCTGTCGGTACACGCCTTCCTGCCGCCGCATCCGGGCGCCGTTGCAGCCGCCGGCCAGCTGGGTGCGGACTTGGGTCGCGTGTTGATGTTCGGGCTGCCGATGGTGGGCATTCTGTGCCTGATCGGTTACCTGATTGCCGGGCGCATGACCCGCAGGGTCTACCCGATGACCGACGATATCCGCAGCGAAGTGTATGGCTCCCACGTTACCAACGAAGACCTGGTGGCTTGGGCCAATAACGATTACTCGCGGGTGTCTGAAGCGACCCACACCAAAGAGCTGGGTCTTGAAGAAAACGCCAGCAGCCTGGCGGCACGCCTGCCAAAAGCGCCGGCGCCGGGGGCAGGCATCATCATCGCGCTGATTTTGCTGCCGATCATTTTGATTCTGCTGGGCACGCTGGCGACCACGATGTTGCCGGCCGACTCAATGCTGCGCAACGTGCTGACCGTTCTCGGCGCGCCGCTGGTGGCACTGCTGATCGACACGCTGCTGTGCGCCTGGTTGCTGGGCTCGCGCCGTGGCTGGAGCCGCAATCAGGTGTCCGACGTCGTGGGTTCGGCATTGCCGGGCGTGGCGATGGTGATTTTGATTGCGGGCGCAGGCGGCGTGTTCGGCAAGGTGCTGGTGGATACCGGAATTGGCGCGGTCGTGTCCGAAGCGCTGCGCAACACCGGCCTGCCGGTCCTCGCGCTGGGTTTTCTGCTGACGCTGCTGTTGCGTGCCGTGCAGGGCTCGACCACAGTGGCGCTGGTGACCACGGCCGGCATTCTCAGCCCGCTGATCGCCACGCTGAACCTGAGCGCCAACCACATGGCCCTGCTCTGCCTGGCCATGGGCGGTGGCGGTCTGGCAATGTCGCACATCAACGACGCCGGTTACTGGATGTTCACCAAACTGGCGGGCCTGAACGTTGCCGATGGCCTGCGCACCTGGACCTTTCTGGTGACCATTCTGGGCACCCTCGGTTTCTTGATGACGCTGCTGCTCTGGCCTTTCGTCTAACGGCTTCAATTAGGAGATAACCATGCCTCGCTTCGCTGCCAACCTCAGCATGATGTATCCGCAACACGACTTTCTGGCGCGTTTCTCGGCTGCGGCGAGTGACGGCTTCAAGGGCGTGGAGTACCTGTTTCCGTATGACTTCAAGGCCGAGGAAATCAAGCTGCGTCTGGACGACTTCGGCCTGACCCAGGCGCTGTTCAACGCCCCGCCCGGCGACTTCACCAAGGGCGAGCGCGGCATTGCATCGTTGCCGGGCCGGGAGAGCGAATTTCGCGACGGCTTTCAGAAAGCACTGAATTACGCAGCGGTGCTGGGCAACGACCGGATTCACGTCATGGCCGGCCTGCTGCCCAGTGAAGACCTGCGCCAGAAGCATCACGCGGTGTACCTGGAAAACCTGAGCTTCGCCGCACAACAGGCGGCAAAGGTCGGGCTGACGGTGTTGATCGAGCCGATCAACACCCGGGACATTCCGGGCTTCTTTCTCAACCGTCAGGATCAGGGCCAGGCGGTGCTTAGAGAAGTCGGCGCTGACAATCTGCGGGTGCAGTTCGACTGCTATCACTGCCAGATCGTCGAGGGCGACGTCACCAGCAAACTGCGCCGCGACTTCGCCGGCATCGGCCACATCCAGATCGCGGGCGTGCCGGACCGCCATGAGCCGAGCGTGGGGGAAGTGAACTACCCGTGGCTGTTCGAGGAAATTGATCGCCTGGGCTACACCGGCTGGGTCGGCTGCGAGTACCGTCCGAAAGGCGATACCAGCGAAGGCCTGCAGTGGCTGCGGGACTGGCAGGCGCGTCATCCGGCCTAGCGTGTTACAGGGTCTGGTTCCCTGGGGGGGGGGGCGGGATGCGCAGATCATTGTAGGAGCCGGCTTGCTGGCGAACACGTCGGTTCAGTCAACATCGTCATCGCTGACCCGGCGCATTCGCCAGCAAGCCGGCTCCTACAGACAACTGCCCCCTGCGTTCACCCTCTGCCCCATCACTCGTTGATCACATCTTCCTTGAACTGATCTTTCACGTAGGTGATTTCGGTCTTGCCGTGTGGCGCCGGCAGGCCGTCTTCGCCCAGGTTCACGAAGACCATTTTCTCGACCGTGAGAATGCTCTTGCGGGTGATCTTGTTGCGCACCTGGCAGGTCAGCGTGATGGAGGTGCGGCCAAACTCGGTGGCGGTGATCCCCAGTTCGATGATGTCGCCCTGACGCGAGGCGCTGACAAAGTTGATCTCGGAAATGTACTTGGTCACGACGCGCTGATTGCCCAACTGAACAATGGCGTAGATGGCCGCTTCTTCGTCGATCCAGCGCAGCAGGCTGCCGCCGAACAACGTGCCGTTGGGGTTGAGGTCTTCGGGTTTTACCCATTTGCGGGTGTGGAAGTTCATGGGGGCTCCGGGGTGTTTGGGAGACGGTGGTGGATGTGCCCCAGCTTCAAGCTTCAAGCCTGAAGCTGCAAGTTAAAAGCAGGTCCGTTGTTGTTTACCGCTTGCCGCTTGCAGCTTGCCACTTGCAGCTCAAAGAAAGATAATCGCCACCGCTTCAAAAAACGGTCATCACACCTTGTGACCGTTTTCCCGCCACCTGTCCGAGGGGCGCTGCAGCAGGTCAGACCTGTCAGGCTCGGAGAGGGCGTTGTTTGATCAGGCTTCTCGCCGCTCAAGCTTTAAACGCACAACGGCGCCCATTCGCACCCTACGAATGGAGACTCTTTATGAGTGCTGTACTGACGCCCAACGATTTCAACGACTACAAAGTCGCCGACATGTCCCTGGCTGCCTGGGGCCGTCGCGAAACCATCATCGCCGAATCCGAAATGCCAGCCCTGATGGGCCTGCGTCGCAAGTACGCTGGCGAACAACCGCTCAAGGGCGCGAAGATTCTCGGCTGCATCCACATGACCATTCAGACTGCCGTGCTGATCGAAACCCTGGTTGCCCTGGGTGCCGAAGTACGCTGGTCGTCCTGCAACATCTTCTCGACTCAGGATCAGGCCGCTGCCGCCATCGCTGCTGCCGGCATTCCGGTTTTCGCCTGGAAAGGCGAGACCGAAGCCGAGTACGAGTGGTGCCTGGAGCAGACCATCCTCAAGGACGGTCAGCCATGGGACGCCAACATGATCCTCGACGACGGCGGCGACCTGACCGAGCTGCTGCACAAGAAATACCCGGCCATCCTGGACCGCGTCCACGGCGTGACCGAAGAGACCACCACGGGCGTTCACCGTCTGCTGGACATGCTGGCCAAGGGCGAACTGAAGATCCCTGCGATCAACGTCAACGACTCGGTCACCAAGAGCAAGAACGACAACAAGTACGGCTGCCGTCACAGCCTGAACGACGCCATCAAGCGCGGTACCGACCACCTGTTGTCCGGCAAGCAAGCGCTGGTCATCGGCTACGGTGACGTGGGCAAGGGTTCGGCTCAGTCGCTGCGTCAGGAAGGCATGATCGTCAAGGTCACCGAAGTCGACCCGATCTGCGCCATGCAAGCGTGCATGGACGGTTTCGAACTGGTTTCGCCCTTCATCAACGGCGAGAACGACGGCACCGAAGCGAGCATCGACAAAGCACTGCTGGGCAAGATCGACCTGATCGTTACCACCACCGGCAACGTCAACGTCTGCGACGCCAACATGCTCAAGGCGCTGAAAAAACGCGCAGTGGTCTGCAACATCGGTCACTTCGACAACGAAATCGACACGGCTTTCATGCGCAAGAACTGGGCATGGGAAGAAGTGAAGCCGCAAGTGCACAAGATCCACCGCACCGGCGCTGGCCAGTTTGACCCGCAGAACGACGACTACCTGATCCTGCTGGCCGAAGGCCGTCTGGTGAACCTGGGCAACGCAACCGGTCACCCGAGCCGCATCATGGACGGCTCGTTCGCCAACCAGGTGCTGGCGCAGATCTTCCTGTTCAACCAAAAGTACGCTGACCTGAGCCCTGCTCAGAAAGCCGAGCGTCTGACCGTTGAAGTGTTGCCGAAGAAGCTGGACGAAGAAGTGGCCCTGGAAATGGTACGCGGCTTCGGCGGCGTCGTGACCAAGCTGACCAAGACCCAGGCCGACTATATCGGCGTGACCGTCGAAGGTCCGTTCAAGCCGCACGCTTATCGCTACTAAGCAGTAAGCGGCAAGCTTCAAGCGGCAAGTAAAGGCATCACCATTGTGAGCACTTGCCGCGTCAGGCTTTAAATCGTCCAAGCATTTAGCAGCACCAGGTGGCAAGCCTTGAGCTGCAGGATACGGCGCACCGCCACTCTTGCAGCTTATGGCTTGTAGCTTGCCGCTGGAGACTCGCTCCATGAGCCAAGACCGTAGCTACAGTTTCGAGTTCTTCCCGACGAAGACCGACGCTGGTCATGAAAAACTGCTTGCCACGGCGCGTACGCTGGCCAGCTACAACCCCGAATTTTTCTCCTGCACTTACGGTGCCGGGGGTTCCACGCGCGATCGCACGATCAACACCGTGCTGCAGCTGGAAAAAGAAGTGCACGTCCCGGCCGCTCCGCACTTGTCGTGTGTCGGTGACAGCAAGGCTGACCTGCGCAGCTTGCTGACGCAGTACCAGCAAGCCGGCATCAAACGTATCGTTGCCCTGCGCGGTGACCTGCCCTCAGGCATGGGCATGGCCAGCGGTGAGTTGCGTTATGCCAATGACCTGGTGAGCTTCATCCGAGAAGAAACCGGCGATCACTTTCACATCGAAGTCGCGGCTTACCCCGAGATGCACCCACAGGCGCGCAACTTCGAAGACGATCTGAAAAACTTTGTGCGCAAGGCCAACGCCGGCGCCAACAGTGCGATCACCCAGTACTTCTTCAACGCTGACAGCTACTTCCACTTCGTCGAGCGCGTACGAAAGATGGGCGTGGATATTCCGATTGTGCCGGGCATCATGCCGATCACCAACTACAGCAAACTGGCGCGCTTTTCGGACGCATGCGGTGCGGAGATCCCGCGCTGGGTTCGCAAGCAGCTGGAAGCGTACGGCGACGACACGGCGAGCATTCAGGCGTTTGGCGAGCAGGTCATCACCGAGATGTGCGAACGACTGCTGCACGGTGGTGCGCCCGGCTTGCATTTCTACACGCTGAATCAGGCCGAACCCAGTTTGGCGGTCTGGAACAACCTCAACCTCTCTGCACGATAACGGTTTCTATCCAAACGGATTGAAACCGCGCTGGCTTCACCGGCAGGCCTCGTCACCCCGAGGCCTGCCAGCCCCGTCATTGAGCCGAGCCTTCTGTTTTTGTTGAGAATCATTGCTTCTATTTAGTTAGCTCGCGTCGTAATCTCGCGCGCATGCCGTCCATCCTCCCGCTATTCATTGCCGCTCTTCTCGCCTGCCTGAGCTTCAGCGCGCTGGGCGAAAAGCTGCGGATCGTCACCGAACCCTGGTCCCCTTACGTCATCGTGGACGACAACCATGCCTCCGGGCTGGATTACGACACGACGGCGGTTGTCTTCGAGCGTCTGGGCATCGACGTCGAGTGGCAGTTTCTCCCGTGGAAACGCTGCCTGATGATGCTCAGTGACGGCGAGGCCGACGGAGTTCTCGACATCTTCAAGGACGAAGCACGCCCTGATCTTTTGTATCCAAACGAACCGTTATCGAGCATCGACTGGGTGCTGTTTCAGGCCAATGCCCGGCCGCATGCCTTCAATGGCGTAGAAGACCTGCACGGGCTGACCGTCGGCGTCTCTCCGGGTTATCGATACAGCCCGGCGTTTGACAGCTCGACGGCGTTCATCCGCGAGCCTGCGCCAAGCCATGAAGCGAACTTCGGCAAACTGATTCGCGGCCGCATCGATTTGATGGTGACCGATCGCCTGCTGGGCCGACAGATGATCGAGCGACTCAAGCTGGAAGGCCAGGTCAGTCAGTTGCCGACCGTGCTCAATCACCGGGGGCAGTACCTGGCGCTGCGCCGCAATGCCGGCATGGACTTGCTGGCCCAGCGCTTCAGCGCAGAACTCAAGCGTTTCAAGCGCGAACCCGCGTACGCGAAACTGGTGGAGCGGTACACCGGCGAAACACTGACGACATTGCCTGCAGAACCGGGGGAAAGTGTCGATAAAACCGTTGAGCAGCAGGAAAGCAGCGCGTTGTGATTGCTCTGTTATACTCCGGCGTCCCCGCCAGGCTTGCGCCCGGGTGCACGGTCTCACAGAAGACTTCTCGAACACGTCAGCAGCGCACTTTTTGCGCCCCTGCCCGAGTTGAACTTACAGACCTCCACAGGACCGGACGCCATTGCACCTTCCAAGGAGTGTGCGATGACCGCAGCAGGGTCGAGCGCATTCACGTTACGTGCAGAACCTTTAGTCTGCGCCTGGAAGATCATCCCTATTTGGGCCTCTATGGCCCCAACTCAAGACAGGATTACTCATGTCCTTTGCTTCCCTCGGTCTCTCCGAGGCTTTAGTCAGCGCCATCGAGGCTGCTGGCTACACCCAGCCTACCCCAGTGCAACAGCGGGCCATTCCCGCCGTGTTGCAAGGCCGCGATCTGATGGTCGCCGCCCAGACAGGTACTGGTAAAACCGGTGGTTTCGCCCTCCCAATCCTGGAGCGGTTGTTTCCCAACGGTCATCCGGACAAATCCCAGCGTCACGGCCCGCGCCAACCCCGCGTTCTGGTCCTGACCCCGACCCGTGAACTGGCCGCTCAAGTCCACGACAGCTTCAAGATCTACGCCAAGAACCTCAAGTTCGTCAGTACCTGCATCTTCGGCGGTGTCGGCATGAACCCACAGGTCCAGGCCATGGCGCGCGGCGTTGACGTACTGGTCGCCTGCCCGGGTCGTTTGCTCGATCTGGCCGGTCAGGGCAGCGTCGATCTGTCCCACGTTGAGATCCTCGTACTCGACGAAGCTGACCGCATGCTCGACATGGGCTTCGTTCACGACGTGAAGAAAGTCCTCGCGCGCCTGCCGTCCAAGCGTCAGAACCTGCTGTTCTCGGCAACGTTCTCCCAGGACATCACCGCGCTGGCCGGCAAACTGCTGCACAACCCGGAACGTATCGAAGTCACGCCGCCGAACACCACGGTCGAGCGCATCGAACAGCGCGTCTTCCGCCTGCCAGCCAACCACAAACGCTCGCTGCTGGCGCACTTGATCACCCAAGGCGCGTGGGAGCAAGTGCTGGTGTTTACCCGTACCAAGCACGGCGCCAACCGCCTGGCCGAGTACCTGGATAAGCATGGTCTCAGCGCTGTGGCTATCCACGGCAACAAGAGCCAGAACGCGCGCACCAAAGCGTTGGCGGATTTCAAGGCTGGCACCGTCCGCATCATGGTCGCGACCGACATCGCTGCCCGCGGTCTGGACATCGACCAGTTGCCACACGTGGTCAACTTCGAGCTGCCTAACGTCGATGAAGACTACGTGCACCGCATCGGTCGTACCGGTCGCGCAGGCCGTAGCGGCGAGGCGATCTCGCTGGTTGCGCCGGACGAAGAGAAGCTGCTGAAAAGCATCGAGCGCATGACCAAGCAAAAGATTGCCGACGGCGATCTGATGGGCTTCGACATCACGGCCGTTGAAGCCGAGAAGCCGGAAGTCCGCGAGCGTCCGGACGTGCGTAACCCGCGCAATGCCCGTGGCCCGCGTGGCGACGGTCCGAACGGCGGCGGCGGTGGTGGCGGTCGCAAGGACAAAGGCAAAGACAAAGGCAAGGAAAAGCCGGCCGCTGCAGCAGCTTCGGGCGAGCGCCCGGCACGTCCGGCACGCCCGCAAAAGCCGCGTCAGGGCACGGCGTCGAGCGAATCACGTCAGTCGCAGCCAGCGGCGTCAGGTGCGAATCGCGCACCCGACGAATTCCTCGATGACGAAGTGGACAACTTCGGTAACCGCGCCGACTACGTCAGCCCGTACCAGAACAAGAACCAGAGCCGCGGTCGTCGTCCGGGCGCTCCTGCCACTGGGGCCGCACCGGCACCACGTGGTCAGGCGCCAGGCCGTAGCGGTCCGCGCGGTGGTTCAGGCAGCGGTTCGGCCACTGGCGCTCCCGCCAGCACCGATACCGCCGGCGCTCCGGCCAAACGCAGCGGTCCTCGCAACGGCTCCGGCCGTGATGGTCAGGCTCGCCGTGAAGACTCGCCACGTGCCCGTCGTCCGGCACGCGAAGACCAGCCAGCGCGTCAGGAGCCAGCAGTTCGCGGCCCTCGCGACGGTCAGCCTGCACCGAAGATCATGCACAAAGAGTCCAAGGGCGATCGTTTCCCTTCGGCTGAACAACTTGATCAGCTGCCAAGCCGCCCACGCGGTGAAAAACCAGCCCTGCTGACCCGCAACCGCGAAGGTTAAGCAGCGCCGGTTGTTCAGTAGCAAATAAAACGCCCCGACTGATTCGGGGCGTTTTTGTTTCTGCCGGCTTATGAGTCCTGTAGGAGTGAGCTTGCTCGCGATTAGCGGTAGGGCAGATACAAAGCGCTGCCTGCTAGATAGCAATCGCGAGCAAGCTCACTCCCACAGATGCGGTGAGCAGTACATTCTCAGGAGTGCCGCATTGCCATCGCAGGGGAAGCCTGGCTGAAAAAAAGCGCCAGGCACAAAAACGCCGACCCAAAGGTCGGCGCTTTATCACTACAACAACGGGTCTTACTTGGCTTTGACGCCTTCGAACGAGATGTCCAGGTCCATGGTGTCGGACTGTGGACCCAGGTCCATCATCTTGCCGAAATCAGAACGCTTGATCGAGGTGGTGCCCTCGAAGCCGGCACGGTAGCCGCCCCATGGATCCTTGCCTTCACCCAGGAAGGTAGTCTTGACCACAACCGACTTGGTCACGCCGTGCAGGGTCAGGTCGCCAGTCACGTCAGCCGTGGTTTTGCCATCGGCGTTCTTGCCGACGTTGCTGACCTTGGTGGAGACGAATTTGGCGTCAGGATAAGTTGCGACGTCGAGGAAGTCCTTGCTGCTGATGTGCTTGTCACGTTCAGCGTGGTTGGTGAAGACGCTGGCGGTCTTGACGTCGATGCTGATCTTGCTGTCTTCAGGCTTGGCGGCGTCGAAGCTGAATGTGCCGGTCCAGTCCTTGAACGTGCCGTAGATGAAGCTGTAGCCCAAGTGGCTGATCTTGAAGTTGATGAAGGCGTGCTGGCCTTCCTTGTCGATCGTGTAATCAGCGGCCATTGCCTGACCCGCTGTCAGCAGCGCGGTACCAAGGGCCAGTGCAGCAAGTGTCTTTTTCAACATACGTCTTCTTCCTTTCCAGTTGAATTGAGTATCAGGCCTTACGGCCAAGCATACGTACAAGCGTGGCATCACGATCAACGAAGTGATGCTTCAAAGCGGCCAGCCCGTGGAGTCCAGCGAAAATCACCAGGGTCCAGGCCAGGTACAAGTGAACGGTGCCCGCCACGTCTGCCTGGTCGGGCAGTCCGCTGATCAATGCAGGCACTTCGAACAATCCAAACACCGAAATCCCGACACCGTCTGCGGTGGAAATCAGGTAACCGGCGAACATCACCAGAAACAGGTCCAGGTACAGAAACGCGTGCCCCAGTTTCGCAGCCGTCTTCACAAACCGGCTGTGGGTAGCAGGCGCTGCTGGCGGCGGGCTGAGGAAACGCCAGATCACCCGGATCAGCATGAACAGGAACAGCGTGATGCCGATGCTCTTGTGCAGGTCAGGGCCAGCCTTGCGCCACGTGTCGTAATAGCCCAGCCCCACCATCCACAACCCTAGCGCAAACATGCCTAACACCGTCAGCGCGACACCCCAATGCAAAACAATGCTGACCCAGCCATAGCGAGAAGAAGAGTTGCGTAGCTGCATGCTGAATATCCTGTAAGGGCCGAGGGAGAGACTAGCGCTTTACCTATCGAAAGAAAGCGCAAAATGTTGCTTTGAAGAATCAGAAAATCCGATTGAAATCTTCTGACATATTTTCGTACGAAGGAGATTAAGCCAGCGTTACGGTTCATCCAGGCGTAAAAAAGGCGCGGTATCAAGCCGCGCCTTTGTTTTCAGCCGTTACCGATCAGTTTTTGCTGTCGGTCGCGGGTGCTGCCGGAGCCGCCGGAGTGGCCGGTGCCGCCTTGTCACCCGTGGCCTTGGCCGGCGCTTTTTTCGCAGCGTCGGTTTTGGCAGGGGCTTTGTGAGTGGCTGCCGGTTTGGCGGGGGCCTTTTTGACGGGGTCCTTCTTCGCCGGTTCTTTCTTGGCCGGTGCCTTTTTAGCAGGCTCCACGACCGCAGGCTTGGCCGGTTCAACCACTGGAGCTGGCGGCGGCGTTACCGGGGCAGGCGCTGGAGCCGGGGCCGGAGCAGGTGCTGGCGCTTTCTCGGCCGGTTTTGGCTCAGGCTTGGAACCGCCGAACAGGTTCGAGAAGAAGCCGCCAATACCGCCGCTGCTTTCCTTGGCCGGTTCAGGGGCCTTCGGAGGCGGCGCTTTGACCGGTTCGTACGACTTGCCTTCAGATAGACCCTGCACCTGAGCGGCCGCGCGCTGACCCGAACGCAATGCGCCTTCCAGGGTGCCCGGGTACAAAGTGTCAGTATGTTCGCCGGCGAAGGCTACGCGCTGCAGTGGTCGTTCCCACAAGCGCCAGTATTTGCTGATCTGGCCAGGGCCGAACGCCAGGTACGCGCCGCCGCTGGACGGGTCGATGCTGGAGCGACGCAGCTCATAACCGGTGAACGCGCCGCGGGCCTGTGGGTAGAACGCCTGCATGCGGATCAGCACTTGATCCACCAGTTGCTTGTCGCCGAACGCCTGCATGATGCGGGCGTTGTCGCCGGACAGGTTGATCACGACATTGGCGCCGCCCTTCAGCGCAGGCTCGACCCACAGCATGCCGAGGCCGGTGTTGCTATAGATCTCGCCGGACATGCGCGCCTTGCTGTCCCAGACCGGGGTCTTGAACTTGAGCATGATCTGGTCATGCCAGCCGTAGTTGGTGCTCTTGATCGCGCCCAGACGCTGGGCGTCCAGGGCCGGGGTCATCTGGATCTTGCTCAGTGCGCGCAACGGCACGGCCAACACCACATATTCGGCTTCGTAACCCAGCGAGCCGACCTTGACGGTCACGCCGTCCTTATCCTGGTTGATGGCCGATACCGGCGAATTGGTCTTGATGACTTTCAGCTGTTTGACGAATTCCTCGGCCAGCACCGCGCTGCCACCCGGCAGGCGAGCGGCGCGACGGTCGCGGTCGTCGACGTTGCGATTGACCCGCGTTTGTTGTGCGAGATACAGCAGCGACAGACGCGAAGGTTCGTCGTAGCGCGTACGAATCTGCTGGTTGATCAGCTGGCGCGCGGTCGGTGGCAGGCTCAGACGGTCCAGCCAGTTGGCAACGGTGATCTGGTCCAGTGCAAACAACGTGCTGTTGGCTGCCGGGTTGTCCGGGTCAGTGATCGAGCGGGCCAGGTCATCCACCGCCGCTTCGTAGCGCTTGATGGCTTCAGCGGTCGCTGGCTGTTTGGTCGCCAGGTCGGCGCCGGTGAAGTATTCGCCTTCGATCAGGTAGCTCGGGGTCCGCACGAACTCCGGCGCGGGCACCGCCTTGATCTTGAAGCGATCAATGTACTGATTGAGCACCGGCTGGGCCTTGGCGTTGCCAATCCATTCGCTGCCGGCCAGACCGGAGCGGCCGCCAACGTTGGGTTTGGCTTCCAGCAAGGTGACTTGCCAGCCTTTGCTCTGCAGCTCGTAAGCCGTCGTGAGTCCCGCCAGACCGCCGCCGACGACGATCACCGTATGCGGCTTATCCACGGCAAGCGCTGAAGCGCTGACCATCCCAACCATCACCAACGCACAGGCGCGCAGCCAACCAGAAAGCATTCAGCGAACTCCGGAGAAAAACGGGGGGGAATTGTCGGATTTTGTTGTCCGATTTTTCGAAGAGCGCGAAGGATACGCGAGCCGCGAAACGCCCGCCAGCAATGTCCGTCAGGCTTGAAAGTGGTAACCGGAGCGATTTAAACAACGCGCTAAAGGTTGTCCCGCTGGCATGCATTGCATAGGCTTGCGCGATTGTTTGCCCTCGCGCCATGCGAGCCGCTATGTGGAGAAGAGTAATGGGCCTTAACGACCAGTGGATGCAGCGCGACCTGAAGGTCCTTTGGCACCCCTGCACCCAGATGAAAGACCACGAAAAACTGCCGCTGATTCCGATCAAGCGCGGCGAAGGGGTCTGGCTGGAGGACTTCGAAGGCAAGCGATACTTAGACGCGGTCAGCTCCTGGTGGGTCAACGTATTCGGCCACGCCAACCCGCGTATCAATCAGCGCATCAAGGATCAGGTCGATCAGCTGGAGCATGTGATTCTGGCGGGCTTCAGCCATCAGCCGGTCATCGAGCTGTCCGAGCGCCTGGTGGCGATGACGCCCGAAGGGCTGACGCGCTGCTTCTACGCCGACAACGGTTCGTCCTGCATCGAAGTCGCGCTGAAGATGAGCTTTCATTACTGGCTCAATCGCGGCAAGCCGGACAAAAAACGCTTCGTCACTCTGACCAACAGCTACCACGGCGAGACCATGGCAGCGATGGCAGTCGGTGACGTGCCACTGTTCACCGAAACCTACAAAGCGCTGCTGATGGACACCATCAAGGTGCCGAGCCCCGACTGCTATCACCGGCCTGAAGGCGTGAGCTGGGAAGAGCACACCCGCACGATGTTCGCGGTGATGGAGCAGACACTCGCCGAGCATCACGACAGCGTCGCGGCGGTGATCATCGAGCCGCTGATTCAAGGCGCAGGCGGCATGCGCATGTACGACCCGATCTACCTCAAACTGCTGCGCGAGGCCTGCGACCGGTATGGCGTGCACCTGATTCATGACGAGATCGCCGTGGGCTTCGGTCGTACCGGGACCATGTTTGCCTGCGAACAAGCCGGCATCCGCCCGGATTTCCTGTGCCTGTCCAAGGCGCTGACCGGCGGTTATCTGCCGCTGGCGGCCTGCATCACCACCGATGACGTGTACGACGCCTTTTACGACGACTACCCCACCCTTCGCGCGTTTCTGCACTCCCACAGTTACACCGGCAACCCCTTGGCGTGCGCGGCGGCGTTGGCGACGCTGGATATTTTCGAGCAGGACAACGTCATCGAAAACAACAAGGCGCTGGCCCAGCGCATGAAGACCGCGACGGCGCATCTGGTCGATCACCCTAACGTCGCTGAAGTGCGGCAGACCGGGATGGCGATTGCCATCGAGATGGTGCAGGAAAAGGCCAGCAAAACGCCGTATCCATGGCAGGAACGGCGTGGGCTGAAGGTGTTCGAGCACGCGCTGACCCGAGGCGCGCTGCTGCGTCCGCTGGGCAGCGTGGTGTACTTCCTGCCGCCCTACGTGATCACGCCGGAGCAGATCGACTTCCTGGCCGACGTGGCGACCGAAGGGATCGACATCGCGACGCGCAGCAGCGTCACGGTGGCGGTGAGAGAGAACTTCCATCCGGATTTTCGTGATCCGGGCTAGCAGGCCGTTACACACATTCTCCAGGCGCTGCATTCAACACAATCTTTAGAGACACAACCATGAGACTGTCCCGCTTTTTCGTCGATGCCACCCTCAGCGTCGGGGAGCACGAACTGCCAGAGGCCCAGGCCCATTACATCAGCCGCGTGTTGCGCATGTCCGAAGGCGACGCGGTGCAGCTGTTCGATGGTTCGGGCCATGAGTTTCGCGCCACGCTGGCGGAAGTCGGCAAAAAGCAGGTCCGGGTGCAGGTAAACGAAAGCTTTGCCGGTCAGCCGGAGTCTCCCTTGCAGATCCATCTCGGGCAGGGTCTCTCTCGGGGTGAGCGGATGGATTGGGCGATTCAGAAAGCCACCGAGCTGGGCGTGACGCAAATTACCCCGATCATCAGCGAGCGGTGCGAAGTGCGTTTGAAAGACGAGCGTGCGGAAAAGCGTCAGGCACACTGGCAGCAGATCGCAATCAGTGCCTGTGAACAGTGCGGGCGCTCAGTGGTGCCGGTGATCCATGCGCCCGTGACCCTGGCCGACTGGCTCAAGCAGACAGAAGCGGATTTGAAGCTGGTGCTGCACCCAGTGGCCGCACCCCTGACCAGCCATGAAAAGCCCGGCAGTCTGGCGTTTCTGATTGGTCCGGAAGGCGGGCTGAACGACGCCGAAGTGGCTCAGGCGCAGGACGCCGGTTTCCACGCCGCCCGCCTCGGCCCCCGCGTGCTGCGCACCGAAACCGCGCCAGTGGTGGCGCTGAGCATCGCGCAACAGTTGTGGGGGGATTTGTAGGACCGGCTTCAGCCGGGAAAGCGTCAGGCGTTAAGCCACGAGATTGACGGTGCGTACACCGGCCTTCCCGGCTGAAGCCAGTCCTACAGGGGTCGGGTACATCCGCCAGAGATTTAGCGGATGTTCGTGCCTCTTCGCGAGCAAGCTCGGCTCCAACAGGAATGGTGTGAGTCAGCCGTCATTGCGGCGCCTTTGCCATGGTGTTCACTCAGGCAATTCCGACGCCCGTCGCCGCGCTTTCGCAGGTTCCGGCCGGGCGCAGGGCAGAAATTCTCCGCGCCCCGGCTCACCCAACGGACTGCCGTCCCATACCCGTTCCCCTCTGGCGAAGGTCATCGCCGGCCATGCACTCAAGCGCATCCCCTCGTACGGGGTGTAATCGACATTGTGGTGCAGCATCTCGTTGGTCAGCTCTATGTCCAGGTCCTCATCCCAGATCACCAGATCCGCGTCCGACCCGATAGCGATGCTGCCTTTGCGCGGATACAAGCCGTACAGCCGCGCCGCATTGGTGGCCGTCAGCGCGACAAATGCCTGCGGGCTGATTCGCCCCTTGCGCACGCCTTCCGACCAGAGCAGCGCCATGCGCGTCTCGACGCCCGGAATGCCATTGGCCACTTCGGAAAACGGCGCCGCCTCGCCGTGGGCACGTTTGCCGTCCGGGCCGCCGTAGCGAAACGGCGCGTGATCCGACGAGAACACTTCAAACGAGCCATTCTGCAGGCCGTCCCAAACCACTTGCTGATTGCCGGCGTCTCTCGGCGGCGGACTGCAGATGCATTTCGCGCCTTCGAAGCTGTCATCGCAACCCAGCGCATCCGCGGTCAAAAACAGATATTGCGGGCAGGTTTCGCCGTAGACCTTCAGCCCGTGGCTCTGCGCCCAGCGGATCTGCTCAATGGCCTCGCGTCCGGACACATGCACGATGAGAATCGGCACATCCACCAGCTCGGCCAGCGCAATGGCCCGGTGCGTGGCCTCACGCTCCACCAACATGGGACGAGAGCTGGCGTGGTAACGCGGCGCGCTGAGACCGGCGGCAAGCAGGAGCTCGGTCAGCCAGGCGATGCAGTCGCTGTTTTCAGCGTGGAGCATCACCATCGCGCCTTCGGCCCGCGCCACCGACAGGGTTTCCAGAATCTGCCGGTCGTTGAGCTTCAGCGCGTCATAGGTCATGTAGATCTTGAATGAGGTGTAGCCCTCGGCAATCAGCTCGGGCAGCTCGCGGCGCAGCACGTCCTCGGTAGGATCGGTGACGATGAGGTGAAACGCGTAATCGATCAGCGCCCGACCATCAGCGCGCCGATGGTAATCCTCCACTGCCGCCCTCAGGGTCTGGCCCTTCTGCTGGCAGGCAAAGGGAATCACTGTTGTCGTCCCGCCACACGCGGCTGAACGGCTGCCGCTTTCGAAGTCATCGGCCATGACCGAGCCATCGCCGGTCGGCTGATCCAGATGCACATGGCTGTCGATCCCGCCCGGCGTCACGGTTCGCCCTCGCGCATCGACTTCCTCTGCGGCACCTTGCAGGCCAAGGCCCAGCGCGGCTATTCTGCCGTCGCGCACACCGATGTCGCACAGGAAACCGTCCGCCGCCGTCACCACATTGGCGTTGCGGATGATCAAATCAAAAGCCTGCATGTCGTTCACTCCGTCAGGCGCGGGTCAGCCAGGCCTTGGCGATCTCTTCGCGGGTGGTGAACCAGACGCCTTCGCGGGCCTGGGCGTACTCGATGAAATGCTTGATCGCACGAACCCGCCCCGGACGTCCGACCATGCGCGGGTGCAGCCCGATGGACATCATTCGCAAGCCGTCGGCGGACTCTTCGTACAGCACGTCGAAGCTTTCCTTCATGTACTCGAGGAAATCGGACGCCTGGGACAGGCCCGGGGAGTTCCAGTACCGGAAGTCGTTGACGTCGCTGGTGTACGGCACCACCAGATGTTGCTTGCCCTCGACGTCGACGAAATACGGAACGTCATCGTTGTAGGCGTCGGAGTCGTAAAGGAACCCGCCCTCTTCCGCCACCAGCCGACGCGTATGAACGCTGGCGCCGTAGCGGCAATACCAGCCCACCGGGCGCTTGCCGCAGGTGCGCTCGAACGACTCGATCGCCAGACGAATGTGCTCGCGCTCCTCGGCCTCGGTCAGGCGGAACACTTCTTCCCAGCGGTAACCGTGGCTGCAGATTTCATGACCCAATTCGACGGCGGCCTTGGCCACATCCGGGTTCTGCTCGAAAGCCACCGCGCAGGCATGAAAGGTCGCCGGGACGTTGGCCTGTTGCAGGATGTCGAGGATCCGCCAGATGCCAACGCGGGCGCCGTACTCGTACATCGACTCCATCGCCAGATTGCGCACGCCGTCGGGAAACTGATAGCTGCCCCACTCGGTCATGCTCTCCTGGTCTGGATCGCCCATGGCCAGGGAGCGCTCCGAGCCTTCTTCGTAATTGATGACAAAGTTGACGGCCAGCCGCGCGCCATTGGGCCAAGTGCCTTGGGGGCGCTGCCGGCCGTAGCCGACCAGATCTCGAATGGGTGACGCCATAAAAGCCTACTCCTGCAACGTTCGAACAGTCGGCCGACCGCCAAGCCAAGGCTCAGCAGTCGATGGTTTTCAGTGCATCGTGGTCCGGACCATCAAGGGTCTGACCGGTGCGAAAGGCCAGACCCATGGCCAGGGTCTGCGCAATGCAGAACGCGGCGGTGAGCGAGCGAAAGCCCAGCAGCTCGGCGTCGTTGACCTCGATCATCACCGACGCGGTTTGTCCGATGGGGCTGAGAAGGCTGTCAGTAATCGCCACGATGGGCGTCCCCGCAGCGACCGCTTGCTGGCAGGCGTCGATGGTTTCCTGCGCGTACGGCGGAAAACTCACCGCCACCAGCACGTCATCGCCGTGCAGTGCGCCGACCTGTTCGCGCAGGCTGCCGCCCAGACCGCTGATGTGTACGGCACGACGACCCACACGGCTGAGGGCGTAACTCAGGTAGGACGCCATGGGAAACGAGCGACGCATGCCGACCACGAAGGTGGTTCGCGCCTGTTCCAACAGCTCGATGGCGCGCTCGATGGCCTCGACTTGCTCGCCTTCGGCCAGGTGCTCCAGCGAAACGATATTCGCGCGACTGAACGCCGAGAGCATGGCGCCCACATCGGTGGGATCGTCGAGCAATTGCTCGCCGCGATAGTGCCGTATGCGCTCTTTGAAACTGCCCTGCCCCGCCTGTTGCAACGGCTGCTTGAACAAGCGCTGCAGGTCGCTGAACCCGCCGAAGCCCAGCGCCTGGGCCAGCCGAATGAACGCTGACGACGGAATGCCGGAGATCTTCGCCAGCGCCGCGACCGTGTTCAGTGCCACGTCGTGGGGGTGCTCGTTCAGGTAATGCGCCGCATCACGCTGCCGCGCGGTCAGGCGTTCCTGATGTTCGACGATGGCGGCACGCAGCTCGGCCAGGGTTTGGGGTACAGGCATAAAAAGGCTCGATAAAAGTCAGGATGGACGCAGCTCTGTGATCGCCTGGGCAAGGTGCTCCACCAGACGATTCAGCTCATCGATGCTGTTGTAGTGCGCAATCGACACACGAACCACGCCGCCGTATGGGGTCAGCCCCAACTGTTCGATCAGGCGGCGAGCATAGAAGTCACCAAAGCGGATGCCCATGCGGTGGTTGTCCACGCGGCGCACGATGGCTTCCGACTGAATACCCTCCACCACGAAGCTGATGGTCGGCACGCGATCACCGTCGGTCACACGGGATTTTCCGATGATTCGTACACCCGGTGTCTCCCGCAGAAACGCCAGCAGTGTTTCGGCCAGCAGGTCTTCCTGCACTTCAAAGGCATCGAATGCGGCCTGCATCAACTGGCGTTCGCTGCCACTGGCGCCGAGCCGTTGGCCGACGTCGATCAGGTAATCGCTGATGCCGATGCAGCCGTAGGACAGCTCGTAGTTCAAGTTGCCGGGCTGCAGCTTGTAGGGAATGACCTCCTGGCCGATGAAAAAGTGGTTCAGGCTCGGCAGTTCCAGCAATGCTTCCCGCTTGCCCCACAGCACAGCAAAGTGTGGGCCGAAGGTCTTGTAGAAGCTGAAGACGTAATAATCGGCACCGCTGGCTTGCACGTCGACCAGCCGATGGGGCGCGTAGGCCACGGCATCGACGCACACCTTGCCGCCCACCGCGTGCACCCGGCGCGCAACCTCGGCGACCGGGTTGACGCTGCCGAGGATGTTCGACGCATGGGTCATGGCCAGGTAGCGGGTTTTGTCGCTGAGCAGCGCGTCCAGATCAGCCAATTCCAGGTCCATGCTCTGCGCATTGACCGCCCAGACGCGCAACGTCGCCCCGCGCTCTTCGCACAGCCGCACCCACGGCCCGATATTGGCTTCGTGGTCGCAGTTGGTGACGATGATTTCGTCGCCGGGATTGATCGACGGCGCGATGGCGCGGCAAAGGATTTGCAGCAAATGGGTGGTCGAGCCGCCCATCACGCACTCTTCCGGGTAGCGCGCGTTGATCAGTTGCGCGACCGATTCCCGCGCCTGCATGACCCGCGCGCCAGCGTCCACCGACTCGCTATAGGAGGCGCCCAGTTGCACGGCGCTGTTGAGCAAGTAATCGGTGATGCGCTCGGCGACCGGCTTGAGCACGGCCGATCCGCCGGCATTGTCCAGGTAGGCGTAACCGCTGCCGAGCGCAGGAAACTGGCTGCGTACGTAATCGATGTCCAAGGCATTCAAGGGATGAGCTCCAGAGTCTGATCAGTGATGCAGGATGGCCTGCAAAAACGCGCGAGTTCTCGGCTCTTGCGGGGCCGTGAAGAAATCGTGCGGGTTGTTCTGTTCGATGATTCGGCCGTTCTCCATGAAGATCACCCGGTCGGCGACCTTGCGCGCAAAGCCCATTTCGTGGGTCACGACGACCATGGTCACGCCCGAGCGGGCGAGGTTCTGCATGACGTCCAGCACTTCGCCGACCATCTCCGGGTCAAGTGCCGATGTGGGCTCGTCGAACAGGATCACCCGGGGTTCCATTGCCATGGTCCGGGCAATGGCCACGCGCTGCTGCTGGCCGCCGGACAACTGGCTCGGGTATTTCGCCGCGTGGGCGCCCATGCCGACTTTCTCCAGCAACAGGCGCGCGCGTTCGTTGGCGTCACGGCGAGACATGCCACGCACCCGCACCGGCGCCAGCGCCACATTGGCGAGCACGGTGAGGTGCGGGTACAGATTGAAATTCTGGAAGACCATGCCGACTTCGCAGCGGATGCCCGCCAATTTTGGGCCTGTTTCAACGCGCTGGCTGCCGACGCGTATGTCGCCCTGCTGATACTCCTCCAGCAAGTTGATGCAGCGGATCAGTGTCGATTTCCCGGAGCCCGATGGCCCGAGGATGACCACCACTTCGCCTTGATCGACCGTCAGGTTGATGTCGGTCAGGGCCTGGAATGGCCCGTAGAATTTGGCCACGCCTTCCATTTCGATGACGGTGCTCATGAACTCTTCCTCCCGGCGCCATTACGCCGCTCGATCCAGCTCACCAATTGCACCAGCGGCAGAAGCAGCAACAGGTACATCACCGCCGCGCCCACCAGCGGTGTCGGGTTGGCCGCCAGCGCCTGGGCTTGAGTGGCTTGTTTCAGAAGATCGGGCATCGCCACGACGGACGCCAGCGCGGTGTCCTTCATGACGTTGATGCAGTTGCTGGTCATTGGCGGCATGACGATGCGCATGGCCTGGGGCAGGATGATGTCGCGCATGGTGTTGAAAAAACTCATGCCTTGGGACGCCGAGGCTTCGAACTGCCCGCGCGGAATGGCTTCGATGCCGGAGCGGAAGATCTCCGCCGAATACGCGCAGGACACCAGCGACAGCGCCGCAGTCGCTGCCGCAAAGGACGACAGGCGAATGCCCACGAACGGCAGCGCGTAATAGATCAGCACCAGCAGCACCAGCAATGGAATCGAGCGCAGCACGTCGATGTACACCCGCGCCAGAAACCGCACCGGCGCGTACCCGTACAACCGCAGCATCGCCAGCACCAGCCCGCCCACCAGGCCGAGAATGATGCTGACCACACCGAGCATCACCGTCACGCCCAGGCCGCGGAGCATCAGTGGCAGCGCATCGACGAACACGCTCCAGTTGAAGAACGTTTCTAACAACTCCATTGCGATTCCTTGGTGGCGAGCAGTGACGGACGCGGGCGTGAGCGGTCAGGGGTTACTTGAGTACGTCGACCACTTTGACGGTGCTGGACTCCGGATCAGCGTCGGCACCGAACCACTTCTTGTGCAAGTCGGCGATCACGCCTTCTTTCTTCATCGTGGAGATGATGTCGTTGACCTGACCGGCTGAGGCCCAGCCCTTGGCGTGCATCAACGAGTACTTCTCACCGGTAGGAATTTTCGCGACGACTTTGTACTGCGGCTTGTCCTTGATGTAGTACAGGACCGCCGGGATATCGCTGATGTAGCCGTCCATACGGCCGGACGCGAGGTCGAGCATTGCAGGCGACAGCCCTTCATAGCGTGAGACTTCCTTGAACTTGTATTCGGCCTGATGGGCGTTGACCCACATGTCGCCGGTGGAGCCGGTGTCGACGCCGACCACCTTGCCGTCCATGTCTTTCAGGCCGTTGATGCCGGATTTGGCGAGCACGGACAGGGATTGGTCGCTGTCGTAATACGGCTGGGCGAAGCCGACGGACTCAAGGCGCTTGGGGGTGATGGTGATCGAGGAGATGGCGATGTCAGCGCGCTTGGACTGCACGGCGCTGAACAGGCCGTTGAACGGGATGTTGACGAATTCCACGGTCTTGCCGGCGCGTTTGGCGACTTCCTTCACCACATCGACTTCGAAACCGACAATCTCGCCTTTCGCGTCCTGAAACTCCCACGGCACGTTGCCCACGTTGGCGCCGACGGTCCAGTCTGCGGCCCAGGTGGATGCGGAAAAGGCGGTTGCCACGGCCATGCTCAAGAGTACTTTCACATTCATGTCTTGCTCCCCGATTGATCAGTCAGTTCAAGAAGGCCGCCTTACCACAAGAGGGGGCGTTTCGAGGATCAGACTAGGATGACGAATCAAATAATTCAACAAATAAAATAAATGAATTAAATGCTTCAATCGGGTGCGAAAGTTATCCGCATTGGTGCAGGTGGGAAAGCGGGCAAGGCTGTGGGGTGTACAGAAAATGATCAGTGATTTGAAGGATGCCATGCACCGAAGCGGCGCATGGATGGCTGGGTGCGCGTCGGGAATTGCCGGTCGCGCAGCAAGGATGGTCCGTGTAGGAGTGAGCTTGCTCGCGAAGACATCATTCCAACCGCTAAAAAATTCAGCGGATGTACCGGCCTCTTCGCGAGCAAGCTCACTCCCACATTTCATTTGTTGGCATTTGCATTTGTGGTGTCGTCACGCTTGGCAAGAGCTGACGTTGCCGCGATGTATCGCTCTCAACTCACAAAACATAACGCGAAATCGCGACAAAGTGCAGCAGGCTCCCGGCAATCACAAACAGGTGCCAGACCCCATGAAAGTGTCGGACCTTGGTGTCGAACGCGAAGAAAATGATCCCCACGGTGTAGAACACGCCACCCAGCGCCAGCCAGATGAATCCGGTCATGCCCAGCGCGGCGATCAGCGGATTGACCGCGACCAGCACAATCCAGCCCATGACCGCGTAAATGACGATGGACATCACCCGCGCTTCGGAGCGGGGTTTGATTTCCTGGAGTATGCCGATGATCGCCAGCGTCCAGACGATACCGAACAACATCCAGCCCCACGTCCCG
This sequence comes from Pseudomonas graminis, assembly GCF_013201545.1. Taxonomy (NCBI): domain Bacteria; kingdom Pseudomonadati; phylum Pseudomonadota; class Gammaproteobacteria; order Pseudomonadales; family Pseudomonadaceae; genus Pseudomonas; species Pseudomonas graminis. Next base: position 1,345,081 of record NZ_CP053746.1, read on the forward strand.
TGCAGCGTCACCAGACAAAACGGCGTGTAGCTGCCGGCGATGAGCAGATAGATCGAAAAGTGATCAACCTTTTGCATGATCACTTTGGCCCGGCCGCGAACGCTGTGATAGACCGTCGACGCGCTGTACAGCATTACCAGCGCCACGCCGTAGACCGCGACGCTGATGATCTTCCAGATATCCCCGGACATCGTCGCAACAACCAGCATCCACACCGCGCCGATCGTCGCCAGAATCGCCCCCACCAAGTGGGTCCAGGCGTTGAATTTTTCTCCGTAGTACATCCGCAAACTACCTCTCAATTGCATGACACACGCCAAGCGTCCTGCTTCTGAACCCCAATGACAACGCATTGTGTCGTGTTATCGAGAATTTAATGCAGTCAGCAACCGATCTCTTCGGCACAATCGGGCGCTCTCAAAACAAGAACCCGGCGCGGGCCCACACGATGCAGATCGACGAAGAGCTCACCCTCAAGAAGCTGGAAATCTTTCTGGCGTTCATGCGCACCGGCAATCTGGCGCGCGCGGCAGCGGAGCTGCAGACGAGCACGGTCAGTGTGCATCGGGCGATTCACTCGCTGGAAAGCGCGTTGCGGTGCCCGCTGTTCAAGCACGAAGGTCGCAACCTCACGCCCCTCGAAGGCGCTTATGTGCTGGAAGAGCGCGCGCAGAAGCTGGTGCAGGACGTGCTCGTCACCATTGAACAAACGCGTCAGGCAGCGGGGTTTTCGGCGGCGCGTTTCAAACTGGGCGCGCTGTATTCACTGACGGTCAAGACCGTGCCGCAGCTGATCATGGGCCTGAAAATCCGTCGCAGCGAACTCAACATCGACCTGATTCTGGGCTCGAACATCGACCTCTTCTACAAGCTGAAGAACATGGAAGTGGACGCGATTCTGGTGTCGCTCAACGAGAGCGTGAGCGATCCGGATTGTGAGCAACTGCCGCTGTTCTCCGACGATATTTTTCTCGCCACGCCGGCTGACTCACCCTTCGCGCTACAGAGCGAGGTGGACCTGAGCGACCTTCGGGAGGCGACCTTCATTACCCTGACCCAGGGTTTCGCCACCCATCGGGATGGCGCGCGAGTATTTGAGCAGGCCGGGTTCGAACCGAAGGTCGCCATGCAGGTCAACGACATCTTCACGCTGTTGAGCATGGTCAGCTCGGGTGTGGGTTACGCATTGCTGCCGGGGCGAATCGCCGCCGTCTACGAAAACCGCGTCCGCCTGGTGCCCCTGCAAGCGCGATACCGCATGCAGCAGCACATCGGACTGGTCTTCCTCAAAGCCCGGGAACGCGACCCGAACCTCTTGGCGTTGCTGGCGGAGTGCCGGATGTACTCGAACCGGCTGGCCCAGGCCTGAGCCGACGCGCCCGCGCAAAAAAAGCCTCAGCCCAGAATCCCGCGCACGATGAAGTACAGCAGCGACGGCCCCAGCAGACAACCCAGCCCGGTGTGGAATGTCGCGGTCAGCGCGCCGTAAGGCACCAGCCGCCGATCCGTTGCCGCCAGTCCTGCCGTCACGCCGCTCACGGTGCCGGCCAGGCCGCCGAAGACCATCGCGGAACGCGGGTTATCCAGCCCCATCCAGCGCGCGGCCATCGGGGTGCCGACCATCACCAGAATGGCTTTGATCAGACCGGTCGCGATCGACAGCGCCATAACGTCCGAGGTCGCGCCCAACGCCGCACCGGTGACCGGCCCGACGATGTAAGTCACTGCACCCGCGCCGATGGTGGTGATGCTCACGGCGTCGCGATAGCCGAAGGCATATGCTACGCAGCAACCGACGATGAACGGCAGCATCGTGCCGAGCAGCAGCGAAAACGCGCCGACCCATCCGGCCTTTTTCGCTTCGGTGGCCTGCACTTCGAAAGCCGTGGCCACGATCGCGAAATCACGCAACATCGACCCGCCCATCAAGCCGATCCCGGAAAACAACGCCAGATCCGCCAGCCCTTTCTGCCCGCCGGTCATCGTGCCGCCGACCCACGCCAGCACCAGGCCGATGACGATCGCAATGGCCGAACCATGAATGCGTCCGAACGTCAGGCGCTTGGACAGCACCACCGAAATCCACATCACCACGCCTACGACCGCAAACGCGGTGACCAGGCCCTGACTGATCAGGTCTTTCTGAATGAGCTCCCACATATCAGCGGCCTCCTGCTGGCGAAACAGTCGGCGCGATCACCGGAAGCGGGTTCGCCAGTTCATCCTCTTTGGGCAGTGGCTCGCCCTTGTTGATGCGACTGATGACCGCAATCGTGCAGCCGCAGACCACCACCGACACCACCGCCGCGATGACCGCGATCGGCCCGCCCTTGAGCGCCGTGACGACGTTTTGCTGAGCGGCCATGGCCACGACGACCGGGATGTACATGGCGCCCCAGAAGCCGACGCCCATTTCGCAGCCTTCGCTCATGCCGCCGCGCTTTTGCATGAACAGCCGCGCGCAGATCAGCAGGATCATTGCGATCCCGACGCCGCCTACGTTGGATTTCACGCCCAGCAGCACGCCGAGCAGATCACCGAGAATCACCCCTGCGAGGGTGCAGATTGCGAGTAACGCCACGCCATAAATCACCATTGTTCTTATCCTCAAATTGCATCGTCGAAGTTGTTGTTTTTGTGTTCCTTCGAAAGCAGCAGTCGGTTTATGAGTGGCGGCGTTCCTCCTCTCGCGACAGCGCGCTGAGCGTGTCCAGCCGGGCGCCCTGAAAGGCGACGACCGATCCTTGTTCGAAAACGCGACGCGCCAGGCCTGTCAGCACGGTGCCCGGCGGCAGTTCGATGTGCAGCCGCGCACCTCGCTCGTAGGCGGTTTGCACCGTGCTGCGCCAGTCGATCACCCGGCACATGTTGAACGCCAGATCGTCGCGGACCTTGTCGGCGCTGAGCACCGGCCGCGCGGTGCTGCCGCTGAGGTATTTCAGCGTCGGCGCTTTCACGGAAACTCGGGCGAATGCATCGGCAAGGGCGCGTGCCGGTTCGGCCAGCAGTTCGCAATGGGACGGTACGCTGACCGCCAGCCGCTTGGCCGCCGCAGCGCCCTGCTCTTTTGCGAGCGCAGCGACGGCCGTCATGGCTTCGTCTCGGCCAGCAATAACGAACTGGGTATCAGCGTTGATGTTGGCCAGATAGACCGGCGTCTCAACGCTGTGAATGCGTGCGATCAGGCTTTCGACCGTGGGTTGGTCCAGCCCGATCAGCGCGGTCATGCCGTAGCCTTGTGGATAAGCGCTTTGCATCAGCTCGCCCCGCAGCGCGACCAGGCGCACGGCATCTGAAAACTCCAGAGCCCCCGCGATCACCGCGGCGGGATAAGCGCCGATGGAAAGACCCGCAACCATGTCGGGGGAGTTTCCATCGGCCATCAACACCCGTGCACAGGCGACGCCCGCGATTAGCAGGCACAGCTGAACAGCGCGAGTCGATTGCAGCGCCGCGGAGGTGTCGAGCGTCAGGAGGTCCTCGTTCAACGCCGCGCTCGCTTCTTCCAGGCACTGCGTAACCAACGGGTGCTCCGGCAACGCGTGGAGCATGCCCGGCTGTTGCGCACCCTGGCCGGGGAATGCCCAGAAGCTGCTCATGCCGCGGCCGCCTGCGCCAGCCATGGGTTATCCACAAGCCGCGCGCCGTCTTCGGCTTTGAGCAGCACCTGGCGAGACGATCCTGCCCACTCGCGCAGCGCCACGGCGCCAAACGGGGTTTGCAGCTGAAGGTCGATGCGGCAGACCGCACCGGCGAGCTGATCGATCAAACGCGCGGCGTGCTGGCGATCAAGGAGATCCGGGGTGCGCAGGATGAGATCCAGGTCGCTGTCCGCGTGCAGCACCGGCACGCCACTGGCCAGTTCGAAACCGGCGCCACCCGCCACGCCCCACGGCAGGCCGAGCGCATTCATCACGGGACGGATCTGCTGCAAGGCGCGCAACGCCGGCCAATCAGCGTGAGGCGTCATGGCGATCAACGCTTCAGGCCGCACTCGCCGTTGCACATCCTCGAGCTTCATGTGGGTGGCGTAGCGCTGATCTCGCGATTGACCCCTTACGCCCACCGCCACCAGGCCTGCCGCGACACGGGCGCGGCGCACCACCACCGGATGACCGAGGCCAACGGCTTCAAATGCCCACGCCGGTGCGTCGATCGGCAACGCAGCCGCCGACAAACCCCACAACAGGTCGTGGGGCAGCAGCGGCTGAAAAGTGCTCATTACCATTGCGCCCGCAACAGCTCGCGGACTTTCGACGATGCCTCACGATTCGGCGCGCCGAGGCGTGAACTCAGGTCATTGACGCCGGCGAGGGTGTCTTTGATCGCTGCAATCAAACAGTCCTGAACCAGCGTGAGATCCGACGCAGTGGGCTGCTCGACCTGACTGACCGACAGAGTTTCCCACAGCAAACCGAGGCTGGCGTAGCTGTCGATGTCGTAGGCCATCGGCGGAACGCTGGCGGCGAGCTTTTCCAGTTCTTCGACGCTGCGCAGTGTCACCCGCGCCGCAGAGGCCTTGCCCATCGCGTGAACCATCACGCCCGGATCGCGCAGGGCAATCAGGCGATTGGCCTGATAACCGTGGGCGAGAAACGCGCCGGACATCGCCTTGCCCACCAGCAGCCCGATCACCGGGTGCCCGGCCAAACGCGCCCGAGCATAAGCGTCGACCGCCCCGGCCAGCGCTTGATGAATGCCCAGCGCTTCCTCGCGGCGGCCATAGGCCTGACTCGGCACGTCGATGATCGCAATCAGCGTGCGCTTGTTGTCACTGTCTTGATCCAGCTCGATGGCGCCGTCCACCGCCTGGGCCAGTCCCCATCCTTCGAGCAAACCGACCTCGCCATTCTGTGCGCGGGGAAAGCGGTTATCTGGATCGGCGACCACGGCCAGGAATCTCGCCGGACGATCACCCAGCGTGCCATCAGCCGCTTTCACCGACGCCGGCAGACCCGACACTTCAGGGGCGTTGGCGGCCAGCGCGTTGAACCAGTTCAATCCACGAAGCGAGTAAGCACTCATGACCGGTCTCCTTGATAGGCGCTGCGTACGGCAGCGGGCTCTATCTGCCGTGCCGTGTCTACTTGAGCCAGACGCTCGAGGAACCAGGCGTACCGGCTGCTGCGTTCCTGCTCGGGCTTGCCCTTGTGCAGCAACACGTGCACCTGTTGCTGAATGTCGCTGATGTCGTCGGCGACAAACGCGTCCACCAGACCGCTGGCAAAACGTTGCTCGCCCCCGGTCAGGCTCCAGATGAACGGCCGGTCGCGGGAGTCGTATTCTTCGATGCCAGCCTCCTGCTCGATCACCTGCGGACCGTTCAGGCCGAGACGCGCTTCCTGAGTGACAACGAGGTAACTGCACAAACCCGCCGCAATGGACATGCCGCCGAAGCAGCCGACGCTGCCCGCCACCACGCCAATCACCGGCTGATAGCGACGCAGATCAACAATGGCGGCGTGAATGTCGGCGATGGCCGCCAGCCCGAGATTGGCTTCCTGCAAGCGCACGCCCCCGGTTTCCAGCAGCAAAACCGCTGCGGTCGGAATGCCCTTGCGATTGTCTTCGGCCGCCAGTTCCAGCGCGCCGGCCATCTTCGCGCCGCCGACTTCGCCCATGCTGCCGCCCTGGAAACCGCCTTCGATGGCGCAGATCACCACCGGTTTGCCATCGATCGTGCCCTTGGCGATCACCACGCCATCGTCGGCCTGTGGCACGACGCCTTGCTTGGCCAGCCAAGGGGAGACGAGGCGCTCGAAGGGATCGATCAGCTCGCGAAAACTGCCGTCATCCAGCAGTGCGCGGGCGCGTTGCCGGGCACCGAGTTCGACGAAACTGTGCTGCTGCAGAAGCCGCGTGCTGTCACTCATGACCGACCTCCTCGAAACCTTGCTCCAGGCGCAGCCGAACCACGCCCGGTGTCGCGCCAAAATCGTGGATGTCGATGCTCATGGCCGGTGGCGTCTGGCCGTCGAACATCCGCTGAAAAAGGTTTTCCCAACGCGCCGAACTGCCGTTGACCGACGTCAGCACCTGGATCGTCAGCTTGCCCGGCTGGCCCGGTTCAAGCAGCACTTCCAGATCACCTGAACCGACACAGCCCACCAGAGCGCGACCCCGTGGCGGCTGCCCGGCAGGGAATTCAAAAGACAGGGTTTCCATGATCAGACGTTCCTCGTTGCATCGCCGAGCGCAGGCTCCAGGCGATCAATAAACAGGCAAGCGGCGAGCAGATCGGCAGCGCCGCCGGGGGAGGCGTTCAGGCTCAACAGTTGTTGATCCAGCTGATTGAGCGCGCGACGACCGCTGAGGGTCGCGCTGCCACCGGCGTCCAGCACCCGCTGCGCGCCGTGTTGCATGGCATGCAGGCCTTCTTCACCCGCGCGGTACAGCACGCAGGTATCGGACAGCGTGGTCATGATCGCCAGCAGCGCATCAAGTCGCGCGTTTTGCTCGCCATGCCCGGCGGCGCGGCTGCGGACGAGTTGCGGCAAGCCGGTTTGAGTGACGGCAGGGAAGCCTGCTTGCGCTTGTTCTCGGGCACCCATTGCGCCGTACTTCTGCGCAACGGTCTGGCCATGGCTCTGGCTGTGGCTCTGGTCGGCGGCCTGGTGACGATCCTCGATCAGCGCCAGCTGGCCTGCGCGTCGGCTCAGCCCCTCTGGAGAAAGATCATCGGGATTCAGCGCAGCAGCAGTGACCAGCAACCCCAGAGCCCAGATCGCGCCACGGTGCGTGTTCACTCCGTTGGTGGTGCGCATCATCGCGGCTTCACCTTCGCGACCGAGGCGGCCAATGGTTTCTCGCAGCGCCGGGTTGATGTCACTAGTGGCAATGGCGGCGTCGGCCATCTGCTTGAATGCAGGCCACAGCGACAGCGCAGACGCGTGCATCAGACCCAAGTGCAAATCCGTATGGGCGCCACTGCTGCGACGATCAACCAGCGCCGGTTTCGGCGACAGGTCGGCCTCGTCGATCAGTGCATCAACCGCCAGATCGGCCAGGCGCTCTGCCAGTGATGCAGGGTTTGGCGTTGCGTCGAAGGCATCGAAAGCTACATTGAATGCGCGCATCACCAGCTCCTGAATTTCGCAGGCGGGTTGTACAAACCGCCGGACCATTCCACCAACTCGGCGATGCTCTTGGCGGCGAGCAGTTCGCGGCTGGCGTCGGTGCGGCGAATGCCCAAATCCTCAGGCAGCGCGATCAGCCCTTCACGGCGCATGCGGGCGGTGTCTTTCGGGTTGTGACGCAGGCCGATGGGCGTCACGCCCGCGACGGCGGCGATCATGGCCTGACGCTCTTCCAGGGATCGCGCCTTGTACAGATAGGCAATGCCTTCTTCGGTCAACAGATGGGTCACGTCGTCGCCGTAGATCATGATCGGCGCCAGCGGCATCCCGCTCTTTTTCGCGACTTCGACGGCGTCCAGCGTCTCGACGAAGGTCGGTTTGCCGCCTTCCTGGAAGGTCTCGACCATTTGCACCACGAGCTTCTTGCCGCGCTCAAGATAGGCGTCCGGCCCGTCACCGCTTTGCTGACGCATGTCCAGCCAGGCAGGCGTGGCGTGACGTCGACCGCGCGGGTCGTGGCCCATGTTCGGCGCGCCGCCAAAGCCGGCAAGGCGCCCGCGGGTAACGGTAGAAGAATGGCCATCGCCGTCGACTTGCAGCGTGGCGCCAATGAACAGGTCAACGGCGTATTGCCCGGCCAGCTGGCACATCATCCGGTTGGAACGCATGGAGCCATCGTGGCCGGTGAAGAACACGTCGGGCCGTGCAGCGATGTAATTTTCCATGCCCAGCTCGGTGCCGAAACAATGCACGCTTTCGACCCAGCCGCTTTCAATGGCAGGGATCAGCGTCGGGTGCGGGTTCAGCGTCCAATTGCGGCAGATCTTGCCCTTCAGGCCCAAGGATTCACCGTAGGTCGGCAGGATCAGTTCGATGGCGGCGGTGTTGAAGCCGATGCCGTGGTTGAGGGACTGGACGTTGTGTTTCTCGTAGATCCCGCGAATCGCCATCATCGCCATCAGCACGTGCACTGGCTTGATGTGGCGCGGGTCACGGGTGAACAGCGGCTCGATGTAGAACGGCTTGTCGGCGACGACCACGAAGTCGACCCATGACGCCGGGATGTCCACGCGCGGCAGGTCGCTGACGTCATCCACCAACTGGTTGACCTGCACGATGACGATGCCGTCGCTGAAGGCCGCCGGTTCGATCAGGGCGGGGGTGTCTTCGGTGCTGGCGCCGGTGTAGATGTTGCCGGCGCGGTCAGCCATAAAACCGGCCGAGAGCACGACGTTGGGAATCAGGTCAACCAGCAGACGGGAATACAGCTCGATGTAGGTATGAATCGCGCCGATTTCCAGCAGGCCGTCTTCCAGCAACTGGCTGATGCGCAAGCTTTGCGTACCGGCGAAAGAGAAATCCAGCTTGCGGGCGATGCCGCGTTCGAACAGGTCCAGATGCTCGGCACGGCCGACGCTGGGCATGATCATGTGCAGGTCGTGGAGCTTGGCGGGATCGGTCTTGACCAGTGAGCGGGACAGGAAATCTGCCTGCTTCTGGTTGTTGCCTTCCAGCACCACGCGATCGCCCGGCGCAATCAGCGCCTCAAGCGCGGCGACAATCTTGTCGGTCGGCAGTACAACGCCATCGGCGAAGGAACGCACCAGGTCGAGCCGTCGCAGCTTTTCAGTGCGACGACGCGACCAGCGCGGGTCAAGTTTCGTTGTTGTGGTCATGCTGACTCCACGTGTTCGCTGTCGTGGGGCAGATTAGGAGGGGTTGAGGTGCGGCATCAATCAAGTAACTGGCGGGATCGTTACGTTCAGAGTAATGATCAGTCCGCCCAGTTGATCTGATAACGGGTGCTGCGCCCGCCGCCGGGGAGTTTACGTAGGCAGCCTTTTTCCAGAAGGTCTTGAAGATGCCGGGTGGCGGTGGCTTTACTGACTTTGGCGACCGCCTGATATTGAGCGGCGCTGATGCCACCGGTAAAACCCGCGTCGGGCTTCTCCGACAAAAGGTCGCCATTCAATAACCGATTGAGCACCTTGGTCTGCTCCACAGAGAGGCCGTCATCCCGATGGGATTGCCAGAATCTCGCCTTCGCCAACACTCGCTCGAGATGCTGCATGGCCTGCTCAAGCGTGTGGAACAAGGTCTGTAAAAACCAGACGAGCCACTCGGTGATGTTCAGGCCACCACGTTGGGTCGCCTCCAGAATCCGGTAATAGTCCTGACGGCAGGCAAGGATGCTGGCGGACATGGCGTAAAAGCGTATGGCCTGGTGTTCGCCCTGGGCCATGGCCAGATCAGTGATTGCGCGGGTCAAACGTCCATTGCCATCGTCGAACGGGTGCAGCGTCACGAACCAGAAATGCGCGATGCCCGCTCGGATCAGCGGGTCCAGGGTTGGATCGACGCGGCTGCTGTTGAACCAGTAAAAGAAGTCATCAAGCTTTTGCTCCAGGCCTTCGCGCGCAGGCGCCTCGAAGTGCACCACGGGCCGGTCGATGCGACCGGACACGACCTGCATGGCTCAGGCCCTCTGAGCGTCCCGACTTGGATGGGGTATGCCGTCAACGCGCTCGGCTCGGGGAACAACAACTGATGCCAGCGCATCAGCCGTTTAGACGTCAACGGCATGTCGTATTGTTGGGTGGCATCCAGCATCAGCTCCGCCAGACCTTCACTGCGCGCCGTCACGCGTTCATCGCTGGCGAGCCCGAGCCGTTTTGCCAGCGAGGAGCGCACCGACTCCACGTTGAGTTGCTCACCCTCAATGGCCGATGAGGTGATGAGGTTCTGCAGCAAAGCGTCCAGTTCACGCTCGACATTCGCGGCGGCGCCTGAAGCGCCAATCATCCCCAATAGCTGACCCTGCGCCTGGGTGCAGGCCCGCAACAGCGGCGCCAACGGCTCTACGTCCCAGGAAAAGGACGGCCATTTGGGGTGTTGCCAAATCCATTTCGCTGACTGTTTCACGGGACGCCTCGGAAGGGTGCGAGCCGATTAGAAACTCTATTCGGCTCACAGGATGAGCCGAATATGCGGTTTATTCGGCTCATCGTCTAGGAGGGATTGGGGAGGAAAACGATATATATGTACCGCAATCGACCCTTTTCGAATTTTTAAACTGCCCACTTCACAAATCTGATATCCGAGCGCCATGTCGCAGTTGCCTGAATTGCCTTCTCCGACCCAGACTCCTACCGTTGAAGACGATATATATGCCTTTCAAGCGCCTGGAGATCTCATGTCATCGACTGTCCTGTCATTCCAAGCCGATGAAGAAACAGTACAAACACTCGACCAGTTGGCCGGCACCACTGGCGTGATCGGCGATATCACCTTCAGCAAGCACTGAGCCGCTACCTGGAAGCCGAGATGCGCCAGATCCAGGCTGTCTCGGACGGCATAGCGGATGTCAACGCAGCAAACCTTACCGATATCGAATCTGTAAAAGCGAAATACTTCAGCCTGATATGAGCCGGCTTCCGCTGGCAGTTCTTGAATACTCCAGACAGACACAAGTTGAGCATGCTGGAGATCAAATTGCGGGAGCGAGCTTGCTCGCGAAGAGGCCACGGCAGCTGCTATAACTTCAGCGTTTGAAATACTGCCTTCGCGAGCAAGCTCACTCCTACAGGGGGCTGTGTTGGGCATGCTACCTGCGGCGGCTGACATGCAGGCGTGGGAGCGAGCTTGCTCGCGAAGGGGTCGGTGCATCCACCAAATCTTCAGCGTTTGAAATGCAGCCTTCGTGAGCAAGCTCACTCCCACAAGGGCTGTGTTGGGCATGCAATCTGCGGCGGCTGACATGCATTCGTGGGAGCGAGCTTGGTCGCGAAGGGGTCGGTACATCCACCAAATCTTCAGCGTTTGAAATGCAGCCTTCGTGAGCAAGCTCACTCCTACAGGGGGCTGTGTCCGGCATGCAATCTGCGGCGGCTGACATGCATTCGTGGGAGCGAGCTTGGTCGCGAAGGGGTCGGTACATCCACCAAATCTTCAGCGTTTGAAATGCAGCTTTCGCGAGCAAGCTCACTCCTACAGGGGGCTGTGTCCGGCATGCAATCTGCGGCGTTTGAGAGCCGGGAAGTCTCTTACAAGTTTGGCGTCATCTGAACCAACCCCGCCTCCACCAACCACTCTTCCAGCGCCACAAGGTCCGGGATCTTCGCCACGGTCTCGCCCACTTGCACCGCGGCCAGTTCCAGCTCGGCCAGCGGCACGTCGACATAACTCAGCTGGCTGTCCAGCTTGCAGGAACGCGGAATGCCCTGTGTCAGCAGGGCGATGAATTTGAGGTCGGGCCGCCCGCCGAGGGCGTTGAGCACGACGATGCGAGCGCGACCTCCAACGCGGGCGCGGCTGCCGCAGGCGGCTTCGAAGCTGAGCAGCGGCAGACTGCGGTTGCGCCAGTTGATCGGGCCCAGGTACCACTGCGGCGCGGCGGGGTCGGCGACGCTGTCTTGATAGTCGATCAGCTCGGCGACTGCCACGTTGGGCAACAACAGGTGCCGGTCACTCAGGGGAATCAGCAATCCGGTCAGGCTGGTCAGCCGCGCCGTTTGCGTCGTCGTGTCAGACATGGGCGTGGCTCCAGTGGGCGATGCTTTCCAGCAGTGCGGCTTCCTGATACGGCTTGCTCATGTACTCGTTTACCCCCAGCGCCATGGCGTGGTCGCGGTGCTTCTGCCCTGATCGCGACGTGATCATGATGATCGGCAGGTGCTTCAAGGCGTCGTCTCCGCGAATCTTGCTGACGACTTCAAAACCGTCCATGCGTGGCATTTCGATGTCCAGCAGCATGATGTCCGGGGTGTGCTCCTGCAGCAGCGCCATGGCATCGACGCCGTCCTTGGCCGTCAGCACGTTCATGCCGTTGCGCTCCAGCAAGCGGCCGGTGACCTTGCGCACGGTCACCGAGTCATCCACTACCATCACCAGCAACGGCCGCGCCTGTTCGGGTTCTACATAACGCACCGGCGCATGACCGGCGACCTGCAACGCGAGCAACTTGGCGTGGAAGCGCCGGATGTGCGCAAACAGGTCGAGAATCAGCACCACGCGGCCGTCCCCCAGAATGGTCGCACCGGCAATGCCGGGTATCGAAGAAAACTGCGGGCCCAGGTTTTTCACCACGATTTCCCGCGAGCCGGCCAGCGCGTCCACCTGCACCGCAACCCATTGATCGTGTACGTGAACGAGAAGCACCGGCAGCGGCTGGGTCTGTGGCTGGCCGCTCAGTTTCGGCGGATGACCGTTATTGAGCAGTTCGCCCAAATAACGCAACTCGTAACTCCGTCCGCTGTACTCGTACCGCGGCGGCACCGTGTGATAGCAGGACTCCAGCTCGCTCGGCATCACGCGCACGATGCCCTCGATGCTGTTCAGCGGCACGGCATACTGTTCTTCGCCGCACTGAACCATCAGCGCCCGATTGACCGACACCGAGAACGGCAAACGGACACGGAAACGCGCCCCCTCGCCCGCTTTGGAATCAATGACCATCGAGCCGCCCAGGTCCTTGACCTCGGCGTGCACCACGTCCATGCCGACGCCGCGCCCGGAAATCTGAGTGATGGTCTCGGCGGTGGAAAAGCCTGGGCGCAGGATGAACTGCAGAATGTCGTGTTCGCTCAGTTCGGCGTCCGGGCCGATCATGCCGCGCTTGATCGCCTTGCGCCGCACGGCCTCGAAGTCGACACCGGCGCCGTCGTCGCGCATCTCGATAACGATGTCGCCGCCTTCGTGGGCCAGACTCAGCGTGATATGCCCCCACTCGGGTTTGCCGGCGGCCAGACGTTCCTCGACGCTCTCCAGACCATGATCGACAGCGTTGCGCAGCATGTGCTCCAGCGGCGCAACCATGCGTTCGAGCACGTTGCGGTCCATCTCGCCCTCGGCGTTGATCACGTCGAACTTGACCTTCTTGTTCAGCTCGCCCGACACCTGACGAACGATCCGACGCAGGCGCGGCACCATACGCTCGAACGGGACCATGCGCGTGCGCATCAGGCTTTCCTGAAGCTGGGTGTTCACCCGCGCCTGCTGCTGCAGCAGGGTTTCGGCCTCATGGGCGCGGGTGTCGAGGGTTTCCTTGAGGTCCATCAGGTCGGACGCGGACTCGAACAGCGCGCGGGATAACTGCTGCAGCTGCGAATGACGGTCCATTTCCAGCGGGTCGAATGCTTCATAACCGCGCCGATCGACGTGGTGGTCACGGCTGAGGATACGGCCCTGGGTCTCGATGTCGAGTCGGCGCAGCTGATCGCGCATCCGCTCGATGGTGGTTTCCATTTCGACCAGCGTGATCTGCGCGTCGCTGACCTGCTGCTCGACACGGCCCCGGAATATCGAGGTTTCCCCCGCAAGATTGGCCAGGTCCTCCAGTTGCTCGGCCGGAACCTTGATCATCTCCGGGCCGGTACGCTCGCCGTCGGCCTCCGCCTGTGCGGACGCTGGATCAACGGCGGCCGCTGGCACCTGAGCCGGCGCATCCTGAGGTGTGTCGACAGCGTCTCGGGCGGTTCCGGACGAGGTGTAGTGAGCGATGCTCTCGATCAGCAGCGCCGGGTTGGGCAGCGGCTCGTAACCCCGAACGGCATCCACCATGTCGGCGAGCATGTCGTGGCCGCTTTGCAGCAAGCCGTTGAGCAGCGCGCTGTTTTTCAGCGCACCCGCCGACAATCCTTCGTACAGCGACTCCAGCTCGTGGGCCAGATCGCCAATCGGCGCGATCTCCACCATGCGCGCGCCGCCCTTGAGCGTGTGCAGATCACGCAGCAGGTTTTCCACTTCCAGCGCGTTGTGCGGGTCGGCCTGCCAGCGCACCAACGCCGCGCTGCTGCTTTCGATGATGTCGTCGGCTTCTTCGAGGAAGATTTCCAGCAGTTCCGGATCACGCTCGTCCAGCGAGTGAATCATTGAGCTGACATTGCGCGTCTCGCCGTCATGGGGCAGCAAGTAACAGTTGCGCTGACGAAACTCGCGAATCTTCTCGATCAGGTGCGCGGGACTGGTCAGCGCCGAGCGGTGCTGCAACTGCTCAAGCATCAACGACAGGTGATCGTGGCTGTGCACCAGCAGTTCGGCCAGTTGCGGCGAGTAACCGCAACGTCGGTCAAGCAGGCCTTCGTAGAGCGATTCCAGCTCGTGACCGAGGTCGCCCACCGGCCCGATTTCGGCCATGCGCGCGCCTCCCTTGAGGGTGTGCAGGTCACGTTGCAACGATGACAGCGGCAGCGGGTTGTCCGGGTCGTCGAGCCAGCGTTGCAACGCAGGGCCGGCGATGTCGAGAATGTCCATCGCCTCTTCAAGAAAGATCTCGACGATTTCCTGATCGAAATCATCACTCGCAGGCTGCGCAGGCCGAGCGAGGCGTTCGCTGACCTCCTCCATCTCTGTAATATGGGTCGCGCCAGCGCCATCACTTTTGATCACGCCCATCGCGCCGGGGTCCAGCGCTTCGGCGAGCAGCCCGCGCAAGGCGCTCACCCGCTCGGGACAAGGCTGAACTTCCTGTCCGGCGGCGACCTGATCGAGCATGTTGATCAGCGCTTCATGGGCCTTTTCGGCTTCGTCGAAAAAACGCTCGCTGACGGCAAGGCTGCTCTCCTCCACGGCGCCATACAGGTCGAGCAGTGCTTCGCAGAGTTCGTCGACCTGAGGCAGGTCGGCCATATGTGCGCCGTGGCCGAGCATGGTCAATTCGTCCAGCAGCGCATTCAGTTCCTGGCGGTGGCCGGGGTGCAGGCGCCAGTCTTTGAGCAGGTTGTCGGCGTCCAGCAGGATGTCCATTCCCTCGGCCAGAAAGCTCGCGATCAACTGCGGATTACGCCGCGTGCGCAGGCCATTGCTGTCGTCGCTCAAGGCATCGGCCAGCCGTGCGTCAAGCAGCTCCTGGGCCCGTTGAATCAGTGCGGCAGCGCCTTCGATGGGCAGCAGCGGGTCGACATTCAGCTGAGCCAGACCTTGATGGAACAAAGGCTCGGCCGCACGCAGCAGGTCGATTTCGTCCTGGCCGACCGCGATCAGGTTGGTCTTGAACTCGCGAACGAGTTGATCCAGCGGGCTCGCCAGCTCGGCAATCGGCAGGACGCCTGCCATGTACGCGCTGCCTTTGAGGGTGTGCAGCGCGCGCAGCAAATCGTTGCTGAATACGGGCGCATCGGCGTCCTGCGAGGCGTCGAGATAACGGCTCACCGTGTTCAGGTGGGTATGGGCTTCCTGACGGAAGATCTCCAGCAACTGCGGGTCAAAACCCTCTTCGTCCTCCGGCC
Organism: Pseudomonas graminis; assembly: GCF_013201545.1. Classification (NCBI taxonomy): domain Bacteria; kingdom Pseudomonadati; phylum Pseudomonadota; class Gammaproteobacteria; order Pseudomonadales; family Pseudomonadaceae; genus Pseudomonas; species Pseudomonas graminis. The sequence continues at coordinate 1,360,382 of NZ_CP053746.1, forward strand.
GTTGCGCAGACTCGACGTCACCTGCCTCGCCCTGGGCCAGCGCGTGAGCCTGGGCGGCCAGTTGGTCGACATCGTCACGCTGACGCTGAACGTCCTCGGCGAAATCGCGAATCACGTCCGGCAGCAAAGTCTGTACGTCCGTGAGCAACTTCTGCACCCGTGCATCCGGCTCGACGCTGTGTTCCAGCACGCGGTTCAGCAGGTTCTCTACCGACCACGCCAGCTCGCCCAGAATCAGCGCGCGCACCATCCGGCCGCTGCCCTTGAGGGTGTGAAACGCCCGACGAATCTCGCCCAGCGCCGAGAGATTGCCGGGATCGGCAAGCCAGCGGGGCACGTACTCGCGCAGGGCTTCGAGCATCTCGTCGGTTTCTTCGAGGAAGACTTCGCGCAACTCGTCATCAATCGCCTGCTCACCCTTCGGCGGCGGCAACAAGCTGGCCGGCATGTTTCGCGCCGGCGGGTTGACCGCCGACAGCGGGCTGGCCAGCACTTCGGCGAGGGTGCGGCTCGGGCTGACCAGGGCCTGCCGCTCGTGCAGATCCTGCAGTTCTTCTTCGCTGATGACTTCTTCGAGCACCGGCACATCCACCGCATCGGGCACCGGCGAGTAACCGAGCCGGGCGAGACTTTCCTGGGCCAGGTCCAGCACATGTTCACCCGGCGCTTCCGGGTCTTCGGCCATGCGTTCGAGGTAGTACTCGACGCCGATGATCACGTCCGCCAAGTGATCGAGCTGCGAGGCCGCCGGGCTCTCAGCGTCGACCAGCAAGCGCTCGGTGATGTAGTCGTTACAGGCCGCCAGCAGGCCGGATGCCCGCGCCAGCGGAATCATCGCCAGCGCGCCGCGCACCTGAACCAATTGCTCCGACAGCGGCAGCAGACGTGCCCGGTCCATTTCGCCGTCGACGTAGGCGTCGATCACATCCTTGGCCTGCTGAAGGACGATGCGCGCTTCCTTGATGACCAGCTGATGAATCTGGCTGAGGTCCGTGGTCGGCAGACGGCTCTCTTCGGGGCTGCTCTGGTTGACGGTTCCGGCCATGCCCGCGAGAGTCGATTCGACGTACAGCAGCGCGCCGGCGACGTCCATCAACGAGGCATCGTCGGGCTCGCGCTGCCCTTGGGCCATGCCCTGCACCACGGTCATCTGATCAATGATGACTTTGCGCGGCTGCCCAAAGCCCAGCACCGCCAGGGTGTCGGCGATCTGCCGCAGCGGTGGCAGCAACGCACTCAGCTCGCTGACGTGCTGACGATCTCCGCGCACGAACACATCAAGCCGCTCCTTGGTCCGCACCAGCTCATCACACAGCGCAATGATCACAGAGCGCATGGCGTCGCGGTCCGGCCCGGCCATGCGCGCGCGTTCTTCAGCGACCAACGCACTGTGCGGCAGGGCATCGGCGAGGGCGTATTGGTCCTTAAGGTCCGTCATCTTCTGCGCCTCGCTGTCGGACTTGGCGATGTAAAACAACAGGCTTTTCAGGAGTTCGTCGGGCGCAGGCTGATTAATCCCCTCGATGCCTTGATCCAGCAGACGCTTCAGCTCTTTGTCAGCGTCCTTGAACAGGCTGCGCAGCGCCGGGCTGTTGGTGAAGTTACCGCTGACCATGGTTTCGACCAGCGCGGAAGCGATGCGCCAAAGCGGTTCGAGCGGCGCGTCCTCGCACAACACTTCAAGCCGCGCGAACACCTTGCCCATGTAACCGAGTTGAGTCTGCACGTCCTGATCGCGAAGCAGCCCGACCAGCGCGGTTTGCAGCGTCTGCCGCAGTTTGCGCAGCTTCGCGGGCAGCTCCGGGCTGTCGCGCTCGGCCAATGCGTCGGCATCAAGGGCAGGGATAGACAGCAATTGTGGCGAGAACAGGCTGGTTTCCGACAACAGGCTTTCGCCCCGGGCGCTGCGCAGATCATTGAGCAGCGGCAGCACCACCAGCGGCAGATCACGGCGAGCGGAATGCACACGCTCCAGGTAGAGCGGCAGTTGGGTCATCGCCAGATTCAGCAGCTGAATCGCTTCGCTTTCCTGGCTGACGTGGCCCTGCTTGAGGGCCAGCGCCAGCTGTTCAATCTCCTCGGCGAACAACGCGGCGCCGTAGAACTCGATCATCTGCAGGCTGCCATGAACCTGGTGGATGAGGTCAAGGCAAACGTCCATCGCCGATGCGTCGTGGGGTCGGGCGACGAAGGTGTCCAGTGCCTGTCGGGCGTGGGTGAGGGTTTCGGCTATTTCGCCTTTGACCCACTCCAGGGCCACGTAATCGTGACGGTCAGCCATGGTGACTCCGGTTGCCTGTGCTCTGACGCTGCTTCATTTGCGATAACGGGTGCATTAACGGGGCTATCAAACGGGCGCTCACGACGGCCATCAATGCCGCGATGTCGGCAGCGTAAAGCCGGAAACCGAGCGGCGCATCTCGCTGGCCATCTTCGCCAGATTGCCCATGCTCCGGGCAGTCGCCGCCGTGCCTGAGGTGGTCTGCGTGGTGGTCTGTTGGATCACCAGCATGGTCGACGAAATCTGCTGGCCCAACTCAGCCTGCTGCTGCGCCGCGTTGGTGATGCTCTCGACCAGCGCGGCGAGGATCTTCGACACCCCTTCGATTTCTTCCAGCGCAACGCCGGCGTCCTGCGCCAGCCGCGCACCGCGCACCACTTCGGCGGTGGTCTGCTCCATGGAGATCACCGCTTCGTTGGTGTCGTTCTGAATCGCGCGCACCAGCGTTTCGATCTGCTTGGTCGCTGACGACGAGCGCTCGGCCAGCCGCTGTACCTCATCGGCCACCACCGCGAAACCGCGCCCGGCATCGCCGGCCATCGAGGCCTGGATCGCGGCGTTGAGCGCAAGAATGTTGGTCTGGTCGGCAATGTCATCAATCAGGCTGACGATGTCGCCAATCTCCTGGGAAGACTCGCCCAACCGCTTGATGCGCTTGGACGTGTCTTGAATCTGCTCGCGGATGTTGTCCATGCCGGTGATGGTGTTGTGCACCACCTCGTTGCCCTTGTTGGCGATGGTCACAGACCGCTCGGCCACCGCAACGGACTCGGACGCGTTGGCCGAGACCTGATCGATGGAGGTTGCCATGTCATGGATGGCGTTAGAGGCCGCTGCGATCTGCAACGCCTGATGCTCGGACGCCGCGGCCAATTGGGTCGCAGTGGTCTGCGTGTCTTTCACGGCGCCGAACACTTGCTCGGCGGTGAGGTTGATGGTCGACACCAACTCGCGCAGTTGATCGATGGAGTAGTTGATCGAATCGGCAATCGCGCCGGTGAAATCCTCGGTCACCGAGGCGGCCACGGTCAGGTCCCCGTCCGCCAGGTTTTCGATCTCGTCGAGCAGGCGCATGATCGCGTTCTGGTTGCGCTCGTTCTTCTCTGCGGTTTCGCGCAGTTGCCGGTTGGTTTCGCGCACCATCACCAGGCCAATCAGGATGATCGACGCCAAGGCCAGCAGGCCGAGTATGTAGCCGCCATAGCTGTACGCCGCGCGCCCACCGGCCATGTGCTCGAAACTGTTGGCCAGCACCGAGGCTTCGTCGAGGAGCGTCTGCGAGAGGTTGAAGATGCTGCCCGCCGCTTCACGGACTTCCAGCAGCTCCGGCGAGGTTTCAAGGATTTCGTCGACCGACCCCGAGACGAACTGGAACAGCTCGGCAATCTCGGCCAGCCGCGCCCGCGCATCGCGGTCTTCGACCTGGGCGATTTTCAGGGTGGCATTCCCTTCGAGCATGCCGTTGAGCACACGCCCGAACTGGCTGGCATCACGACCGAAAGCATCCGCTGCCTGAACCGCGGTTTCGTCACCGGACAACACCGTGTTCACCGCACCCAGTATCCGCTCGGCCAGCAGCGACTGCCGCTGCGCGAGGGCGACTTGAGCCGCGGGCGCACGGGTTTGCAGGAGAATGTCGACGACCTTTTCGGATTCGATCTGCAATTGCGGGATAGTCTCGGCGAGCGTCGCCGCGACCTGATGCAGCGAGAGCACGGTCTGCTCACGGGCCAGAATCACGTCGGTGCTTTTGCGCAGATTCTCCCAGTCGTTCTGTACCGCTTTCAGCTCATCGCTCACCGCAGCGGGCGCAGCAGGCAGGCCGGTGTTCTTGTCGCCTTTCTTCAAATACTGCCAGCGCGTGTCGAAGTCGTTGCGCGCGTCGGCCAACAGCTTGAATGCCGCCGCCTTGCCCGCCGCCGCTTCCGTGGCGTTCTTGGCGATGCGCTGGGACAGCACGCGAAGCTCGCCGGCGTGGCCGATGTATTGTTTGTCGTAGTTGGATTGCGTGCTGAGGTACGCGAAGTTGACGAACAGCAGCATGATGAAAACGATGAGGCAGATGAACAGCACGACGATCTGCGATCGACTGCGCGCGCCTTCCAGTGACTTGCCGGTATTACTCATTGCTCAGGGCTCCGCCTGATGTTCGATTGAGGGGGGCATTAGCCGTCTGGACAGGCACTGTTCAACGCCGCACATCAGAGCGCAACATCCATAAACTCAGGCGACTGTACCAGCGCGCGAGGGCTGAACACCTGCCAGGCCTGCTCGCGCACAAAACGCCCCCGTGTGTACGGCGCGACGCGGGGTTCGCTGTCGTGACCCGCTTCAGGCATCAGGCTCCGCTCGCTGAAATGCTGCATGCCCAACACCTCGTCGATGAGCAGACCGACGAACACACCCTCGAAGTCGATGACCAGCACGCGCCGGTGTTTGCGCTGGGGTGAAAGTTCGTGACCAAAAAAGGCGCACAGATCCATGATCGGCAACAAGCGGCCGCGCAGATTGGCGATTCCGCAAACCCACGCCTTGGCGCCCGGCAATACCGCGCAGCGCGGTTCGTGAAGGATTTCGTCGACCTCGCCCATGGGCGCCACGTAATGGCGCTCGCCCATGCGGAAGCCAATGCCGCCCCAACCTTGTTGTCGGGTTTCCTGCAACGGCAGGCCGGCAGCGAGGGAGCGGCAGCGCTGGTCGATATCGAGCAGCAGCTGGAAGGCGGTTTGTGACCGAGCCATGAGCGTCAGCCGGGGGTCAGCCCGCGAGCACCGCGTTCAGGGTTTTCATGAGGGTTTCTTCGTCCACTGGCTTGGTCAGGTAATCCCGCGCGCCCTGGCGTTTGCCCCAGACCTTGTCGGTTTCCTGATCTTTAGTGGTAATCATGATGACGGGGATCATGCTGGTGTCAGCGTCTTTGGTCAGCTGACGAGTCGCCTGAAAACCGTTGAGGCCCGGCATGACGATGTCCATCAACACGGCATCGGGCTTTTCCTGCCGGGCCAGGGCCACGCCGTCGGCACCGTTTTCGGCCTTGAGTACCTGGTGGCCGTGCTTCTCCAGCATGCCGGTCAGCTTGTACATTTCGGTCGGCGAGTCATCGACGATCAGAATTCGAGCCATGGTGCTTCCCCATAGAAAAAGCCGTCCCGCACAAGGGGGTCGGCATCAAGATAGTTGTTGTTCGACTGCAACGAACCCGGGCACATGGGCCTTGATCGCACTGAGCAGTTCTTCCTTGCTGAACGGTTTGGTCAAAAACTGATCGGAACCGACGATGCGCCCCTTGGCCTTGTCGAAGAGCCCGTCCCTTGAGGACAACATGATCACCGGCGTGGATTTGAACGCCCGATTGTTCTTGATCAACGCGCACGTCTGATACCCGTCGAGCCTGGGCATCATGATGTCGACGAAAATGATTCTGGGATGATTGTCGGCAATCTTGGCCAGTGCGTCGAAGCCGTCGATGGCGGTGATCACTTCACAGCCGACGTTTTTCAGCAGCGTCTCGGCGGTGCGACGAATCGTTCGGGAGTCGTCGATGACCATCACTTTCAATGGGGCTGAATGCTGTTCCATATCTGCTCTACCATCGCCGCGGCGAATCAGATGGGTTGCCTTCCGCCGGGCATCTGGTTTTGGGTCGGGATGATCGGGAGGCGCCAGAGACAGCTGGCGCGACACCGGATGCCGAGCCTTTTTAGCACACTCTCCACGGTCAATCCATAAAGCCTTGCCCCTTGACCCAAAGCCGGCGCGGCGCCACCCTGACGCCTATTTTCGGCCTGTCGTGGCCATTACCGATCAGAGGATATTACCCATGAGCATTCGCCTGGGAATCGTCATGGACCCCATCGAGCGCATCTCCTATAAAAAGGACAGCTCGCTGGCCATGCTCCTGGCAGCGCAGGCCCGCGGCTGGTCGTTGTTCTATATGGAGCAGCACGACCTGTACCAGGACGCCGGCCAGGCCCGCGCCCGCATGAAACCGCTGAAAGTCTTCGCCGACCCGGCTCACTGGTTCGAGCTGGAAGCCGAAGTCGACAGCGGTCTGGATGATCTGGACGTGATCCTGATGCGCAAGGATCCGCCGTTCGACATGGAGTTCGTCTACTCCACCTATCTGCTCGAACAAGCCGAGCGCGCCGGCGTGCTGGTGGTCAACAAGCCGCAAAGCCTGCGTGACTGCAACGAGAAGCTGTTCGCCACGCTGTTCCCGCAATGCACGCCGCCCACGCTGGTCAGCCGTCGTGCGGACATCATCCGTGAGTTCGCTGCGAAGCACGGCGATGTCATTCTCAAGCCGCTGGACGGCATGGGCGGCGCATCGATCTTCCGCCACCGCGTCGGTGACCCGAACCTGTCGGTGATCCTCGAAACCCTGACCAAGCATGGCCATGAGCAGATCATGGCGCAGGCGTATCTGCCGGCGATCAAGGACGGCGACAAGCGCATTCTGATGGTTGACGGCGAACCGGTTCCGTATTGCCTGGCAAGGATCCCGGCCGCTGGCGAAACACGAGGCAATCTGGCAGCAGGTGGTCGTGGCGAAGCCCGCCCTCTGACGGACCGCGATCGCTGGATCGCCGCCGAAATCGGCCCGACGCTGCGGGAAAAAGGCTTGCTGTTTGTAGGCCTGGACGTAATTGGCGAGCACCTGACCGAAATCAACGTCACCAGCCCGACCTGCATCCGCGAGATCGACAACGCGTTCGGGACGGACATTGGCGGCATGTTGATGGATGTGATCGAGAAGAAGCTGCAGGCGCGCGCTTAACCCGGCTCCTTGTGGGAGTGACGCTGATTACTCCCACAATGAAAGGCACCTTCCACTAATCGGCCCGGTGACATCAAACGCCAAGCCAGTCCTGACATTGCGTTATCATGCGCGGCCTGAATTTTTGCGCTAGGTGAGTAGTAATGCTGGCACATGTGCTGCCGGAGCGTGGATGAACGCTGCGGTCGACGATGATCTCCCCCTGTCCCTGACCCGCACTGGCGTGCGCCCTGCCGATCGCCTCGGGTTTACCCTGATGATCGCCGCACTGGTGCATCTGGCCGTCATCCTTGGCGTTGGTTTCACCTACGTCAAACCGGAAAAGATCAGCCAGACCCTGGAGATCACTCTCGCCCCTTTCAGAAGTGATACCAAGCCGAAGGACGCTGACTTCCTCGCCCAGGAAAACCAGCAGGGCAGCGGCACCCTCGACAAGAAAGCGGTGCCGAAGACCACCGAAATCGCCCCCTATCAAGACAACCAGATCAACAAGGTCACGCCACCGCCTGCGGCCAAACCGGTGGTCAAGCAGGACGCGCCGAAGACCGCTGTCGCCACGAAAGCCCAGTCTCCGCAAAAGACCGTCGCCAAGCGCAATGAGGTCAAGCCGGAAGAACAGAAGAAAGTCGCACCGACCATCGACAGCACGCAGCTGAACAGCGAAATCGCCAGCCTCGAAGCCGAGCTGGCGGATGAGCAGCAGGCCTACGCCAAGCGTCCGAAGATCCACCGCCTGAGCGCCGCCTCGACCATGCGCGACAAAGGTGCCTGGTACAAAGAAGACTGGCGCAAGAAGATCGAGCGCATCGGCAACCTGAATTATCCGGACGAAGCGCGCCGCAAGCAGATCTACGGCAGCCTGCGGATGATGGTGTCGATCAATCGCGACGGCTCACTGTATGAAGTCTTGGTTCTCGAGTCGTCGGGTCAGCCGCTGCTGGATCAGGCCGCGCAGAAGATTGTCCGGCTGGCCGCACCGTTTGCGCCGTTCAGTGGCGATCTGGCCGATATCGACCGGCTTGAAATCATCCGTACCTGGAAATTCGCGCGCGGGGACAAGCTGTCGAGTAATTGATCAGCCAATGCCGCGCACTATGAAACCTGACCTGCGTCGCGATTTATCCGCCCGTGAGTCGGTTCTGCCAGTTGTCACAACAGCCCCGCGACGCCACACTAGGGCTCATGAAAAACGTCTCTCCGTCGTACCTCAAACACCAGTTTCTGATCGCCATGCCCCACATGCACGATGAGAACTTCGCCCAGACCTTGACCTACATCGTCGAGCACAACGCCAATGGCGCCATGGGCCTGATCGTCAACCGACCGCAAAGCCTGTCGCTGGCAGATGTCCTTGAACAGCTGCGCCCCGAATTGCCGCCTCCTGCGCGGTGCAGGGATATCCCCATTCACCTCGGCGGGCCGGTGCAAACAGATCGCGGCTTTGTCCTGCACCCTTCCGGTCAGGTCTTCCAGGCGACGGTCGACCTGGGTGGCATTTCGCTCTCGACCTCCCAGGACGTGCTTTTCTCTATCGCAGACGGCTACGGCCCTGATCAAAATCTGATCACCCTCGGCTATGCCGGCTGGGACGCCGGCCAGCTGGACGCCGAGTTTGCAGCCAACGCCTGGCTCAACTGCGCGTTCGACCCGGCAATCCTTTTCGACGTCGAAAGCGAAGACCGCCTCGACGCCGCTGCCGCTAAACTGGGCGTCAACCTGAACCTGCTGACCAGCCAGGCGGGTCACGCCTGATGGCCGGACTGCGCCTGCTGCTGGGGTTCGACTACGGCACCAAACAGATCGGCGTGGCGGTCGGCCAGGTGATCACCGGGCAGGCGCGCGAACTCTGCACATTGAAAGCGCAGAACGGCGTGCCGGACTGGGACAAGGTTCAGGCGCTGATCAGCGAGTGGAAACCGGACGCCATCGTCGTCGGCCTGCCGCTGAACATGGACGGCACGCCGAGCGAGATGAGCGCCCGTGCCGAGAAGTTTTCGCGCAAGCTCAATGGCCGCTTCAACCTGCCGGTCTACACCCACGACGAACGCCTGACCACGTTTGAAGCCAAAGGCGAACGCGCCTCTCGCGGCCAGCACGGCAGCTACCGGGACAATCCCGTGGACGCCATCGCCGCAGCGCTTCTGCTGCAAAGCTGGCTGGAAGCCAACACCGCGCTGTTTGAAACCTGATCCATCTACGCTGCATCGAATTCGATTTACCCCGGACGTTCGTGCAGCGCACGCCGGGGCACCTGAAGGAGCAACCATGAGCCTGCCAAATCCCGCCGAACTGATCAGCCAGATGGCGATTGATCTCAACGCGCACCTGAACAAACGCGGCATCCAGGAGCCTCGTTTCATCGGCATTCGCACCGGTGGCGTGTGGGTCGCGCAGGCGCTCCTTGAAGCGCTCAACATCCAGTCGCCGCTGGGTACGCTGGACGTCTCCTTTTATCGCGACGACTTCAGCCAGAACGGCCTGCACCCGCAAGTGCGACCGTCAGAGCTGCCGTTCGAGATCGAAGGCCAGCACCTGGTGCTGATCGATGACGTGCTGATGAGCGGGCGCACCATTCGTGCAGCGCTCAACGAACTGTTCGATTACGGCCGCCCGGCCAGCGTGACCCTGGTGTCGCTGCTGGACCTGGACGCCGCCGACCTGCCAATCCGCCCGAACGTGACGGGCGCGACCCTGTCATTGGGGCCTAACGAACGGGTCAAGCTGTCCGGGCCAACGCCGCTGACGCTTGAACTGCAAGACCTTTCCACCGATTCCGCCGCCCTCTAAGAGTCCTTTGCGATGACGCCTCTCGACGCCAAGCGCCCGCTGCAACTGAACCATCAGGGCCAGCTGCAGCACTTTCTCTCCCTCGACGGTTTGCCCCGCGAACTGCTCACCGAAATCCTCGACACCGCCGACTCGTTCCTCGAAGTCGGCGCCCGGGCGGTGAAGAAGGTCCCGCTGCTGCGCGGCAAAACCGTGTGCAACGTGTTCTTCGAAAACTCGACCCGCACCCGCACCACGTTCGAGCTCGCGGCGCAGAGGTTGTCGGCGGATGTCATCACGTTAAACGTGTCGACCTCCTCCACCAGCAAGGGCGAGACGCTGTTCGATACGCTGCGCAACCTTGAGGCCATGGCCGCCGACATGTTCGTCGTGCGCCACGGTGACTCCGGTGCGGCGCACTTCATCGCCGAACATGTCAGCCCGCAGGTGGCGATCATCAACGGCGGCGACGGCCGTCATGCACACCCGACCCAAGGCATGCTGGACATGCTGACCATCCGCCGCCACAAGGGCAATTTCGAGAACCTCTCGGTGGCGATCGTCGGCGATATCCTGCATTCCCGCGTCGCGCGCTCGAACATGATCGCGCTCAAAGCGCTGGGCTGCCCGGACATCCGCGTGGTCGCGCCAAAAACGCTGCTGCCGGTGGGCGTCGAGCAGTACGGCGTGAAGGTCTACACCGACCTGACCGCAGGCCTGAAGGACGTCGACGTGGTGATCATGCTGCGCCTGCAACGCGAGCGCATGTCGGGCGGCCTGCTGCCGAGCGAGGGTGAGTTCTACCGGCTGTTCGGTCTGACCACTGCGCGCCTGGCCGGCGCCAAGCCCGATGCCATCGTGATGCACCCAGGCCCGATCAACCGGGGCGTGGAGATCGAATCGGCAGTAGCAGACGGCCCTCATTCGGTCATTCTCAATCAGGTGACCTACGGCATCGCCGTGCGCATGGCCGTTCTGTCCATGGCCATGAGTGGCCAAACCGCACAACGTCAGTTCGAGCAGGAGATCGCCCAGTGAAGTTCAGCATCCTCGGCGCTCGCGTCATCGACCCTGTCAGCGGTCTGGATCAAGTCACCGACATCCACCTCGAAGCGGGCAAGGTGCTCGCCCTTGGCGCGGCACCCGCCGGCTTCAGCCCTACGGAAACCATCGACGCCGCCGGCTTGATCGCCGCCCCCGGGCTGGTTGACCTGAACGTGTCGTTGCGCGAGCCGGGTTACAGCCGCAAGGGCAACATCGCCAGCGAAACCCGTGCAGCGGCGGCAGGCGGCGTCACCAGCCTGTGCTGCCCGCCGCGGACCAAACCGGTGCTCGACACCTCCGCCGTTGCCGAGCTGATCCTTGATCGCGCCCGCGAAGCCGGCCACAGCAAGGTCTTCCCCATTGGTGCGTTGAGCAAGGGCCTGGAAGGCGAGCAATTGGCCGAGCTGATTGCCCTGCGCGACGCGGGCTGCGTGGCATTCACCAATGGCATGGTGAATTTCCGCAGCAATCGCACGCTGTGCCGTGCCCTCGAATACGCGGCGACGTTCGATCTGACCGTGATTTTCAACTCCCAGGACCACGATCTCGCTGAAGGCGGCCTGGCCCACGACGGGCCGACGGCTGCGTTTCTGGGCCTGCCGGGTATTCCGGAGACGGCTGAAACGGTGGCACTGGCGCGGGACCTGTTGCTGGTCGAGCAAAGCGGTGTGCGCGCGCATTTCACGCAACTGACCAGTGCGCGCGGTGTGGCGTTGATTGCTCAGGCCCAGGCCCGAGGTCTGCCGGTGACGGCGGACGTTGCGCTATATCAGTTGATCCTGACCGACGAGGCGCTGACCGGCTTTTCGAGCCTGTACCACGTGCAGCCGCCGCTGCGCACACGTGCAGACCGCGACGCATTGCGCGAAGCAGTGAAGTCGGGCGTGGTGCAGGCGATCTCCAGCCATCACCAACCCCATGAGCGTGACGCAAAACTGGCCCCGTTCGGCGCGACCGAGCCGGGCATCAGCAGCGTGGAGTTGTTGCTGCCCCTGGCGATGACGCTGGTCGAAGACGGCCTGCTGGACCTGCCGACGCTGCTGGCACGCCTCAGCTCCGGACCCGCCGCTGCGCTGCGCCTGCCGGCCGGAACACTGACCGCCGGCTCGCCTGCGGACGTGGTGCTGTTCGATCCCGCCGCTTCTACGGTTGTAGGCGAGAAGTGGCTGTCGAGAGGCGAAAACTGCCCGTTCCTCGGCCATTGTCTGCCGAGCGCCGTGAAGTACACGTTTGTGGATGGGCGGGTTAGCTATAACGGGTGAGATGCCCAACCTCAGGCAGACGTTGATGATGTGGGAGCGAGCGTGCTCGCGAAGGCTCACTTTCAGCCTCAGAGAAAGTGGCTGAATGCACCGGCCCCTTTGTGAGCACGCTCACTCCCACAGGTTTTGTGTCGCGCGCTGCCTTCTCCGATGACTCGCCTCATGGTGGGAGGATCTCTCTCACTTCCACGGACGAGCCCAAAGAAACCGCTATTACCGGCGGGCGTTCTTCACCGAGATCTGGTCATTCAGCGTCCAGAAGTCGTACAGCACGCCCAGCAGCGCCAAACCTCCGGTGAACAGGTAAATGATCCCGGTGATCCATTTGCCCTGATACATCCGGTGCACACCGAACACGCCCAGAAAGGTCAGCAGAATCCAGGCGAGGCTGTAATCGGTCGCACCTGCGTTGAATCGCAGGTCCGCTTCCCGATCCATCGCCGGAATCAGGAACAGGTCGATCAGCCAGCCAATGCCAAACAAACCCAGCGTGAAAAACCAGATAGTGCCGGTCACCGGCTTGCCGTAATAAAAACGGTGAGCGCCGGTAAATCCCACAATCCACAGCAGATAGCCCATGACCTTGCTGTGGGTGTCCGGACGTTGAACGTCGGGTTGATAGGTGTTCATTGTTGACCTCGTCTGCTGCAATAGAAAAAAATATGCGTAAGTTTTGTGACTTTAGTGACGCCGTCCGACGTATGGCTTGAACCTCTTTTCAATCGTGCAAACCCTTGTTCTGCAAGGTGATCAGCACAGCAAGATGACGATTTTGCCGCCAAAACTGACTTCAGGGGCAGTAAATTGTTCGACAAGGGGGCTCAGAATTTCGCAAAAAGCTGTTATAAAGTTGCGCGCTGACCAACATGAGCCCTGCCTAATGCGTCCATTTTTCAAGACATGGCTGACTATTTGTCTATTTATGCCACTGGCCGCCCACGCCACCAATCGTGAGCAAACGCTTCCACCGAGCTTCACCGGTTTCACCGCCAGGTCCGAGTCGCCGGAATCCGTTTCACGCAACATTGCCGCTCAACGGTCTGCAATGGCTGCACTGGAACAGACGGCTACTCCACTCGAGTCCTCTGGCAAGCGAGCCAAAGCTGTTAAGGGTAAATCGTCCCGCAGCACTCGCAAAATTTCGCAAAACACTGTCGCCCTGGCCAACACGGCGCAGATGGGTACCAAACAGAGCAGCACCGTGGTCAACCGGGCCGTAAATGCCATCGGTACACCTTATCGTTGGGGCGGCACCAGCCCAACAAAAGGGTTCGACTGCAGCGGGCTGGTGAAATATGCCTTCAACGACGTGAGCGAAGTCGATCTGCCGCGCACGTCCAACGCCATGGCCGAAGGTCACGGTCAAAAGGTAGACCGCAAGGATTTGAAGCCGGGCGACTTGCTGTTTTTCAACATCAAGAGCCGCAAGGTGAACCATGTTGCCATCTACCTCGGCAACGACCGTTTCGTTCACGCGCCACGCCGTGGCAAATCCGTGACGATCGATACGCTGAAGAAGCCGTACTGGGACAGCCATTACGTCGTCGCCAAACGTGTGCTGCCAAAGCAGCCGCCGAGCCAGAAGGGCACCGTGCGCATCGCCCAGCGTTGATCGCACACACCGCCTGAAAACACTGTGGGGAGCGAATTGATTCGCTCCCCACAGTCGTTTGCCTTCCTTATCAGAAATTATCCGGCGTTTTCGCCTTCTCCCGCGCACTCTCACGCGTGATCAGCCCCTTGCTGATCAGATCCTTCAGGCACATGTCCAGCGTCTGCATCCCCAGCGACCCCCCGGTCTGAATCGACGAATACATCTGCGCCACCTTGTCCTCGCGGATCAGGTTACGGATCGCCGACGTGCCGATCATGATCTCGTGAGCAGCGACCCTGCCTCCGCCGACCTTCTTCAGCAGCGCCTGAGACACGATGGCGTGAAGCGACTCGGAAAGCATTGAGCGGATCATCGACTTTTCCTGCGCCGGGAACACATCGACGATACGGTCGATGCTCTTGGCAGCGGACGTGGTGTGCAGCGTGCCGAACACCAAGTGGCCGGTTTCTGCCGCCGTCAGGGCCAGGCGGATGGTCTCAAGGTCGCGCAGCTCACCCACCAGAATCACGTCAGGGTCTTCTCGCAGCGCCGACCGCAGCGCTTCGGCAAAGCCGTGGGTGTCGCGATGGACTTCGCGCTGGTTGATCAGGCTTTTTTTGGACTCGTGTACGAATTCGATCGGGTCTTCAATGGTGAGGATGTGGTGATGCTTGTTGCTGTTCAGGTAATCGACCATGGCCGCGAGGGTGGTCGACTTGCCTGAACCGGTCGGACCGGTGACCAACACCAGGCCGCGGGGCACGTCGGTAATCTTGCGAAACACTTCGCCCATGCCCAGCTCTTCCATGCTCAGGACCTTCGACGGAATGGTCCGAAACACCGCGCCGGCGCCGCGATTCTGGTTGAACGCGTTGACCCGAAAGCGCGCCACGCCTGGGACTTCGAAGGAAAAGTCTGTCTCCAGGTCCTCCTCGAAGTCCTTACGCTGCCTGTCGTTCATGATGTCGTAGATCAGCGCCTGAACCTCTTTCTGGTCCAGTGCGGGCAGGTTTATCCGCCGCACATCACCATCGACGCGAATCATCGGTGGCAGGCCGGCAGAGAGATGCAAGTCCGACGCGCCTTGCTTGGCACTGAAGGCCAGCAGCTCGGTAATATCCATACAGCTCCTCATCACATAGAATGCCGCAGACTTTAGCCCTGCTGGCGCAAATCAATGTCCACGATAGCAGAGAACATTTCAACGCTCGCCGAGCGAATTCATAGCGCGGCCCAAGCGGTCGAGCGTGACCCGGCGTCTGTCGGCCTGTTGGCGGTGAGCAAGACCAAACCGGCGAGCGACCTGCGGGAAGCCTACGACGCCGGACTCCGCAATTTCGGCGAGAACTACCTTCAGGAAGCCCTCGGCAAACAGGCTGAATTGAGCGACCTGCCCTTGATCTGGCATTTCATCGGCCCCATCCAGTCCAATAAGACTCGCGCCATCGCCGAGCACTTTGCCTGGGTGCATTCCGTGGACCGTCTGAAAATCGCGCAGCGGCTGTCCGAACAGCGTCCGCCAGAACTGCCGCCACTGAACATCTGCATTCAGGTCAACGTCAGCGGCGAGGCCAGCAAGTCAGGCTGCGACCCTGAAGACCTGCCCGCACTGGCCCAGGCGATCAGCGTGCTGCCCAACTTGAAACTGCGCGGCCTGATGGCCATTCCCGAACCCACCGATGATCGCGACGAACAGAACGCTTCGTTCGCCGCCGTCAGCACCCTGCAGGCACAACTGGGCCTGCCGCTGGACACGCTTTCGATGGGCATGAGCCACGACCTCGAAGCCGCCATCGCACAAGGCGCGACCTGGGTGCGGATTGGCACTGCCCTCTTTGGCGCCCGCAATTATGGGCAGCCTTAACCTTTGCCTCACAGGAAACCGTTCATGAGCAAAACCCGTATCGCGTTCATCGGCGCCGGCAACATGGCTGCCAGCCTGATTGGTGGCATGCGCGCCCAGGGCGTCGACGCTGAGCTGATTCGTGCCAGCGATCCTGGCGCAGAAACCCGCGAGCGCGTGGCAAAAGAACACGGCATCAAAGTGGTCGCCGACAACGCCGAGGCCGTCGAAGGCGCCGATGTGGTGCTGCTGGCAGTCAAGCCGCAGATGATGAAATCCGTGTGCGAAGCGCTGAAGCCGGCACTCAAGCCTCATCAACTGATCGTGTCCATCGCCGCCGGGATTACCTGTGCCAGCATGCGGGCATGGCTGGGCGAGCAGCCCCTCGTACGCTGCATGCCGAATACCCCTGCGCTGTTGCGCCAAGGTGTCAGCGGCCTGTACGCCACGGCGGATGTCACCCCGGACCAACGCGAGCAGGCCGAGACGTTGCTGTCGGCGGTCGGGATTGCACTGTGGGTCGACGAAGAAGCCCACATCGACGCGGTGACGGCGGTGTCGGGCAGCGGCCCGGCGTATTTCTTTCTGCTGATCGAAGCCATGACGGCCGCAGGCGTCAAACTCGGCCTGCCGGCTGACGTGGCCAGCAAACTCACCCTGCAAACCGCGCTGGGCGCGGCATTGATGGCCACCGGCAGCGACGTCGATGCGGCCGAACTGCGTCGCCGAGTGACATCCCCTGCGGGCACCACTGAAGCCGCCATCAAATCTTTCCAGGCCGATGGCTTCGAAGCCATTGTGGAGAAGGCGCTGGGCGCCGCTGCACATCGCTCCGCCGAACTCGCCGAACAGCTGGGCAAATAAGGAGCAATTCATGAATGCACTCACCGGCGCCACGATTTTCGTCATCCAGACGCTCATCAGCCTGTACCTGACCATCGTTCTGCTGCGCTTTGTGCTGCAGCTGGTCAAAGCCAACTTCTACAACCCGCTCTGCCAGTTCGCCGTCCGTGCGACCCAGCCGTTGCTCAAGCCTATCCGGCGCATCGTGCCGAGCGTCTTCGGACTCGACACGTCCTCGCTGCTGCTGGCAATCGTCATTCAGGCGCTGTTAATGGCCTTCGTACTGATGATGACCTACGGCACCATCGGCGATATCCCGCACCTGTTGATGTGGTCGATCATCGGTATCACGTCGCTGCTGCTGAAGATCTTCTGGGTCGCGATGATCATCATGGTCATCGTTTCGTGGATTGCTCCGGGCAGCCACAACCCGGCCGCTGAACTTGCCTACCAGATCAGCGAACCGATCCTGGCGCCGTTCCGTCGTATCATCCCCAACCTGGGCGGCATGGACATCTCGCCGATCTTCGCCTTTATCGCGATTCAGGTGCTGCAGTCCTACGTCATGCCAGCGCTGGCGGCCTATGCCGGCATGCCGCAAGAGCTGTGGCGGTTGATCTGACAGCCGCTGCATGCAGCAAATGAGAATGCGGTAACTCTGACCGTAGATACTCTGTTCCCGATCAAGCTTTTTGCAGATGTTTTTCGCTGAAAAGCTTGGCCGTATTGAAGTCTTCGCCGCTGCGCATGCAAGCCCACAAACCTGTCAGGTATTTACGCATCACCGCGCAGATCGCTTGCATCTTACGTTTGCCTCGGCCCACCAGAGCCTCGTAAAAACCCTTCACATAGGGATCGCAGCGGATCGCAGTCAGCGCTGGCATGTACATTGAACAGCGTAAGTAAGCGTTGCCGCATTTGCTGAGCCTGCCAGGCTTGTCGATGCTCGTTCCAGACTGAGTCAGCCGTACATCCAGCCCTGCATGGCGGCTTACCTGGCCTGACTTCAAGGTCGTTGGCAGGGTCGCCATTTCGGCAAGCGCGGCCAGCGTGGAGACCTCGCCCATGCCGGGGGCCGCCAGCATATTATCGAACTGACCTTGGAGCACCGGACAGCTGGCAACCAGATCCAGTCCAGCCTTTCTGAAGCGTTCAATACGCTTGTCAAAGGCTGCGATGGCCTCTTCTTCGTCTTCGATCAGCAGTGCCGAGGACGTGTCAGTCGCCTTAAGCGCGTGCAACTCATTTTTCGCCTGGGTACGGTGGTCGACCAGACGATTGATGTGCCGGCCGATAGCCCGCAGCTCAAGCTGGGCGGAAGTTGGCGGAGTCCACAAGCTAGGCGTCATACGCTCGCCATATTCGGCAAGCAACTGGGCATCGATTGCATCCGTCTTGCTGTGCTGAAGCTTCAGCCTGGCAAAATTACGGGAGCTTTTCGGGTTAATCACCGACACCGGCAAACCCGCTGCACTCAGCTCTATCGCCAGATCCAGGTAATAGATACCGGTGGCTTCCATGACAACGCTGAGCGGTTTGAGGGCCAGGAGTTTCTTGACGGCAGCCTTGCGGCCTTTAGGTGTTTGAGCAATTACCCACGCGCCGGCTGATCGACCCTTATCGCGCCATCCCATAGCCGTCGTGCGTGAACCAACATCAAGACCGACGTGAATAGCCATGGCTTTCATCTCCAGAAAAACTGGGTAATGATGGCTCTGGTTCCCCTGACCTCGAACTTCATGCCGCTGCAACCTTGTAATGCGAAGTCCGACTTGTCGGCTTCTCGATACTCTACGTGGTGGGCAATGAGGCGGGGGGACCTCTCTACGGACAAGGTCAGGATTAACGTCTGCCTTAGGGACCGATCGGTCTCCCCCAGAACACATCTTTTTGGTTATGCATCCAGAAGACTAGCGAGTCTGAGCGGGTGTGTGAGAAACATACAAGACCGACGTGAATAGCCATGGCTTTCATCTCCAGAAAAACTGGGTAATGATGGCTCTGGTTCCCCTGACCTCGAACTTCATGCCGCTGCAACCTTGTAATGCGAAGTCCGACTTGTCGGCTTCTCGATACTCTACGTGGTGGGCAATGAGGCGGGGGGACCTCTCTACGGACAAGGTCAGGATTAACGTCTGCCTTAGGGACCGATCGGTCTCCCCCAGAACACATCTTTTTGGTTATGCATCCAGAAGACTAGCGAGTCTGAGCGGGTGTGTGAGAAACATACAAGGACCGGCTTCAGCCGGGAAGCTTTTGATCTTGGGGCGACGGCACCAGCAGCCGTCGCCCTTTTCCCGCCTAATGAATGTCGCGCCGGCAAAAATCCAAAGCGTTACCCTCCGCGAATTCAGCCATTTAGTTTGTTGCCGCACCCCCGCGCGATCTTTAGACTTACGCCTCATTTCAGCGAGAGCAGGTCGATGTCCACGGTCTTTCCCAAAGATTCTGTCGGTCTAGTCACGCCGCAAACGGCGCATTTCAATGAACCGCTGGCCTTGGCCTGCGGACGCTCGTTGCCTGCCTACGATCTCATCTACGAAACCTACGGTCAGCTCAACGCCGCCAAAAGCAACGCGGTACTGATTTGCCACGCGCTTTCGGGTCATCACCACGCGGCGGGCTACCACAGCGCAGAAGACCGTAAGCCGGGCTGGTGGGACAGTTGCATCGGCCCCGGCAAGCCTATCGACACCGATAAGTTCTTCGTCGTCAGCCTGAACAACCTCGGCGGATGCAATGGCTCCACCGGTCCCAGCAGCCTCAACCCGGAAACCGGCAGGCCCTTCGGCGCCGACTTTCCGGTGTTGACGGTCGAAGACTGGGTGCACAGCCAGGCGCGGCTTGCCGACCGGCTGGGCGTGGATCAATGGGCCGCCATCGTCGGCGGCAGTTTGGGCGGCATGCAGGCGCTGCAATGGACGATCACCTACCCCGAGCGCGTGCGGCACTGTCTGGCGATTGCTTCTGCACCCAAGCTGTCGGCGCAGAACATCGCCTTCAACGAAGTCGCGCGGCAGGCAATTCTGACGGACCCGGAATTCCACGGCGGCTCATTTCAGGAGCACGGCGTGATCCCCAAGCGCGGCTTGATGCTGGCGCGCATGGTCGGGCACATCACGTACCTGTCCGATGACTCGATGGGTGAGAAATTCGGCCGGGGCCTGAAGAACGAGAACCTCAACTACGACTTCCACAGCGTGGAGTTCCAGGTCGAAAGCTACCTGCGGTATCAGGGCGAGGAGTTTTCCGGGCGCTTCGACGCCAACACCTACCTGCTGATGACCAAAGCGCTGGACTACTTTGATCCGGCCGCCAACTTCAACGACAACCTCGCCGCCACCTTCGCCAACGCCAGCGCCAGGTTCTGTGTGATGTCGTTTACCACCGACTGGCGCTTCTCCCCGGCCCGCTCGCGGGAACTGGTCGATGCGCTGATGGCGGCGAAAAAGGACGTCTGTTATCTGGAAATCGATGCGCCCCAGGGCCACGACGCGTTCCTGATCCCGATCCCGCGCTACTTGCAGGCTTTCTCCAGCTACATGAACCGAATTGCACTCTGAGGACACCATGAGAGCCGACCTGGAAATCATCCAAGACTGGATACCGGCAGGCAGCCGTGTGCTCGACCTCGGTTGCGGCGACGGCGAATTGCTGGCCTGGCTGCAGGAGCACAAGCAAGTGACGGGCTACGGCCTGGAGAACGACGCCGACAACATCGCCCGCTGCGTGGCGCGCGGCGTCAATGTCATCGAACAGGATCTCGACAAGGGGCTGGGCAACTTTGCCAGCAACAGTTTCGATGTGGTGGTCATGACTCAGGCGCTTCAGGCCGTGCACTACCCCGATCGCATCCTCGACGAAATGCTGCGCGTCGGCCGCCAGTGCATCATCACCTTCCCCAACTTCGGGCACTGGCGTTGCCGCTGGTACCTGGCGAGCAAGGGGCGAATGCCGGTTTCCGAGTTCCTGCCGTACACGTGGTACAACACGCCGAACATCCACTTCTGCACCTTCGAAGATTTCGAAGAGCTGTGCCGGGGTCGGTCGGCCAAGGTCATTGATCGGCTGGCAGTCGATCAACAGCATCGGCACGGCTGGGCCAGCAAGCTTTGGCCTAATCTGTTGGGGGAAATCGGCATCTATCGCGTCAGCAGCCCGGGCTTGCAGGACCACCAGATTGCCGTGTGACCAGCGACTCAGGCAGGTGAAGCCCTGCCAGCCAGCGTCTGCACCGAAGTAAAGAGCCAAAGACAGCGACGCAAACCGGCTCAGCTTCAATCAGCAGATTTCATGCAGCAGATTTTCACGCAGCCGATTTTCACGGACTCATCATGACCCTCTCCCAGCTTGTACTGGCCAGCCACAACGCCGGCAAACTCAAAGAACTCCAGGCCATGCTCGGCGCGAGCGTTCATCTGCGCTCGATTGGCGAGTTCAGCACCGTGGAGCCCGAAGAAACAGGGCTGTCGTTCGTCGAGAACGCGATCCTCAAGGCGCGCAACGCTGCGCGTATTTCCGGTCTGCCGGCGCTGGCCGATGATTCAGGACTGGCCGTGGATTACCTGGGCGGTGCGCCGGGCATTTACTCCGCGCGTTACGCCGACGGTCAGGGTGATGCGGCGAACAACGCCAAATTGCTGGACGCCCTCAAGGACGTACCCGCCGAACAACGCGGCGCCCAGTTCGTCTGCGTTCTGGCACTGGTGCGCCACGCCGACGACCCGCTGCCGATCCTCTGCGAAGGTCTGTGGCACGGCCGCATCCTCACCGCCGCCAGCGGCGAACACGGCTTTGGTTATGACCCGCTGTTCTGGGTGCCGGAGCGCAACTGTTCAAGCGCCGAACTCACCCCGGCCGACAAGAATCAGATCAGCCACCGCGCCCGCGCCATGGCCCTCCTGCGTCAGCGTCTGGGGCTGAGCCCTGATCAACAATGACTCAGGATTCCACCACCCGGCCGTTGATTCTGGGCGCGGCCGGCTTCTCCTCTGAGCAGCCACGCACGCCCCTTGCCGAGCTGCCGCCGCTGTCGCTGTACATCCATATTCCGTGGTGCGTGCGCAAATGCCCCTATTGCGATTTCAACTCCCACACGGCGAGCCCGGTGTTGCCGGAGCAGGAATACGTCGACGCGCTGCTGGCCGATCTCGACCAGGACCTGCCCCACGTCTACGGCCGCGAGCTGAGCACGATTTTCTTCGGCGGCGGCACGCCCAGTCTGTTCAGCGCCGATGCGCTGGGCCGTTTGTTGCGCGGCGTGGAACAACGCATCCGCTTCGCCCCAGACATTGAGATCACGCTGGAAGCCAACCCCGGCACCTTCGAGCAGGTGAAATTCAGCGCCTATCGCGGCCTGGGCATCAATCGCCTCTCGATCGGTATCCAGAGTTTTCAGGAGGCCAAGCTCAAGGCCCTCGGGCGTATCCATAACGGCGATGAAGCCGTGCGCGCGGCGGACATGGCGCGTCAGGCGGGTTTCGATAACTTCAACCTGGACCTCATGCACGGTTTGCCGGATCAGTCCCAGGAAGACGCCCTCGGCGACCTGCGTCAGGCGATCGCCCTCGCCCCGACGCACCTGTCCTGGTATCAGCTGACCCTTGAGCCGAATACGGTGTTCTGGAATCAGCCGCCCACGCTGCCGGAAGACGACATTCTCTGGGACATTCAAGAGGCCGGTCAGACGCTGCTTCGGGAAAACGGCTACGCCCAATACGAAGTGTCTGCCTACGCACAGCCGCAGCGCGAAGCCCGGCATAACCTGAATTACTGGGGCTTCGGGGACTTTATCGGGATCGGCGCGGGGGCCCATGGCAAGCTCAGCCACCCGGACGGGCGCATCATCCGCACCTGGAAAACCCGGCTGCCCAAGGATTACCTCAATCCGGCCAAGGCCTATCAGGCTGGCGAAAAGCTGCTGCCACTTGATGAGATGCCGTTTGAATTTTTGATGAACGCTCTGCGCCTGACAAAAGGCGTGGACGCTGCATTATTTCAGCGCCGCACCGGTCTAATCGTCGATTCGCTCGCCAGCGCCCGTCTTGAGGCGGAGCAACGCGGCTTGCTGGAGACCGATCCGGCGCGGTTGGTGGCAACCGCGCGCGGCCAGTTATTCCTCAACGACCTGCTGCAGCACTTTCTTCTGTAAGGCTCAACACTAAGGACACTGAATGGAATTCGTACTCGACTTGCTGGCCACTGTCTCGCGCTGGAGTCGCAGCAATTTGTCGGAAATCGCCCTGGCACTGGTGGGCTGTCTGCTCATTCTGTTCGGAACTGACATCAAGGGCTGGATCGAAGGCCGCATCGGCGGCTTTGCCGGCGCCCTGCGCATTCCGATCATGGCGCTGCTCTGCACCGTCGGCAGTGGCGCTGCGCTGATTTATGCAACGCCGTGGGTCGTGCGCGGCCTGAGCCAGTTCAACAACTACAGCCTGGCGCCGGTGTTGCTGGTGGTACTGGTACTGATCGGGGTGGTGGCTGATCGGAAATAACCGGCCGGAAACGTAAAAGCGCCCCTGCCCGCGGGCGCGGGAGGGGCGCTCTCTAGAAATCACACTCCGCTGTTGCTGGGTGCGATCAGCCCATCAGCGAATGCTCTGGATGCTGCCTTTGTTGCCGGTCACTTTCACGTTCACTTGCTTGAAGATGAAGTAATCGTTGACGGTGACTTCGTAACGCGGCGCCACGATCAGGTCGGAACCGGACGATTTGACGGCCTTGAAGGCCGCGGCTGCCTTGGTGGAGGAGATCGGGTCCGGCAGAGGAAGACCCATGCCACCGCCGCTCGCGCCGCCGTAGGTCACGCCGTCCGCAAACTGCGTATCGCCGCCGATGTTCAACCAGCCGAACAGAACATTGGTGGACGACTCGCCGCTGATGGCTTCACCGACTTTGACGTCAGCCTTCAGATCAGTCTTCACGTCGCCGGACAGCGAAGCGCTTGGCTGGCTGACGTTGTAGCTGACACACCCGCTGGTGGTCGCAATCAGCGTGGCGATTGCAGCCATTTGCCAAAACTTGTTCATCTTCATTCCTCGTCATCAATATTGATATATGCAACGGCGGGGACTATGAAGATCAGAACTGAAAAGGGATGTCGGACGATTCCGAAGACCCTGTAGCTTTATTAGGAAGAAATCGAAGGGTGCGTCATACAAGGCGAACTGTTGGCTGAAATGCGCTGTAAAAACTCAAAAGCGGCCGCTACCGGGCCGCTTCTGGTCAAGAAGTGATCAGGCCAGCTTCTCGAACTTCAGGTCCCAAACCCCGTGACCGAGGCGTTCCCCACGGCGCTCGAATTTGGTGACCGGACGCTCCGCAGGGCGCGGAACGCATTTGCCGTCTTCTGCCAGGTTGCGGTAACCCGGCGCCACGTTCATCACTTCCAGCATGTATTCGGCATAGGGTTCCCAGTCGGTCGCCATGTGCAGCACGCCACCCGGCTTCAGCTTGGTGCGCACCAGCTCGGCAAATTCGGCCTGAACGATGCGGCGCTTGTGATGGCGGGACTTGTGCCAAGGGTCCGGGAAGAACAGCATCAGCCGATCCAGGCTGTTGTCGGCCACACAACGGTTGAGCACTTCGATCGCATCGCAATCATAAACGCGCAGGTTGGTGAGCCCCTGGGTCAGTACGCCGTTGAGCAAGGCGCCGACGCCCGGACGGTGCACTTCCACGCCGATGAAATCCTGCTCTGGCGCCGCGGCGGCCATTTCCAGCAACGAGTGGCCCATGCCGAAGCCGATTTCGAGGGTGCGCGGGGCCGAGCGACCAAACACCTGATCGAAATCCACCGGGGCGTCGGCCAGCGGAAGCACGAAACGCTCCTTGCCCTGATCCAGACCACGTTGCTGGCCTTCGGTCATCCGACCGGCGCGCATCACGAAGCTCTTGATGCGCCGGTGATGGCTGTCATCGCCTGGCGCTTTGGCGTTTTCGTCATTCATCACTTCATCGTCCGGAAGTGGGTCGGGCGTTTGCGAATCAATCATCAACAGGCTCTTACTTGATCAGACCATCCAGCGGCGAAGACGCGCTGGCATAGAGTTTCTTGGGCATACGGCCGGCTAGGTAGGCCATGCGGCCTGCCAGAATGGCGTGTTTCATGGCTTCGGCCATCAGCACCGGGTGTTGCGCGTGGGCGATGGCCGAGTTCATCAGCACCGCCTCACACCCCAGCTCCATGGCGATGGTGGCATCGGACGCAGTGCCGACACCGGCATCCACCAACACCGGAACTTTCGATTCTTCGAGGATGATCTGCAGGTTGTACGGGTTGCAGATCCCCAGGCCAGTACCAATCAGGCCCGCGAGGGGCATCACTGCGCAGCAGCCGATTTCGGCGAGCTGGCGGGCGATGATCGGGTCATCGCTGGTGTAGACCATGACGTCGAAGCCGTCCTTGACCAGCGTTTCGGCCGCCTTCAGGGTTTCGATGACATTGGGGAAAAGGGTTTTCTGGTCAGCGAGGACTTCCAGCTTGACCAGATTGTGGCCATCGAGCAGCTCGCGGGCCAGGCGGCAGGTGCGCACGGCCTCGATGGCGTCGTAGCAACCCGCAGTGTTAGGCAGGATGGTGTAGCGGTCCGGCGGCAGCACGTCGAGCAGGTTCGGTTCGCCCGGGTTCTGCCCCAGGTTGGTCCGGCGCACTGCAACGGTGACGATCTCGGCGCCCGAGGCTTCGATGGCCAGACGGGTCTGTTCCATGTCCGTGTACTTGCCAGTGCCGACCAACAGGCGCGACTGAAAAGTCCGACCGGCCACGGTGAACGGCTTGTCGCTGCGAACGTTGCTCATCTGAAATCCTCTTTACGGTTGAGGTTCTTGCAGTGCTTGCGGACCAGGCCCGCAGCGCGTCGAGGGGCTAGCCGCCACCGATGGCGTGCACCACTTCGACCTGATCGCCTTCGGTCAGCGCCGTGGCGGCATGCTGGCTGCGCGGAACAATGTCCAGATTGAGCTCGACGGCGACTCGGCGCCCGGTCAGATCCAGACGTGACAACAATCCCGCAACGGTCTCGCCATCGGGCAGCTCAAAGGATTCACCGTTCAACTGAATGCGCATGCGAGAGGGCAGCCATCATTTTAGGGGCGAGCATTCTAGCCCGATCGGTCGGTATGACCAAGGCAAAGCCACGCCATTCGTCTCAGGCGTGGC
This sequence comes from Pseudomonas graminis, assembly GCF_013201545.1. Classification (NCBI taxonomy): domain Bacteria; kingdom Pseudomonadati; phylum Pseudomonadota; class Gammaproteobacteria; order Pseudomonadales; family Pseudomonadaceae; genus Pseudomonas; species Pseudomonas graminis. The sequence continues at coordinate 1,385,955 of NZ_CP053746.1, forward strand.
CGAGTGCTTGCGACGCGTCCGCGGCAGACGCGCGCTCCAGACGGGATTAAAGCGTGTCGAGTCCCAGGCGCCATGCCGTCCAGCCGAGAATCGCCCAGCCGATCAGGAAAAACAGGCCACCGAACGGGGTGATGATGCCCAGCTTGGTGGCGCCCGTCAGCGTCATCAAGTAGAGGCTGCCGGAAAACAGGATGATGCCCAGGGTGAAGGAGATCCCTGCATAGGTGACGAGCCGGCCCTGGATCTGCATCGCCAGCAGTGCCACGCCAAAGATCGCCAGCGCATGAATCAGTTGGTAGAGCACGCCGGTATGAAAGACAGCCAGGTACTCGGGGGTCAGACGGTTTTTCAGGCCGTGGGCAGCAAACGCACCAAGGGCAACGCCGGTAAATCCGAAGAAGGAGGCCAACATCAGAAAGGTTCGTAACATGTACAACTCCAGGCAAGTTCAATGACGCGTGGTCTGTATAATGGCCCGCTCAACCGGTTCGGCCAAGCCATCTCTATGCTGCAATTACTACTCCGTCGTGTCGCCAAAGGCCTGCTCTGGTTCGCAGCGGCAAGTGTCGTGCTGGTGCTGATTTTCCGCTGGGTCCCTCCTCCGTTTACCGCTTTGATGGTCGAACGCAAGATTGAATCCTGGTTTGACGGTCAGCCCATTGACCTGCAGCGCGACTGGGAGTCATGGGACCACATCTCAAATGACCTGAAAATCGCCGTCATTGCGGGCGAGGACCAGAAGTTCGCCGAGCACTGGGGTTTCGATATCGACGCCATTCAGGCAGCGCTGGTTCATAACGAACGCGGCGGCTCCCTGCGCGGGGCCAGCACGCTGAGCCAGCAGGTGTCGAAAAACCTGTTCCTGTGGTCGGGGCGCAGTTACTTTCGCAAGGGCCTGGAGGCTTGGTTTACCGGGCTGATCGAGGTGTTCTGGTCCAAGCAGCGCATTCTTGAGGTGTACCTGAACAGCGTGGAATGGGACGACGGTGTTTTCGGCGCTCAGGCCGCTGCGCAGCATCACTTTCATGTGAATGCGAGCCAGCTGTCCACACAACAAGCGAGCTATCTCGCCGCCGTCCTGCCCAACCCCCGGGAGTGGAGCGCCAGCCACCCCAGCAGCTACGTCGCAAGTCGCGCGAGCTGGATCCGCCAGCAGATGCGTCAGTTGGGTGGGGATGAGTATTTGATGGGGTTGAATCACAGTCGCAGGTGGTGAGCCCCAGTCTGGCTTTATAGCTTTCGTAGGACTGGCTTTAGCCGGGAAAGCGTTATGCGTCACGCCGCAAGCCTGATGGTGCTCAACCCGGCCTCTTCCCGGCTGAAGCCGGTCCTACTCAGAAACCGCGTCCAGCCTGCGGGATGGGCAGGGTCAGATTCGCGTTCACGCTGTTAGTAGTTTCCGCATCAGGCGCAATACACCCCACAAACAAAAACGCCCCGATCAACTCGGGGCGTTTTGGGTTTCAGCGCAGCGATCAGGCAGCGATCGACAGTTTCAGCTTGTTCATCGCGCTCTTTTCGAGCTGACGAATACGCTCGGCGGAGACGTTGTACTTCTCGGCCAGGTCGTGCAGCGTGGCCTTCTCTTCCGCCAGCCAGCGCTGATACAGAATGTCGCGGCTGCGATCGTCGAGCACGTTCAGCGCTTCGTGCAGGTTGGCCGTCGAGCTGTCAGTCCAGTCGGAATCTTCCAGCTGACGCGCCGGATCGTAACGATGGTCTTCCAGGTAGTTGGCTGGCGACTGGAAGGCGCTGTCATCGTCGGCTTCTGCCGCCGGGTCGAAGGCCATGTCGTGGCCAGTCAGACGGCTTTCCATCTCGCGCACTTCACGGGGCTCAACGCCCAGACTCTCGGCGACGCGATGCACTTCTTCGTTGTTCAGCCAGGCCAGACGCTTCTTCTGGCTGCGCAGGTTGAAGAACAGCTTGCGCTGAGCCTTGGTGGTCGCGACCTTCACGATGCGCCAGTTGCGCAGGATGAACTCGTGAATCTCGGCCTTGATCCAGTGCACGGCAAAGGACACCAGGCGCACACCCATCTCGGGGTTGAAGCGCTTCACGGCCTTCATCAGGCCAACGTTACCTTCCTGAATCAGGTCAGCCTGAGCCAGTCCATAACCGGAATAACTGCGTGCGATATGCACGACAAATCGCAGGTGGGCGAGCACCATCTGCCGAGCCGCCCCCAAATCCTGCTCATAGTAGAGACTCTCGGCCAGTTCACGCTCCTGCTCGGGCGTCAGCAGTGGAATGCTGTTAACCGTGTGCACATAGGCTTCCAGGTTTGCACCCGGGACTAAGGCATACGCAGGTTGCAAAGAATTGGTCATACGAAAAACCTCCGACACATAACTCGTGCAGTTCAGCACTGCGAAATTGACCGGGAACCGCTAGACAAGTTCCCTGAGCTGAAAAGTCAATAGGTGAAACAAAATTTACTAACGATGAAGCTACTCAACACTAACGAGGCGCCAACTCTCTCAAATGGCGTGCTACCGCAATCCACGCACCGATATACCCCAACAGCACCGCTCCAAGCAAGAGCGACGCGCCGTCGGACACTGGCACGCCGGCAAGGGCAAAATCGCTGCCGTACAGCCCGGCCAGTTTGACCACCGCATCGTTCAGCCAGTCTAGCCCAAAAGCCAGAACACCCCAGGAGAGCACCCCGGCGCCCAGCCCGTACAAAGCGCCCATATAAAGGAAGGGCCGGCGCACGTAGCTGTCCGTACCGCCTACCAACTTGATGACCTCGATTTCCGTACGACGGTTCTCGATGTGCAGACGAATGGTGTTACCGATGACCAACAGCAGTGCTGCGACCAGCAAAACCGTCAGGCCAAACACGAACCGATCACCCAGCTTCAAGATAGCGGCTAAACGCTCGACCCAGACCAGGTCTAGTTGTGCCTGCTGGACTTTGGGCAACTCGGCCAGCTGTGTACGTAATGCTTCCAGCGCGGCTTTGTCAACTTCCAGTGGTGTAACCAGCACGACACCGGGCAGCGGGTTTTCAGGCAGTTCCTTGAGCGCCTCGCCCAGCCCGGACTGTTTCTGGAATTCGTTCAGCGCCTCATCGCGGCTGATGTACTCAGCGTCAGCGACGCCGCCCATTTCCTTGATCTGACGAACAAGGCCTTCTCCCTCGCTCGGCGACGCATCCAGCTGCAGATACAGGGATATCTGCGCCGCACGCTGCCACGAACCGCCAAGACGCTCGACATTGCTTAGCAACAATGACAAGCCCATCGGCAAGCTCAGCGCGATGGCCATCACCAGACAGGTAAAGAAACTGCCGATGGGCTGCTTGCCGAGACGGCGCAGGCTGTCCAGCAGGCTTGAGCGGTGGGCCTCGAGCCAAGCGTTGAACAACTCACCGAAACTCGGGCCGTCATCGTCATCGCGTTTCTTTTTCTTTTGCGGCGCCGGGTCTGAAGCTTTGGGCGCTACGCGTTCGGAAACCTTGGGGCTGCGAGTGGCACTCATACGCCTGCCTCCCCGTCGCCGATCAGTCGGCCGCGCTGTAACGTCAGCATGCGGTGGCGCATCCGTGCGATCAGTGCCAGGTCGTGGCTCGCAATCAGCACGCTGGTGCCCAAGCGGTTGATGTCTTCGAACACGCCCATGATTTCAGCTGCCAGCCGCGGGTCGAGGTTACCGGTGGGTTCGTCTGCCAGCAGCAGGGCCGGACGGTGAACGATGGCGCGGGCGATGCCGACGCGCTGTTGCTGACCGGTAGACAAGTCACCCGGATACAGCTCGGCTTTGTCGGATAACGCAACCCGCTCAAGGGCCGAATCGACGCGCTTGACCACTTCGGTCTTGGACAGGCCGAGGATCTGCAGCGGCAGCGCAACGTTATTGAACACCGTGCGATCAAACAGCAACTGGTGATTCTGAAACACCACGCCAATCTGCCGACGCAAAAAAGGAATCTGCGCAGTGCTGATCTGGCCCAGGTCCTGACCCGCCAGCAGAAGCTTGCCAGTGGTAGGACGCTCCATCGCCAGCAGCAGGCGCAGCAAAGTGCTCTTGCCCGCGCCGGAGTGACCTGTCACAAATAGAAATTCGCCACGACGTACTCGAAAGCTCAGCTCATGCAGGCCGACGTGTCCGTTCGGATAGCGTTTACCGACCTGTTCGAAACGAATCATGGGCGCTCCCGCTCGGCAAATAGGGCTTGGACGAACGGCTCGGCTTCGAAGGTGCGCAGATCGTCGATGCCTTCACCCACGCCGATATAGCGAATCGGCAGGCCAAATTGCTTCGCCAGGGCGAAGATCACGCCGCCTTTGGCGGTGCCGTCGAGCTTGGTCAGCGCGAGGCCGGTCAGCTGGACGGTCTGGTTGAACTGTTTGGCCTGGTTGATCGCGTTCTGACCCGTACCGGCATCCAGGACCAGCAGGACCTCGTGCGGCGCGTCGGCGTCCAGCTTGCCGATCACGCGGCGAACCTTCTTCAGCTCTTCCATCAGGTTGTCTTTGGTGTGCAAGCGGCCCGCGGTGTCAGCGATCAACACGTCGATGCCGCGGGCTTTTGCAGCCTGAACGGCATCGAAAATCACTGAAGCCGAGTCAGCGCCAGTGTGCTGGGCGATGACCGGAATCTTGTTACGCTCGCCCCAGACCTGCAGTTGCTCAACCGCTGCAGCACGGAAGGTGTCACCCGCCGCCAGCATGACTTTTTTGCCTTCAAGCTGGAGCTTCTTGGCGAGTTTGCCGATGGTGGTGGTTTTACCCGCGCCGTTGACGCCCACGACCAGAATCACGAACGGCTTGTGCTGTGCAGTGATGACCAGCGGAGCTTCCACTGGCTTGAGCATTTCGGTCAGTTCATTTTGCAGCGATTTGTACAGCGCGTCGCTGTCAGTGAGCTGCTTGCGCGCCACTTTCTGCGTCAGGTTGCGCACGATTGCCGACGTTGCTTCCACCCCAACGTCCGCGGTCAGCAGCCGGGTTTCCAGCTCGTCGAGCATGTCGTCGTCGATGGCTTTCTTGCCGAGGAACAGGCTGGCCATGCCTTCGCCCAGGCTGGCGCTGGTTTTCGACAGGCCCTGCTTCAGGCGCGCGAAAAAACCAGGCTGCTTGGGTGCGGTGGTTCCTTCGAACGGAACAGGTGGCACGCTGGTTTCAAGAACGGGCACAGCGGCCGCGGCTGGAACCATCGGTGCTGTCGTCAACGGCGGCGTCAGCGAAGGAAGATCATTGCCGGAAACCGGATCAGGGAGTGCGACCGGGGTCGGCTCGATGGACGGAGCCACCTCGAACGACGTTGTGTCGATGACCGTCGGGTGAGCAGGCACTTCAGCCACAAAAGCGGCGGCGGATTCCACGTTGGACTCGGTGTGTGCCGGAATGGGCGGCGTGACGTGAGGCTCGCGCTCATCGGTGAAGGCGACGGGCTCTTCGGCAACGGGCAGGTGAAGCCAGGGATCTTCGATAGGGGCCGAAAGCGCTTCAATCGTAGCGGTTTGTGGCAAGGGTTGCGGCGCGTTTTGCGGCGCGCGCTCGGCCGGGATGGCCGGGGCGTTATGCTGCTCAGCAACCGCCGGGGCCTGATCGGGCACGGACTCTGGCGCTGGAGCGGGGGCATTCTGAGGCGGCTCGGGAGTGACTTCCTGCGGCTTTTTGCGCAGCCATCCGAACAGGCCTTTCTTCTCGCCAGCCGGGGCTGGGGTCTTCTTGTCGTCGTTGGAACCAAACATGGAGGACGGCTATCTCACGGTAACGACGCGCCAGAGCGGCGCCTCTGAAAAATTCTGTATGCGAAACAGACTGCTTTTATGTCCGCTTGTTCATAGGTTGCCCGCGTCAAATGATCGGACCTCGCCAGGCCGTCCTACACGCTAATTCAGGCCAAGTCTTACAAGGTCTGTTTACGGCTCGGACATCTTAGCCATAGTCGTCAGGCAAACTGGCCGCTATCCTAACACCCCCGCGCCCGCTGACGCTAAGCAGGCCGTCTCCAAGGTTCAAATCACGAATGAATGCTCTAGCCCGCTGTGCCGCAGGCCTGCTGCTCAGCACAATCTGTTTGCCCTTCGCCGCATCGGCTGCCGACCCTCAACCCACCACCGAATTCACGCTGAATAACGGCCTGAAGGTCGTCGTGCGTGAAGACCACCGCGCACCGGTCGTGGTTTCGCAGGTCTGGTACAAGGTCGGCTCCAGCTACGAGACGCCTGGCCAGACGGGCCTGTCCCATGCGCTGGAACACATGATGTTCAAGGGCAGCTCGAAGGCGGGACCCGGCGAAGCATCGCTGATCCTGCGTGACCTGGGCGCCGAAGAGAACGCTTTCACCAGCGACGACTACACCGCTTATTACCAAGTGCTGGCCCGTGATCGACTGGCGGTTGCCTTCGAACTGGAAGCCGACCGCATGGCCACCCTTCGCCTGCCCCCTGAAGAGTTCGCGCGGGAAATCGAAGTCATCAAGGAAGAGCGCCGCCTGCGCACCGATGACAAGCCGAACGCCAAGGCCTACGAGCGCTTCAAGGCCATCGCCTACCCCGCCAGCGGCTACCACACGCCGACCATTGGCTGGATGGCAGACCTTGAGCGCATGAAGGTCGAGGAGCTGCGCCACTGGTATGAATCCTGGTACGTGCCCAACAACGCCACGCTGGTGGTGGTCGGCGACGTGAAGCCCGATGAGGTGAAAGCCTTGGCTGAGCGCTTCTTCGGTCCGGTGCCGCGCCGGGATGTACCGCCGTCGAAAAAACCGCTGGAGCTGGCCGAGCCTGGCCTGCGCCAGATCACCGTGCATGTCGCCACGCAGATGCCGAGCCTGATGTATGGCTTCAACGTGCCGAGCCTGGCCACCGCCACCGATCCACAGTCAGTCAACGCACTGCGCCTGATTTCGGCCTTGCTCGATGGCGGCTACAGCGCGCGCATTCCGACCCGCCTGGAGCGCGGCGAAGAACTGGTCACCGGCGCGGCGTCCGACTACGACGCTTACACCCGTGGGGACAGCCTGTTCACCGTCAGCGCCACGCCCAATCAGCAGAAGAAGAAAACCCTCGCCGACGCTGAAGCCGGCATCTGGCGCCTGCTCGACGAACTTAAAACCAAGCCGCCCGCCAAGGAAGAGCTGGAACGGGTCCGGGCCCAGGTGATCGCCGGATTGGTCTATGAGCGCGATTCTATTACCAGTCAGGCCAGCACCATTGGCGAACTGGAAACGGTGGGCCTGTCCTGGAAGCTCATTGATGAGGAACTGGCCGGGTTGCAAAGCGTGACACCGGAAGACATCCAGAAAGCCGCCCGTACTTACTTCACCCGCGAGCGCCTTGCCGTTGCGCATGTTTTGCCTGAGGAGAAAGCCCAATGAGCCAGCGCAACGAATCCCGCTCTGCGCGAACGCGGGCCTGCTCATTCGCACTCGCCGTGACGTTTGGCCTGCTGGGCGCGGCGTCGGCGATGGCAGAGACCGCCGCGGATGCCCCTAAGGCCATCGACAAGGCCGCCAGCACGCTGGAGTCCCTGAAGGAGCTGGACGGTAAAGCGCCCGCTCGCCGTTCGCTGAACATTCAGTCGTGGAGTACCGCCGAAGGCGCTCGCGTGCTGTTTGTCGAAGCCCATGAGCTGCCGATGTTCGACATGCGCCTGCTGTTCGCGGCGGGCAGCAGCCAGGACGGCGCCAACCCCGGCATCGCGCTGGTCACCAACGCGATGCTCAACGAGGGCGTCAAAGGCAAGAACGTCAGCGCCATCGCCGAAGGCTTCGAAGGGCTGGGCGCTGATTTCGGCAACGGCTCCTATCGCGACATGGCGATCGCTTCGCTGCGCAGCCTGAGCGCCGCCGACAAGCGCGAGCCTGCGTTGAAACTGTTTGCCGAGGTGGTGGGCAAACCGACGTTCCCGGCGGACTCGCTGGCGCGGATCAAAAACCAGTTACTGGCAAGTTTCGAATATCAAATGCAGAACCCGGGCAAGCTGGCAGGCGATGAGCTGTTCAAGCGGTTGTACGGCGACCATCCTTACGCGCACCCAAGTATGGGCACGGCGAAAAGCATCGCACCTTTGACTTTGGCTCAGCTGAAAGCCTTTCATGCCAAGGCCTATGCCGCTGGCAACGCAGTCATCGCGCTGGCTGGCGACCTGACACGCGCAGAGGCCGAAGCGGTAGCGACCCAGGTTTCCGCCGCGCTGCCGAAAGGTCCGGCACTGGCACAAACCGTTGCACCGACCGAACCCAAGCCGAGTGAAACCCACATCGAGTTTCCGTCCAAGCAGACGCACCTCATGCTGGCTGAGCTGGGCATCACCCGAGGCGATCCTGAGTACGCGGCCCTGTCACTGGGCAACTCGATTCTCGGCGGCGGCGGTTTCGGCAGCCGTCTGATGACCGAGGTGCGGGAAAAACGCGGCCTGACATACGGCGTGTCTTCAGGCTTCACGCCGATGCAGGCACAGGGTCCGTTCATGATCAGCCTGCAGACCCGCGCCGAACTGAGTGAAAACACGCTCAAGCTGGTCAAGGACATCACCCGTGACTTCCTTGCCAACGGCCCGACCCAGAAAGAACTCGACGATGCCAAGCGCGAACTGGCCGGCAGCTTTCCGCTGGCGACTGCCAGCAATGCGGCCATCGTTGGGCAACTGGGCGCGGTCGGCTTCTATAATCTGCCGCTGACCTACCTCGAAGATTTCATGACGCAGTCCCAGAGCGTCACGGTCGAGCAGATCAAGACCGTGATGAACAAACATCTGGACGCTGACAAGCTGGTGATCGTGACTGCAGGTCCGACCGTCCCGCAGAAGCCACTGCCGCCCCCTACTGACAAACCCGCCGAGCAACCGCTCGGCGTTCCGGAGCACTGATGACCTCGACTTCCAAGCCGCCACGTATCCACAAAGGGCACAAAATCCACACGGGCCTCGGCCAACTGCGGATCATCGGCGGCGAATGGCGCAGTCGGCGTCTGAGTTTCCCTGACGCCCCCGGTCTGCGCCCGACGCCGGATCGTGTGCGTGAAACCCTGTTCAACTGGCTGGCGCCGTACATCGAGGGCGCGCGCGTCCTCGATCCGTTCGCCGGCAGTGGCGCGCTGTACCTTGAAGCCCTTTCCCGCGGCGCCAGCATGGGTCTGGCGCTGGACACCAACTCGATGGCGATTTCCAGCCTGCGCGAGCACCTCGGTACGCTGCGTTGCACGGTTGGCAAAACTGCGACAGGCGACGCCCTTCGCCATCTGGAAACCCAGCCGGCCGAACACTTCGACGTGGTGTTCCTCGACCCGCCGTTCCACCAGGACTTGCTGATGCCTGCGTGCACGCTGCTGGAAGAGCGTAACTGGCTGGCGGACAACGCGTGGATCTACACCGAAAGCGAAACCGCGCCCTCCACGCTGGGCATGCCGGCCAACTGGCGCCTGCACCGTGAGAAGAAGGCCGGTCAGGTTCACTACGCGGTGTGGGAACGCAGTGTCGTCGCGAGCTGACCTTCCCGGGTTTACCCCGGCGTTCGGCCTGGGCAACCCGCACTTGCAGACGCTGTGGGGACCGCTCTGGCGTCCGACCACTCACCTTGAGCGCCGGCGCGAGCGCGTCTGGCTTGAGGACGGGGATTTCCTCGACATGGACTGGCACGGCCCACACGACGCCACTGTGCCGGTCGTGCTCGTGCTGCACGGTCTGACCGGCTCGTCCAACTCCCCCTATGTCGCCGGGCTGCAGCACGCCATGGAAAAACGCGGCTGGGCAAGTGTCGCCCTTAACTGGCGAGGCTGTTCAGGAGAGCCAAATCTGTTGCCTCGCAGCTATCACTCGGGCGCCAGCGAAGACCTTGCCGCCGTGATCGATCATCTGCGCAAGGCCCGGCCATTGGCGCCGCTTTACGCTGTCGGGTATTCCCTCGGCGGCAACATCTTGCTCAAGCACCTCGGCGAAACCGGCCTCGACAGCCACCTGCAAGGCGCTGCGGCGGTATCCGTACCGTTTCGTCTGGACGAATGCGCCGACCGGATCGGGCTGGGCTTCTCCAAGGTCTATCAACGCCACTTCATGCGCGAGATGGTCGGCTACATCAAGGACAAGCAGAGGCGCTTTCAGCATGAAGGACTCAACGACGGCCTGGCAGAACTGGCGGCCTTGGGATCGTTGAAAGACATGCGCACCTTTTGGGACTTCGACGGGCGCGTGACAGCGCCGCTCAATGGATTCGTGGACGCCCATGATTACTACCGGCGCGCCTCCAGTCGGTACTTCCTCGGCGCCATCCGCACGCCAACCCTGCTGATTCAGTCCCTTGATGACCCGTTCGTGTTCAAACACAGCCTGCCTGAAGCCTCTGAGCTGTCGTCCAGTACGGAATTCGACCTGCAGAGAAAAGGCGGGCACGTGGGTTTTGTCGGCGGCACGATTAGAAAGCCGACGTATTACCTGGAGCAGCGGATTCCGGCGTGGCTGACGGACATCCATGGCGCGCAGACACACCGCTAACGCCTGCACGATCGTTCAAGACACGTATGCGCCGCCCGCATAACATCGGGACATAAGGAGAAAAACCATGTCCCGACATCAATTCTTCGTCCGCGGCCTTCGCGACAGCCTGCCGATGCTGGTCGGCATTGCCCCGTTCGGCATTATCTTCGGCACCCTCGCCGGCGTGGGCGGCCTGACGCTTTGGCAGGCGGTCGGCATGTCGATGTTCGTTTACGCAGGATCGGCGCAGTTCATCGTCATCAGCCTGATGGGCGCCGGGGCCGGCGCGGTGGTGATTCTGTTGACGACGTTCATCGTCAATCTGCGCCACGTGCTGTACAGCGCCACCCTGCAGCCACAGGTTCAGGAGCTGCCTCAGCGCTGGCGTTTGTTGCTGGCGTTCTGGCTGACGGACGAAACCTTCGCCATCGTTCAACGCCACTACCTGGTCCACGGCCGGACGCCGCTCGCGCATTGGTACTGGATGGGCGTGGCGAGCTCGCTGTACGCCTGTTGGGTGAGCAGCTCGCTGGTGGGTATGCTGTTTGGTCAGGCTTTTCCCGACATGGCCAGTTGGGGCCTGGAGTTCGCGATGCTGGCGACCTTCATCGGTATCGTCGTGCCGCTGCTGCGCAACCAACCGCAGATCGCCGCCGCGTTGGTCGCTGGCGCGGTTGCCCTGCTGACATGGTCGTGGCCCTACAAATTAGGGCTCATGGCCGCTGCCTTCTGTGGCATCGCGGCGGGGGTGTGTCTGGAAAGACGGCAGCCTGAAAGGCAGAACGACGTGAACCCGAACCAGGTACGCCCATGACGTACTGGTGGCTGATTCTGGGCATGGCCGCGATCACTTTTCTGATGCGCTACAGCCTGTTCGCCTGGCCGAACCTGCGTTTCCCGCCGCTGGTGCGCCAAGGCCTGCATTACGTACCCACCGCCGTGCTGACCGCCATCGTTGTCCCTGGCATGTTGCTGCCCGACGGCACGCACTGGCAGTTGTCCCTGGGCAACGCCTACTTGCTGGCCGGGATCGTGTCGATTGGCATTGCGGCATTCAGCCGCAATCTTCTGGCGACCATCGGCGGCGGATTGCTGGTGTTCTTCTTGCTGCGCTGGGCGATGGGCCAGATGTGAGGCACATACGCCGCGACCTTAGTCCCCGGTCGCGACGCCTCGCTGCGGATCATTGATCCACTCGCTCCACGATCCCGCGTACAGCGCCCCCAGCGGATACCCGGCGAGGGCCAAGGCAAACAGGTTGTGACAGGCCGTTACGCCGGAACCGCAATAAGCGACGAGCGCATGGGCAGGACGGCCTTGTAGTGCCTCGGCGAAGCGCTGCTTCAGTCGCTCTGCCGGGAGAAAGCGGCCATCCGGCCCGAGGTTGTCGGTGAATGCCGCGCACTGTGCGCTCGGAATGTGCCCCGCAATAGGGTCGATGGGCTCGACCTCACCCCGGAACCGCGCGGGGGCACGTGCGTCAATCAGCGTCATGGCGGGATCGCCGATGCGGGCCTGCAGTTGCTCGGCCGTCAGCACCATCGATTCATCTGGCACGCCGTCGAATGAACCCTCGGGTTGGTGCGGCGGATCAAGACTCAGCGGCAGACCCGCCCCATGCCAGGCCTTGAGCCCGCCATCGAGCACATACACGCCGTCGCGCTTGCCCAGCCACGCCAGCAACCACCAGGCTCGGGCGGCATACGCACCCGGGCCATCGTCGTACAGCACGATATCGCTGTGGTTGTTCACACCCCAGAACCGCAAGCGCTCGATCAGTGTCTGCGGATCCGGCAGCGGGTGGCGACCTGTCACACCCTTGGTGATGGCACCACTGAGATCATTGAGCAAGTCAGCGTAGGAAGCGCCTTCGATATGGCCCTCTGCGTAGCTGCGCTGGCCGTAGTCCAGATCGTCCAGCGACGAACGACAATCCAGTATCACAAGCCCGGGCTGGGTCAGGCGTTCTGACAATTGTTGCGGGCTGATCAATTGCGCGATGGACATGACAGGCTCCTGCAGGCAGTAAAAAAGGGCGATATGACAATCGAGTGAGACAACCGGGCCGATTCAGCCAGCGTCTTCCAGTGCCTTGGCCAACGGCACGTAAAACTCCGCGCACAGCGTATTCACTGCTTCCCGCGCCTGGGGCGTGACGTAGGCCAGTTCCAGCATCAGCACCTGATAAACGCCGCGACGTATCGCGTCCTCATTCAGGTGAGCGGCGTTTTCCCGGGTGGTGCACAGAAAACGCACCCAAGACGTGAGGATGATCCACGCATTGAGCGTCAGCGATTCGATCTGGACCTTGTCCATGCTCAGAATCTGCGCGTCGACAAAGCCGCTGTAAATGGACATCGCCTTGATCAGGCAGTGTTGAGAGAAGCGTCGATAACGCACCGCCAGCTCAGAATCGGTTTCAAGCAGGTGCTCGAGGTCGCGGTGCAGAAAACGGTAGCGCCACATGCCGTCGAGAATCGCCATCAAGTAATGGCGCTTGTCTTCGACACCCGGCAGACGGCCCTTGGACGGGTGCAGAAAGCTGTCGACCAGGGTTTCGTATTCGGTGAACAACTCAGCGATGATCGCCTGCTTGTTGGGGAAGTGGTAGTACAGATTGCCGGGCGACATTTCCATGTGCGCAGCGATGTGATTGGTGCTGACGCTGCGCTCGCCCTGCTGATTGAACAGGTCCAGGCTGCAATGCACGATGCGTTCACGTGTGTTGATGCGTACGGTTTTGATGCGCGGCGCCATGTTCAACTCGAACGTCGAAATGTAACAGGAATGTGCCGGATCTTAACGCAAGCGTCGGGCCCGTTGCAGACTTCATCGCTCCACGGCAGTCGCCAGCCTGAGCCGAACCACCGCTGCCACACCCACCCCGAGCACGCCTGCCGCCAGCGCGTTGATCAAAATGACGCCGCGCAGCCCGATTGGCGCCGTCAGCACGCCGACCAGCAGACCGGCCAGCGGTTGCGACAAGTTGTTCAGCAGCGTGATGACGCCCACGGTCTTGCCGAAGTCGCGCTCCGGGATGACCCGCTGACGGATGCTGCGCATGTACACGTTGAACATCTTGTCGAAGCCGACGATCAGCAGAAAGCCGACGAGGTAGACCTCGGATGACGCACTGGTAGCGGTAATGAATGCACCCAGCAGCAAGGCGATATATGACATCGCACCGAGCAGTTTCAGCGGCAGGCTTATCCGCGCCAGGACAAACAGAATCGCGATGGTCAGCAAGGCGCCCGCCGCCTGGAGGCCAGCGTAAAAATCTTTGCTCTCGCTGAATGAGCCGATCATCATGGCGGCGGAGCTGGCCAGCGTGACACCGACGATCAGGTTGACGCCGACGGCAAGCAAAATGATCTTCTGCAACTCGGGCAGCCGGCGAATATGCCCGAAAGCGATTTTCAGTGGCTGAGTCCAGATGTCGGCGTGTTGATCAAAGCGCTCCAGCATGACATCGCTGTTGCGTTGCCAGACGCGCATGGCCAGATCCGCCGCGACGAAGACCAGCGCCACACCGATGACGACCCCCCACCACGGGCAGATTTCCAGCGCCAGCGCCGCCAGCAAAGGGCCGAGCACCAAGCCGGTCTGGTCGGCAATCTGAGAGTAGGACAGCGTCTTGCCGTAGCGGTAATCCGGGAAAATGTGCGGCATCACCACCTCACGGGCCATGATTCCCTGGGTGGTCAGGACGCCGCATATTGCCGACAGACCGATCAGCCAGCCGATGCCGCCAAACAGGCCGTACAGCCCCATGGCGACCAGGCAGATCAAGGCGCGATATATCTGGCTGATGTGCAGCAGCCGGATGGGAGAGTGTTTGTCGCAAAGCGCGCCGCAAATGGGGAATGCAAGGAAGCGCGGCAATGTCTCGACGAAGAACGCAAGCCCTGCCAGTGACGCGCTGTTGGTGCTCTGGAACACAATCAACGGCACCAGAAACAGGAGAACCTGATCGGCGAGGCGCGAGAGGAACAGGGAAAGAAAAAACGCCAGATAATCCGTGCGCATTGAGACTCCGTGTCAGGTGATGCAGGGCGCCAGTTCAGTTTTTTGCCCGGACAGTCTGGCGTGCGCCTGCGAGCGAATGCAAGCACCGTTGACTTCGTAGAGCAATGACTCTAAAAGCACTGCATAACGTCAATCAGGACCGCTGCGATGCCCGTCGAATCCAGTCTTCTGCCATGTGCAGACGATGCCCCTCCCCTTCGCAGCAGCCTGGAGCAGGTATTCGACGAACAACGTCGCGCATTCGCCGCCAATCCGATGCCGACGCTGCAAGAACGCAGGCAATGGCTCGACCGCCTGCACACGCTGCTCAGCACCGAGCGTCAGGCGATCATTGACGCGATCAGCGCTGATTTCAGCCACCGCAGCGCCGATGAAACGCTCCTCGCCGAGCTGATGCCCTGCCTGCACAACATCCGCCACGCCCAACGTCATTTGAAGAAATGGATGCGGCCTTCGCGCCGAAGCGTCGGCCTGGCGTTCCAGCCCGCCAGCGCCAAAGTCGTTTACCAACCATTGGGGGTGATTGGCGTGGTGGTGCCGTGGAATTACCCACTGTATCTGGCCATCGGGCCGCTGGCGGGCGCGTTGGCGGCGGGTAACCGCGCGATGCTTAAGCTCAGCGAATCCACGCCCGCCACCGGTGCCTTGCTGAAAACCCTGCTGGGGCGGGTGTTTGCGGAGGACCACGTCGGCGTTGTGTTGGGCGAGGCAGAGGTTGGTGCGGCCTTCTCCAGACTGCCGTTTGATCATTTATTGTTCACGGGTGCCACCAGCGTCGGGCGGCATGTCATGCGCGCGGCGGCGGAAAACCTCACGCCCGTGACGCTGGAGCTGGGCGGCAAATCCCCCGCCATCGTGTCCCGCGACGTCCCGCTCAAGGACGCCGCCGAACGCATCGCTTTTGGCAAAACCCTTAATGCCGGGCAAACCTGCGTAGCGCCCGACTACGTTCTGGTGTCCAGGGATCGCGTTGACGAATTCGTCGAATCCTACAGGGAAGCCGTCGCGCGGCTTTATCCGACATTGACGGATAACCCGGACTACACCGCCATCATCAATCAGCGGCATGTCGCACGGCTGAATTCGTATCTCGCCGACGCGCAAACCAAGGGTGCCCGGGTGGTTCAGCTGTTCGCCGAGGGGCAGGACCGCAGAATGCCGTTCAGCCTGATTCTGGATGTGAGCGACGACATGCTGATCATGCAGGACGAGATCTTCGGCCCGCTGCTGCCGATCGTACCCTACGACCAGATCGAGCACGCGTTCGCCTACATCAATCAGCGTCCAAGGCCACTGGCGCTGTACTACTTCGGCTACGACCGACATGAACAGAACCGCGTGCTGGAGCAGACGCATTCGGGCGGCGTCTGCCTGAATGACACCCTGCTGCATGTCGCCCAGGACGACTTGCCTTTCGGCGGCATCGGCGCGTCGGGCATGGGCCAATACCACGGGCACGAAGGGTTTCTGACGTTCAGCCATGCCAAAGGTGTGTTGATCAAGCAACGATTCAACGCCGCACGGCTGCTCTACCCGCCCTATGGAAAGGCAATTCAGAAGCTGATTCAGCGACTGTTCGTGCGCTGATGGGCTTGCGAATTCTGACTGACCCAACGCACTTGGCCAGCGGGGCTGGCTGTGGAACATTGTGGGACCGGCTTTAGCCGGGAAGGCGTCTCGCGTCACACCGCTAATCTTATGGCGCCCACACGGGCCTCTTCCCGGCTGAAGCCGGTCCCACTATTTGAACGCGATTATCCTGTAGAACTGGCTTTAGCCAGGAAATCGTCGCGCGCCACACCGCAACGCCCCACTACATTCTTCAGCAGCTTGGCCGGTCCATTGCGCTGCGTTACCATCCAGTCCCCAACGAACTCCGACCAGGACGACGCGATGAACCGAGTGTTGTACCCCGGCACCTTCGACCCTATCACCAAGGGTCATGGCGATCTGGTCGAGCGCGCCTCGCGCCTGTTCGATCAAGTGGTCATCGCCGTTGCCGCCAGCCCCAAGAAAAACCCCCTGTTCCCGCTGGAGCAACGTGTCGCGCTCGCCCGCGAAGCGACCAAACACCTGCACAACGTGGAAGTCGTAGGATTTTCGACGCTGCTGGCGCACTTTGCTCAGGAACAGAACGCAAATATCCTGCTGCGCGGCCTGCGCGCGGTGTCGGATTTCGAGTACGAATTTCAGCTCGCCAACATGAACAAGCAACTGGCCCCTGACATCGAAAGTCTTTTTCTTACGCCGTCCGAACGCTATTCGTTCATTTCATCTACGCTAGTCCGGGAAATCGCCGCATTAGGCGGTGATATCACCAAGTTCGTACACCCCGCCGTGGCCCAGGCGCTGAGCGAACGCTTCAAAGCCTGAGGCCTTGCGTCGAGGTAAGGTGCATACCGAGCGCTAATGCGGCACAATTCGCCGCATTCGTTTTGATATGCCTCGGTGTCGACCGTGGCAGGAGTATCCATGTCCCTGATCATCACCGACGATTGCATCAACTGCGACGTCTGCGAACCCGAGTGCCCGAACGAAGCCATTTCCCAGGGTGAAGAGATCTACGTGATCAATCCCAACCTGTGCACCGAATGCGTCGGCCACTATGACGAACCGCAGTGCCAGCAGGTCTGCCCCGTGGATTGCATCCCGCTGGATGAAAACCATGTGGAGAGCAAGGACGAGCTCATGGCCAAGTACAACCTGATCACCAGCAAGGCATAACCGAACGCATATCCTGTCGGCATACGTGCTTTCGCCGAAGACACTGGCTTATAACGCCTGTTGAATTGAGCGAGATACGCATGATCTCTATGCTGGAACGGATACCTGTTTTGTCGGGCGCAGTGTTTCTGCTGTGCGTTTGTTCGGCTCAGGCCAGCCCCGATCATCCTGATCAGGCCGCCATCGCCAGCCCGCATCCCATCGCGACGGCAGCCGGTCAGGAAATCCTGGTCGACGGCGGTAACGCATTCGATGCCGCCATTGCCATCAGCGCCACGCTTGCCGTGGTTGAACCTTACGCGTCGGGCCTCGGCGGCGGCGGGTTTTTCCTGCTGCGCCAATCGGGTGTCCCCATCCAGTATCAGTTTCTCGACGCGCGCGAAAAAGCGCCGCTCAAATCCAAACCCAAGATGTTCCACCGCAACGGGATCCTCCAGCCGGACCTGTCCCTGAACGGACCTCTGGCGGCCGCGATTCCGGGACTGCCCGCTGCGCTGGTCGAACTGGCTGAACGCTACGGCCGACTGCCGCTTTCGATCTCCCTGGCGCCGGCCATTCGGGTCGCGTATCGCGGTTTTAAGGTAGACAGTGTTTATCGCGAGCGCGCCAGTTGGCGGCTGTTCGCGCTGCGTAATAACAAGGAGAGCGCGCGCCTGTTCCTGCGCAACAACGACGTGCCGAATCTGGGTGACGTCATCACCCAGCCGGAGCTCGCGCAGACGCTGGAGCACCTTGCCGACAATGGTCGCGCAGGGTTCTACAGCGGCCTGGTGGCGCAGGCGATGGTCAGTGGCGTTCGTCGCGCCGGCGGCATCTGGAATTATCACGACTTTGAAGAGTATGAAGTCGTCACGCGCACGCCTCTGCGCGTTCAGCTGGCCGATCAACGCGAGCTGATCAGCGCACCGCCGCCCTCGGCAGGTGGCATCGCTCTGGCGCAAAGTCTGTTCATGCTGCAACAGCTGCCGTGGCGAGAGTCGGGCAAAATCCAGCGGGCGCACTTTGTGATCGAGGCGCTGCGCCGCGCTTACCGTGATCGCGTGTTGCTCGGGGACCCTGACTTCGTGCCCAACCCGGTAGCCCAACTCCTCTCCATCGACTACTTGATGCAACTGACCACCAGCATCGACGCACACCGCGCCACACCCAACAACACCTTGCCGCCCGCTCCGCGCTGGCGTGAAGGCGACAACACTAGCCATTTCGCCGTACTGGATAACGAGGGCAACGCCGTGACGGCGACACTCTCACTGAATCTGCCCTTTGGCTCGGCGTTCACCGTGCCCGGCACCGGGATTATCCTCAATGATGAAATGGACGACTTTGCCATCGACACCCAGGGCAGCTCGGCAGCAGCAGCCGGTCATGCCAATGCCATCGAGCCGGGCAAGCGACCGATCTCAAGCATGAGTCCGAGTTTCATCGAAGGCCCGCAGTCCCTCGCCGCCTTTGGCACCCCGGGCGGCAGCCGCATCCCCAGCATGGTGCTGCTGTCGATGCTGCAGTACCTCGACGATCAGCCGATTGCCAACTGGGCATCGACGCCGCGTTATCACCACCAGTTCACGCCGGATGTGGTCGAGTACGAACCGGGCACATTCACGGAGCAGGACTTGGCTGACCTGCGCGAGCGCGGTTACACGTCAAAGGAGACGGCGAAGGATTTTGGCAATCAGCAGGTGCTGCTGTGGCACAAGAACAGTGCCAGGGTTGAAGCGGCCAGTGACCCACGCGGCATTGGCGTTTCGACGATATTCAAACCCGATGCCGCGCTGAAGCTGATGCGCGCCTGCGCCGATCAGTCCTGCTTGCCGTAACCATCGCCGGTGCAACCGAGGCAGCGGACAAATGCCGCCTTGCCCGGATCCACGACAAGCGCCTTGCCGGTACGGCCAATGCCGCCGCCGGTGGCGGTAAACGGCAGTGCAACCACAAACAACCCGGCGCCAATGATGGTGGCGGCGATGAGAATCGGCCGCGCAATCAGCAGGTCGCCGATCATCGCGTAGGCAGGAGGGCTTTCGATTTCGTAGACGGGATCACCACTGCCTGTCGCGTCCTGAGCCAGCGCAGGCGTGAATTGCAAGCCGAAGAACACGGCCAACGTGGCAGCAAGCATGCGAAACGGGCTCATGGCATGGTCCTTCAGGCTAAGGCAGAGATGGAGCTGTTCACTATAAACAGGGCGCGGGCTTACGCAAGGGGCGGCGTGTCTCATTGACGATACACGCCCTGTAGGAGGGATCGGATAAACCCTGGCGATAGGGTGGCGGTGAGTGTTCCCGGCCGCCGTCGCTGTCGGGAACTACTTCTGGCACTTCGGGCAGTAAACGCTGGCCCGCTGACCCAGCTTCACTTCTCGCAGCGTGGTCCCGCAGACCTTGCACGGTTGCTCGCCGCGGCCGTAGGCGAACAGTTCCTGCTGGAAGTAGCCAGGCTGGCCGTCCCCGCCGATGAAATCGCGCAGCGTGGTACCGCCCCGTTCGATGGCGGCGGCCAGGATGCGTTTGATTTCAATCGCCAGCTTTATATAGCGAGCCTTGGAAACGCTCCCGGCGGCACGGCGCGGATCAATGCCGGCGGCAAACAGGGCTTCGGTCGCATAGATGTTGCCGACGCCCACGACGATCGCGTTGTCCATGATGAACGGCTTGACCGCCATTGCACGGCCCCGCGACAGCTCGAACAGACGCAGACCGTCGAACACGTCCGTCAGCGGCTCCGGCCCCAGGCGCGCGAGCAGCTCGTGGTTGAGCGGGTCGAGGCTCCAGAGCATGGCGCCGAAACGACGCGGGTCGGTGTAGCGCAAAGCCAGGCCGGATTCGAGTTCGATGTCGACGTGCTCGTGCTTGAGCGGCGGCAGACCGGCATCCACCAGACGCAGATTGCCCGACATGCCGAGGTGGCTGATCAAGGTGCCAACCTCCGCCTGAATCAGGAGGTACTTGGCTCGACGCTCTACGGCCACGATTTTCTGCCCCGACAGGCGCACGTCGAGGTCTTCAGGGATCGGCCAGCGCAGGCGACGATCTCGCACGATTACCCGGCTGACGCGCTGGCCCACCAGGTGCGGCGCAATGCCCCGGCGGGTGGTTTCGACTTCTGGTAATTCAGGCATGGGGCCGCTCGATGAAGGATGAGGTCAGGCGCGCAGGGTCAGTGCGCACTCAGCTCACGAATGCTTTCTTTGAGGTTTTCGAAGTCATAGTCGGACAAGCCAACGTAATCGAGCACCAGCGGACCAATGCTGTTCCACTCATGGTCAACCGGCTCGTTGCCCAGAACGCGGTGGGATTCACAGACATGCTCGGCCATTTTCAGCACAGCCAGCATGTTTTTCAGCGGCGCATTGCGACCCGAGTCGTCCTGAAAAATCGCCAGCGCATTGTGGTGATTGGCGATCGCATTGCTGACATGTTCCGGCAAACGCCAGGACTTGGCGGTGAAATAACCGACAACGGCGTGGTTGGTGTTCAGCAGCCTGTTCTCGGTGTCGACCACACGGCACTCGGCGGTGCCGTTGGCATACGCTTCTTCGAGGACGCTCATGTAATCGGGAAAACGCTTGATCATCAGCGGCACCCCGCAGTCATGAAACAGACCCAGCGCGTAGGACTCGTCCACGGTTTGCGAGCCGATGCGCTTGGCCAGCGTCAGACTGGTCATCGCCACGTCCTGAGCGGTATCCCAGAAACGGTTGAGCACGACGATGGTTTCATCGCTCATCTCGCCCTTGATCGATTGCGCGTTGATCAGGTTGATGACCGAGCGGCTACCAAGCAGATTGACCGCCCGCTGAATCGAAGCGATTTTGTTGCTCAGGCCGTAATGGCTGGAGTTGACGATTTTCAGCAGCGCCCCGGAGAGCCCCGGATCCTGAGCGATCAGCCGGGCGATGGCACCCAGGTCAGGGTCGGGCATGTACTGCTCCATCTGCAAATCCACCATGATTTGCGGCTGAGGCGGAACGCTGATGCCTTGTAACGCCTGCTGGATCTGCTCGGACGTAAGCTCTTGGGACATAACTTCACACTCGGGTTCAGGCCACGATTCTAACCCCTCGCGGCCATGGGTCTACAACTGTATGACGATTCAACGGGTCCGACGGACAGCCAGACGGTAATTGAGCACGACGCGACCTCCAGCAGGCTGACGCGCTATACTCCCGCTCTTTTTTCCGGAGCGACGTCATGTCCCTGCCTAGCTTGCGCCTCAAGCCCAACGCCGATCGCCGTTTGCGCAACGGTCATTTGTGGGTCTA
The DNA here is from genome assembly GCF_013201545.1 of Pseudomonas graminis. Classification (NCBI taxonomy): domain Bacteria; kingdom Pseudomonadati; phylum Pseudomonadota; class Gammaproteobacteria; order Pseudomonadales; family Pseudomonadaceae; genus Pseudomonas; species Pseudomonas graminis. The sequence goes on from NZ_CP053746.1 coordinate 1,407,396, forward strand.
CAGCAACGAAATCGACGTCGCTGCCACCCCGCTCAACGGCTTTGCTCCGGGCGCTCAAGCCGTTCTTGAAGCAGCCGGCGGCAAGCCGCTGGGTATCGTCGCGATGAGCCCGCAGAACCTGATCTGCGCACGGCTGCTGTCCCGCGACATCAAGCTGCCACTGGACAAATCGCTGCTCGTTCATCGCCTGAATGTCTGCCTGTCGCTACGCGAGCGTCTGTTCGACAAGCCGTTCTATCGCCTGGTCTATGGCGACTCCGATCTGTTGCCGGGCCTGGTGGTGGATCGCTTCGGCGACATTCTGGTGGTGCAGCTGGCGTCAGCGGCCATGGAGCAACTGAAGGACGACGTGCTCGCTGCGCTGATTCAAGTGATCAAGCCAAGCGGCATTCTGCTCAAGAATGATTCCGCCGCACGCGACGCCGAAGGGCTGAACCGCTACGTTGAAACTGCGTTCGGCCTGGTGCCGGAGTGGGTCGCGCTGGAAGAAAACGGCGTGAAGTTCGAAGCGCCGGTGATGGAAGGCCAGAAGACCGGCTGGTTCTATGACCACCGCATGAACCGCGCGCGCCTGGCGCCGTACGCCAAGGGCAAGCGTGTGCTGGACCTGTTCAGTTACATCGGCGGCTGGGGCATCCAGGCCGGTGCGTTCGGCGCCAGCGAAGTGTTCTGCGTTGACGCTTCGGCCTTTGCACTGGACGGCGTGGAGCGTAACGCGACACTGAATGGCTTCGCGGAGAAGGTCACCTGCATAGAAGGCGACGTGTTTGAGGCGCTGAAGGAGCTGAAAGCGGCTGAAGAACGTTTCGACGTGATCATCGCTGACCCGCCGGCGTTCATCAAACGCAAGAAAGACATAAAAAACGGTGAAGGCGCCTACCGCCGCTTGAACGAGCAAGCCATGCGCCTGCTCAGCAAGGACGGCATTCTGGTCAGCGCTTCCTGCTCGATGCACCTACCGGAGGACGACCTGCAAAACATCCTCCTCACCAGCGCCCGCCATCTGGACCGCAACATCCAGCTGCTCGAGCGCGGCGGCCAAGGCCCGGACCACCCGGTTCACCCTGCAATCCCCGAAACGCGCTACATCAAAAGCATCACCTGCCGGTTGCTGCCGAACAGTTGATGGCTGTGGCGTGTCGAGCCGCCCACTCCTACAGGTCCTCTGCAAAACCTGTAGGCGCGTGTCTTGTCCCGCGATCCGCCGGGAACCGGCAGCAAATCAGACGACAGGGACATGTCTGAGTGAATGCGATTGCAGGATTACTGTCGCTTCGCAACAGATCGCGAGCAAGCTCACTCCTACAGGCGATGCACAGTACCTGTAGGAGTGAGCTTGCTCGCGATTCTGCTTCAAAACCAACTCGCGTCCCACAGCGGATAATCTCCGACCCGTTTGACCAATCCAGCCCTCAACGGATTGGCGACAATGTATCTGGCCATCATCAAAAGATCGTCCTCCCGTCGTAATGCTCTGTCGTGAAAACCCCTCTGCCAGACTTGCCGGTGCGTTCCTCGCGACTGATTGATTGCGCGGGCGCTTCGCGATTTCACTCCCTGTAAAATCCGAGTGAGTTCACCTCCCGTCAGTTCAAGCAGCCAGTGGATGTGGTCGGGCATGATGACCCACGCTAACGAATCCGCCGCCCCCGAGGACTGAGCGGCGCGGAACTCGTTCACAACCAATCGTCCAAGCTTCCAGTCGCTGAAAACCTGCTCCCGGTTATGGGTAACCGAAGTGACGAGGTAAATCCGTCCCGACTCTGAAAATCTTCCGTTTCTTAGACATTTTCCACGCGGCATTTCCGGCATCAGTCGCTCCTGTTGGTGATTACCAGGAAGGCTAGAACAGTGCCTGAGGGGTAGACGCCAAACAGAGATTCCGGATGTGTCTGCAAGATCCTTATCGCGAGCAAGCTCACTCCTACAGGGGTTCGGCACCGGGCCTCGCAATTTCGCCAGTACCATTGAACGCTCGAATCAGCGGGCATCTGTGTAGGAGTGAGCTTGCTCGCGATTGCGGCCGGATCCCACCCACCCGTTTGGCAATCAGACCTGAGACCTGACGGCCACCACTTCCCGCCATTCCCTCCCGCCCTCACAGGTGTAGAATCAGCGCTATTCATCGCCAGTCATCCCCCGGCGGGTTTATGAGCTCAGGCTGGGCGTACGGTGATCCCGTATCGTTCGGTTTCTTCGCTGCATCCGGTCACTGCCTTTTGCACACGACGTCACTAGAAGCTCACTCCCTTCCTCATTCAGCCGATTAGCCGGAGTGTTCCAATGCCTGATTACCGTTCGAAAACGTCTACCCACGGCCGCAATATGGCCGGCGCCCGCGCCTTGTGGCGTGCCACGGGCATGAAGGACGACGATTTCAAGAAGCCGATTATCGCCATCGCCAACTCGTTCACCCAGTTCGTACCGGGCCATGTCCACTTGAAGGACATGGGTCAGCTGGTGGCGCGCGAGATCGAAAGAGCAGGCGGCGTCGCCAAGGAATTCAATACCATCGCGGTGGATGACGGCATCGCCATGGGCCATGACGGTATGCTGTATTCGCTGCCAAGCCGCGAGATCATTGCCGACTCGGTCGAGTACATGGTCAACGCCCACTGCGCCGATGCCATCGTCTGCATCTCCAACTGCGACAAGATCACCCCCGGCATGCTGATGGCTGCGTTGCGCCTCAACATCCCGGTGATCTTCGTTTCCGGCGGCCCGATGGAAGCCGGCAAGACCAAGCTCGCCAGCCACGGCCTGGACCTGGTTGACGCCATGGTCATCGCCGCCGACTCCACCGCGTCCGACGAGAAAGTCGCTGAATACGAGCGCAGTGCGTGCCCCACGTGCGGTTCGTGCTCCGGGATGTTCACCGCCAACTCGATGAACTGCCTGACCGAAGCACTGGGCCTTGCGCTGCCGGGCAACGGCTCGACGCTGGCGACCCACTCCGACCGCGAACAGCTGTTCCTGCAGGCCGGCCGCACTATCGTCGACCTGTGCAAAACCTATTACAAAGACAACGACGACTCGGTGCTGCCGCGCAACATCGCCAACTTCAAGGCGTTCGAGAACGCGATGACCCTCGACATCGCCATGGGTGGTTCGACCAATACCATCCTGCATTTGCTGGCCGCTGCCCAGGAAGCCGAGATTCCGTTCGACCTGCGCGACATCGATCGCCTGTCGCGCCGCGTGCCGCAGCTGTGCAAGGTTGCGCCGAACATCCAGAAGTACCACATGGAAGACGTCCACCGCGCCGGCGGCATCTTCAGCATCCTCGGCTCGCTGGCCCGTGGCGGCCTGCTGCACACTGATTTGCCGACCGTGCACAGCAAGTCCATGGAAGAAGCCATCGCCAAGTGGGACATCACCCAGACTGACGATGAAGCGGTGCATCACTTTTTCAAAGCCGGCCCTGCCGGTATTCCGACCCAGACGGCCTTCAGCCAGTCGACCCGTTGGGAAACACTGGACGACGACCGCGAGAACGGCTGCATTCGTAGCGTCGAGCACGCTTACTCGCAAGAAGGCGGCCTGGCCGTGCTGTACGGCAACATCGCGCTCGACGGCTGCGTGGTGAAAACCGCCGGCGTGGACGAGTCGATCCACGTGTTCGAAGGCAACGCCAAGATATTCGAAAGTCAGGACAGCGCGGTACGCGGCATTCTGGCGGACGAGGTGAAGGCCGGCGACATCGTGATCATCCGTTACGAAGGTCCGAAGGGCGGCCCGGGCATGCAGGAAATGCTGTACCCGACGTCGTACCTGAAATCCAAAGGCCTGGGCAAAGACTGCGCGCTGCTGACCGACGGGCGTTTCTCGGGCGGCACCTCTGGTCTGTCCATCGGCCACGCCTCCCCTGAAGCCGCAGCGGGCGGCGCAATCGGTCTGGTCCGTGACGGCGACAAGGTGCTGATCGACATTCCGAATCGCTCGATCAATCTGTTGATCGACGACGCTGAAATGGCCGAACGTCGCGCCGAGCAGGAAAAGAAAGGCTGGAAACCGGTGGAGTCACGCCCTCGCAAAGTGACCACCGCCCTCAAGGCCTACGCCTTGCTGGCCACCAGCGCCGACAAAGGTGCTGTGCGTGACAAGGCGATGCTCGACAAGCTCATGCCGTAAGCATCACTCCGCATATAAAAACACCCCGCATGTCGGGGTGTTTTTTTGTCTGCCAGCCGATTAGAGGAGCTAAGGCTCGGACATCCAGCCGAACCATCAATTTAGCCTCCAACAGATCCGGACACCGGAGGTTTCAGGCGCCAATCGCTACAGTGATCGCGCCCAACAGCAGGCAAAGACTGGCGACCAACGTTAAACGCAGACGCATCGGCAGATACCAGGCGGGCAGTGTTGTGGCTTTCACCAGACGGCGGTCCTGCCAGTAGTGCGCGACGAAACCGAAAATCAGCAGCAACAGCCCCAATGGTGCCGGCAATAACAGCGCGGGCCAGGCGATCAGTGCCGGGATGACACTCCAGATGAACCGCTCGCGACACTGATCGGCATTCAAGCCTTGCAGGGTCATGGCGAATCCCCAATGCAGCGCGCCCACAAAACTCAGGATCACTGCCCCATAAGCGACCAGCGCTTGCGTCAAGAACGGGCGGTATTCGACTGAAAACAGAATCAGCAACAGCAGCCCAACGAACGGCAGCAACCCCCCATAACCCAAGAGGGCGACATACCTCGGCGACGAAGACAGCGACAACGGTTTCATTTGAGCCCCTTTCAGTCCTATACCTGAAAGACTATGGCTCAAAAGAGCAAACCTGTTTAGCTTCTCTTCGCTCGACCGGAAAAAGGACCGCGTCCTGAAACCCACTGATCAAGGCCTTGAACCCTAGTCGCTGAGTCCCCCACATGAATACGTTGATCTATTGGTTCCGCCAGGACCTTCGGCTTGCTGACAACCCTGCCTTTACTCGCGCGCGTGAACAGGCGGACACACTGCTGCCGGTTTACTGCGCGCCGGCAGCGGGCCCAACGCCATGGGGCTTTGAACGCATCGGCGCCCATCGTCAATATTTCGAACAATCAGCGGTCAGCGCACTGGCCGAGCAGTTGCGGGCTCACGGCAGTGGGTTGATGCGGATTGAGGGTGATCCGGTGGAGCGGCTTGTCGCCCTGGCCCACGAATGGGGCGTCGATACGGTCATCTGCGAACGCATCGCAGCGCCCGAAGAGGAAGCCCAGGTGCAGGCCCTTCGCGCAGCGGGACTGACTGTGGAAGATCACTGGCAGTCGACACTGTTTCCGCTGGATGAGTTACCGATGGCGGTCGAGGAGCTGCCCGACATCTTCAGCAGCTTTCGCCGCCTTGTGGAAAAAGCCCACACTTCTGCACGCCCCGCCATACCGTCGCCCACGACAATGCCTGCGCTGCCACAGGGCATGAGCATTGAACCGATCACGCTGCAATCGCCTGCACCTCTGGACTCCCGCTCGGCGTTTCCTTACCAACAGCAAGCGTTCCACGGCGGCGAGCATGCGGCCATCGAGCATCTGCAGCAGTATTTCCGTCGGGGTCTGGCGAACAGCTACAAAGCCACGCGCAACAACCTGAGCGCTGTGGACGCCTCCACCAAGTTTTCGCCCTGGCTTGCACGCGGTTCGCTGTCAGCACCGCAGATTGATCAGGCGCTGAAGGATTTCGAGGCCGAACACGGCGCCAACGACAGCACGTACTGGATCTATTTCGAGTTGCTGTGGCGTGATTACTTTCGCTTGCTGCATCTGAAATACGGCCGGCTTCTCTATCGCGCCAGCGGCCTGAAAGGGAACAGCGAGCCGGGCCACAACCCACAGGGGTTTGCGCGCTGGTGTCGGGGTGAAACCGGAGAGGCGTTGATTGACGCTGGCATGCGGGAATTGGCGGCAACCGGCTATTTATCCAACCGAATGCGCCAGATCGTCGCCAGTTACCTGATTTTTGACCTGAAGGGCGATTGGCGCGCCGGGGCCGCATGGTTCGAAGCGCAGCTGGTGGATTACGACGTCTACAGCAATCAGGGTAATTGGCTGTACATCGCCGGCTACGGAACGGACCCCAGGGGCGGTCGGCGCTTCAACACCACGAAGCAGGCCGACGAACATGATGCCGACGGCGCATACCGCAGGCTATGGGCCTGACAGTGCGCGGCACGGCAAATCGCCGCGCTGCGCGATGAGACGGCTTACTGAATTTCGTCCGGCTTGACGATCACCCAGTTCTTGTCCGCCGTGACCGGCAAGCCCTCTTTAGCCTGAGCCTCGGCGTTGGTCTTCATCATGCCGTTGAGCTGAGTCATGTACTTGTCCTTGCGATTGACCCACAGATGAACGCCGCCTTTGCTGACATCGACGCTGTGGAACAGCATGTAGCCGTCGCTGGTAGGGGTGTCGCCGCCCACCAGCACCGGTTTTTTCCACTGATCGATGTAGGTCAGGATCGCCGCCTGCTTGCCGGCCATCCACGTCGCCGGGGTCCACAGGTAAGGCGTCAGCTCAAGGCCGAGGTTGGCTTTCTCGTCGTATTTGCCGGCGGTGATCTGCTTGCGCGCGGTGGTCAGTTCGCCGGTCTCGCGGTTCTTCAGCAGTGTGGTCACGCCAATGACGTTCTGCGGCTTCACGTTGTAGCCGTATTTAGGATCAGCGGCGACCATGCGGACCAGCTCTTCTGATGCCGCCGTCATGACATAGACCTCGATGCCGTTCTCCATCAGCTTGTTGTACAGCTCGGCCTGGCCGGTGAAGAGCTTGGGCGGCTGCACTTCGATGGTCTTGACCACGTCGCCTTCGTAATACGTGCTCGGCACCGGTTTGCCCGAGGCCATCAGCTCGTCGACGTAGCCTTTGAGTTCTTTGAGGGTGAAGCCGGAAAACACTTGCGCGACCCACGGATAGCAGACCATGTCGTCGATTTCGCAGAGTCGATAGTAGTAGCTGAACAGGCTTTCCTTGTGGTCGGCGGTGTCCTTGAACGGGATGAGCTTGAGAGAAGGATTGAGCGTGTCGCGGGTGATCAGCCCTTTGTTTTCCATGAACGGCAGCAGTGACTCCTCCAGGTCGTAGCGGTAGCTGGTGTTGTCCATGTCGAAAACGGCGAAGTTACCTTTGTTGGCGTTTGCCGCAATCATGGCGTTGAGCTGCTTGGCGGCGGGCGCGGGCCAGTGGGTCAGCTCGGTGGCGAATACCTGTCCGGCCAGGCCGAGACACAGCGCGGTCGCCAAAAGTGTTGGTACGAATTTCATGGTGATCTCCTCCCCTTTTTGGTTCGAGGAGGACCGTAACAAAAAGCGATGACTGTTTGGATGCGTCAGCGACAGCGTCCGTCTTGCTGGCGTCACCCAGATCGCCATTCGCGACAGATGACATGAAAACGAAGTTTTTGTGACAGGGCGAAGGTTACTCAAAACTGTGGGAGTGAGCTCGCTCGCGAATGGGCCGGTACATCCTCTAAATCTTCACCGGCTGAAATGCCATCTTCGTGATCAACCTCACTCCCACAGTTGGTCGCATTCCCCTGTAGGAGCGAGCTTGCTCGCGATAGCGATATTAGACTCGCTCCCAAACCTCAAAACTGTACGCAGGCTTGTCGTCCAGCGCCGGGTTCTCTGTATTCGAGACCAGCGTCCACTGGCCCTCGTCAAACGCCGGAAACCACGCGTCTCCTTCGGGGCTCAGCGCCACGCGGGTAAGGTATAGGCGGTCAGCATGCTCGAGCGCCTGGCCGTAAAGTTGCGCGCCGCCGATCAGCATCACTTCACTGACGCCCTGCTCGGCCGCCCACTCTTCGGCGCGTTCCACTGCCGCCTCCAGAGAGGTGAACACTTCCGCACCTTCAAGCTGCAAATTCTGCTGACGCGTGACCACCAGATTCAACCGGCCCGGCAGCGGACGGCCCAGAGAATCCCAGGTCTTGCGACCCATGATGATCGGCTTGCCCAGCGTGGTCGCCTTGAAATATTTGAAATCGCCCGGCAAGTGCCAGGGCATGGAATTGTCGATGCCGATGACCCGGTTTTCAGCGAGTGCGGCGATCAAGCTCAGTGGGAGATGTTTTTTCATGGCGCGAGGATATCAGAGGCCGCCTCCTGATTCCTTCCCCGGAGTGCGGGCCGAATGACCATCGCCCGGAAGGCCCCTATCGCGAGCAAGCTCACTCCTACAATGGCCGCAGATGGCGGAAAATTGCGAACGACGAACCTGTAGGAGTGAGCTTGCTCGCGATGGCGGTTGTCCAAACAACGCGAACCCTTGGCAATGCGCGATCGCAGCCACACCGGTTATGCTCACCCACGACTTTACCGACGAGACGCCGCGTGACTGCACTGACTCCCCTTGATGAACTCTGGCTGACCGAAGCCGTGCGGCTGCGTGAAGAACACGCCGGCGCGCTCGAAGACGAAGAAGCCAATCGCCGCGCACGCGCCGCTGCGGGCGACTTGCAAACCCGGATCAAATACCGCGCCCTGTGGCTTGCCGAGCGCGACGGCATGCTCAAGGCGCTGCATCACTGGAAACAGGGCGCGCGCCTGGCGTTGATCGTGCTGGCGGTATTGGCGGTTGTCAGCGGCGCCGGCCTGGCATTCGCCGCATTGGGCGACGGACAGACGCCCGTCAATGTGTTCTGGGCGCTGGGCAGCCTGCTCGGGCTTAACCTGATTCTGCTGACAAGCTGGGCCATGGGCCTGCTCTTTGTCGGGGAAAGTACCGCCGGCATCGGTCGCCTCTGGATGTGGCTCAGCGAAAAGCTGGCACGCGATGCCCAGGCGGCGCAGCTCGCGCCGGCGTTGATATTGCTGCTGCAACGCAAGCGTCTGAACCGATGGGTGCTGGGCATCTGCGTCCACGGCCTGTGGCTGATCGCCCTGCTCAGCGCTCTGACGCTGCTGCTGTTGCTCATGGCGACGCGGCGCTACGGCTTCGTCTGGGAAACCACCATTCTGGGCAGCGACACCTTTGTCAGCCTGACCCGAGGCCTGGGGGCGATTCCGTCGTTGCTGGGCTTCAGCGTGCCGACTGAATCAATGATCCGCGCCAGCGGCGACACTGCGCTCGCCATCGAAAACGCCCGTCAGGCCTGGGCCGGATGGCTGGTCGGGGTGCTGGTGGTGTTCGGTATTCTTCCGCGTCTGCTGCTGACGGTGCTGTGTTACCTGCGTTGGCGCGTGGGTCGACAAGGGTTGGCACTGGATCTGAATCACCCCGGCTTCGTCGAACTGCGCGAGCGCTTGATGCCCAGCAGCGAACGGCTGGGCGTCAACGATGCAGCGCCTCCTGAGCTTTACACCGTAATCACCGGTCCGTCAGCGAACGAAAGCCACGGCGCAGTGCTGGTCGCCATCGAACTGGACAATCAGCAGCCATGGCCGCCCGCGCTTCCCGACAGCGTGGTCAATGCCGGGATTCTCGACTCCCGGGAGTCACGGCGTACGCTGCTCGACCAACTGACACGCTACCCCCCCGCACGCCTTGCCATCGCCTGCGACCCACGTCGCTCGCCGGATCGCGGCAGTCTGGCGTTGATTGCCGAACTCGCGCGCTGCGCCACCGCGACGCGCATCTGGCTGTTGCCCGCCCCCACCGGACAGGCGCTGGACGCCGACCGACTGGAGGATTGGCACATGGCACTGCGGCAACTTGAACTGGACTGGACCGACAGCGCGCCAGTGACCTGGCTGGAGAGCGGACATGACTGACAAGGACGCAATGCGGCCGCTGAAACTGGCCGTGGTTGGCCACACCAACGTCGGCAAAACCTCGCTGTTGCGCACGCTCACCCGCGATGTCGGTTTCGGCGAAGTCTCCCACCGCCCGAGCACCACCCGGCACGTCGAAGGCGCGCGGTTGTCGGTGGATGGCGAGGCGCTGCTGGAGCTGTATGACACGCCCGGCCTGGAAGACGCCATCGCCCTGCTGGATTATCTCGAGCGGCTGGACCGACCCGGCGAACGGCTCGATGGCCCGGCGCGGCTCGGGCGCTTTCTGGAAGGCAGCGAAGCGCGCCAGCGTTTCGAACAAGAGGCCAAAGTCCTTCGTCAGTTACTCGCCTCCGACGCCGGCCTGTACGTGATCGACGCACGGGAGCCGGTGCTTGCCAAGTACCGCGACGAGCTTGCCGTGCTCGCCAGTTGCGGCAAACCGTTACTGCCCGTGCTCAATTTTGTCAGCAGTGCGCAGCAGCGCGAACCGGACTGGCGTGAAGCGCTGGCGCGTCTTGGCCTGCATGCGCTGGTGCGTTTCGACAGCGTCGCCCCGCCCGAAGATGGCGAACGCCGTCTGTATGAAAGCCTCGCCCTGTTGCTGGAAACCTCACGGGGCAGGCTGGAGCGTCTCATTGCAGATCAACAGACTCAGCGTGAGGCTCGCAAGCAGAGCGCAGCCAGGCTGATCTCCGAACTGTTGCTGGACTGCGCCGCCTGCCGTCGAAGTGTGGCCACCGATTCCGGTCAGGTGCAGGCGGCGATCGATGATCTGCGCAAGGCCGTGCGCCAGCGCGAACAACGCTGCGTCGAATCGCTGCTCAAGCTTTACGCGTTTCGTCGCGAAGACGCCTCGGCCAGCGATCTGCCGTTGATGGATGGCCGCTGGGGCGATGACCTGTTCAATCCCGAAACCCTGAAATTGCTGGGCGTACGTGTGGGTGGCGGTATCGCTGCGGGCGCGGCGGCAGGTGCTGGCGTGGATTTGCTGGTCGGCGGCATCACGCTGGGCGCTGCGGCACTGGTCGGCGCGATTGCCGGCGGCGCCCTGCAAACAGCGCGAAGTTACGGTGGGCGGCTGATGGACAAATTCAAGGGTCAGCGCGAACTGACTGTTGACGATGCCGTGCTGCGACTGCTGGCACTGCGCCAACGGCAACTGCTGCAAGCGCTGGAAGTGCGCGGCCATGCCGCGATGGACAGCATCAAACTGACTGCCCCGCTGGACAAGACCTGGCGCGAAGGCAAGCTGCCGGAGGCGCTGCACAAGGCGCGGGCGCATCCGCAATGGTCGTCGCTGAATCCGGGGGCAAAGCTGAACCAGACGGAGCGGCAGGAGCAGGTCGAGGCGTTGGCGAAGACTGTGCTCGTCTGAAATGAGCCATACGACTGGTCGGGCGGCGAGCTGCCGACAGTCGCTTCAATCATTTTGCGGTAGGGGAATTGCGCGCGGACCGGTATGATCGCGCGCCCGATACACCCGGAAGCACACGCGCATGAAACCCACCTTGATCGCCGCTGCAGAACTCGACCGCATCGAGACCTGGCAGAAATATTCCAGCTACATGTGCGGAGGCTGCGTTTCCAGTTGCTGCACGCTGCCTGTGGAAGTGAAGATCAAGGACCTGATCCGCATCGGCATCGTTGACGAGTTCGAACAGGGCGATAACCCGAAGAACATCGCCAAGCGGTTGCAGAAGGACGGGATCGTCGAACGCTTCAATCAGAAATCCGGGATCTTTACCCTCCAGCGCATGAGCAACAACGATTGCCTGTACCTGGATCGCAAGAGCCGGCTGTGCACCATTTATGACAAACGCCCCGACACCTGCCGCAACCACCCGAAGATCGGGCCGCGTCCGGGTTATTGCGCGTACAAGCCGAAAGAAGTCGTGCGCGAAAGTACCGGCACGCTGAATTCGAACTCCGGCCGGGTGCCGTTGAAGTTCTAAACCTTCTATACGGCTCGCGTACGCCTTCCCGGCTGAAGCCGGTCCTACCAAAGGCGCGCGGACCATAGTGGGACCGGCTTTAGCCGGGAAGAGGCCGGATTGAGCGACATCGCCCTCACAGCATCGACACTGGCCAAACCAAACCCCAGACAAACAAAAACGCCCCCGGCCTTGCGACCGGGGGCGTTTTCGTTCAGCCGGGGCTAGTTACGCCTTGGCTTTCTTGGCAGCACGGGTACGCTCGCCTTCGTCGAGGATCTTCTTGCGAAGACGGATCGACTTAGGGGTGACTTCGCACAGCTCGTCGTCCTGGATGAATTCCAGAGCCTGTTCCAGAGTGAAGCGAACAGGTGGAACCAGAGCGATGGTTTCGTCTTTGCCCGAAGCACGCATGTTGTCGAGCTTCTTGCCTTTGGTTGGGTTCACACCCATGTCGTTGTCGCGGCTGTTCAAGCCAACGATCTGACCGTTGTAGATCTCCTGACCGTGCTCGACGAACAGCTTGCCGCGCGCCTGCAGGGTTTCCAGGGAGTAGGTCAGTGCCTTACCGGTTTCAACCGATACCAGAACGCCGTTCTGACGACCGGACATGTCGCCGGACTTCATGGTGTCGTAGCGGTCGAAGATCGAGGTCAGGATGCCAGCACCGTTGGTCAGGGTCAGGAACTGGTTACGGAAACCAATCAGGCCACGAGCAGGGATGTTGTATTCCAGACGCACACGGCCTTTGCCATCCGGCACCATGTTGGTCAGGTCGCCCTTACGCAGCCCCATCTCTTCCATGACCTTGCCCTGGGATTCTTCCGGGGTATCGATGGTCACGTTTTCAAACGGTTCCTGCTTCACGCCGTCTACCTGACGGATGATCACTTCAGGACGACCAACACCCATTTCGAAGCCTTCGCGACGCATGGTTTCAATCAGTACCGACAAGTGCAGCTCACCACGGCCCGAGACCTTGAACTTGTCAGCCGAGTCGCCTTCTTCAACGCGCAGAGCAACGTTGTACAGCAGCTCTTTGTCCAGACGCTCCTTGATGTTACGGGAGGTCACGAACTTGCCTTCTTTACCGCAGAACGGCGAATCGTTGACCTGGAAGGTCATCGAAACGGTTGGCTCGTCAACGGTCAGCGGCTTCATCGCTTCAACTGCGTCCGGGTGGCACAGCGTGTCGGAGATGAACAGCGAATCCATACCGCTGATGCAGACGATGTCGCCAGCGGCAGCTTCTTCTACGTCGATGCGGTGCAGACCGTGGTGACCCATCAGTTTCAGGATACGGCCGTTGCGGCGCTTGCCGTCAGCACCGATCGCGACAACCGGAGTGTTCGGCTTGACGCGGCCACGAGCGATACGGCCAACACCGATGACGCCCAGGAAGCTGTTGTAGTCCAGAGCCGAGATCTGCATCTGGAACGGACCGTCACGGTCAACCTTTGGCGCAGGGACGTTGTCGACGATCGACTGATACAGCGGGGTCATGTCTTCAGCCATGTCGGTGTGATCCAGACCGGCAATACCGTTCAGGGCCGAGGCGTAGACGACTTTGAAGTCCAGCTGTTCTTCGGTGGCACCGAGGTTGTCGAACAGGTCGAAGATCTGATCCAGAACCCAGTCCGGACGCGCGCCTGGACGGTCAACCTTGTTGATGCAGACGATTGGACGCAGGCCGGCTTCGAAAGCCTTCTTGGTCACGAAACGGGTTTGCGGCATAGGGCCGTCTTGGGCGTCGACCAGCAGCAGAACGGAGTCAACCATCGACATCACACGCTCTACTTCACCACCGAAGTCGGCGTGGCCCGGGGTGTCAACGATGTTGATGTGGTAGCCATTCCAGTTGATCGCGGTGTTCTTCGCGAGAATGGTAATACCGCGCTCTTTTTCCTGGTCGTTGGAGTCCATCACGCGTTCGTCGTTGAGCTCGTTGCGCTCAAGGGTGCCGGACTGGCGCAAAAGCTTGTCGACGAGGGTAGTTTTACCGTGGTCAACGTGAGCAATGATGGCGATGTTGCGTAGATTTTCGATCACTTGTGTATCTCGATCAGAGGATTCGGTCAGCTGTCTGATTGTAGGCAGCTATGAACGGTGGAGCCGGCGAAAGCCGTTACGGCTGACGACTGGTGTCGGGGGGCCGGTGACGCAAGCCACAGGCAAACAGCCCCGGGCACTTAGCTCGGTCGATAAACGCGCACATTGGCATGCCCCTCACTGAGCAGATGATGAGCATGCAGGCGACTCATGACGCCTTTGTCGCAATAGAGCAGGTACTGGCGCGTGTCATCCAGTTCCTTGAAACGGCTGTTCAATGCAAAGAACGGCAGCGTTTGTACTTCAACGCCAGTCAGCGCCAGCGGGCGGTCTTCTGCTTCATCCGGGTGACGGATGTCGATGACCACTTGCCCGGCCAGCGCCTGACTGACTTCTTCAATCTGAACGTCCTGACCCAATTCCTCGATCACGCGGTCGATCGGTACCAGACGAGCGTTTTCGAGCGCACGCTCGAGCACGGCCATGTCGAACGATTTTTCTTCGTGCTCGACCCGATTGCGCTTGGCGGCGGTCTTCGGGTTCACCGAAATCACACCGCAGTATTCGGGCATGTGCCGGGCAAAATCGCCGGTGCCGATCTGATCGGCCAGGTCGATGATGTCCTGCTTGTGACTGGCGATCAGCGGTCGCAGGACCAGCTTCTCCGTCACGCAATCGATGACCGCCAGGTTGGGCAGCGTCTGGCTGGACACCTGGGAAATCGCCTCGCCGGTGACCAGCGCGTCGATTTCCAGCCGGTCGGCAATGTTGGTCGCAGCGCGCAACATCATACGCTTCAATACTACGCCCATATGACTGTTATCGACTTTTCCGAGAATTTCTCCCAGAACTTCCTCGAACGGTACGCTGACGAACAGCACCCGCTGGGAACTGCCGTACTTCTTCCAGATGAAGTGCGCGACTTCCATCACGCCCAGCTCGTGGGCACGTCCGCCCAGATTGAAGAAGCAGAAATGGCTCATCAGGCCACGACGCATGATCTGGTAGGCCGCCACGGTGGAGTCAAAACCACCGGACATCAGGATCAGGGTCTGTTCAAGCGAACCCAGCGGATAACCGCCAATGCCGTTGTGCTGGCTGTGAATCACGAACAGACGCTGGTCCCGAATCTCGATTCTGACTTCGACTTCCGGCGCCTTCAGCGAGATACCAGCGGCGTTGCACTCACGGCGCAATTTACTACCGACGTACTTCTCGACGTCCATGGAGCTGAAGTCGTGATGGCCTGCCCGCTTGCAGCGAACCCCGAATATCTTGCCGGGAAGCGCGTCGCCGAAGTGCAGTTTGCACTTCTCATAGATGTCGTCCATGTCGCCCAGCGGATACTGGTCCACCTGCAGAAAGTGCGTGATGCCGGGCATGCAGCTGAGCCGCTCGGTCATCTCGCGCAGGACTTTGGCATCCTCGACCCTGGTTTCGACCTCAAGGTTGTCCCACACGCCATCCACCACCAACGCCGGGTCCAGATCGCGGAGCACCGTACGGATGTTCTTGGCCAGCTGTTTGATGAAGCGCTTTCGCACAGGCCGGCTTTTGATAGTGATTTCTGGGAAGACTTTGACGATTAATTTCATGAAAACAGCGCGCTAGGTCCCGGTCGAAAAAGGGGGGCGCGGATTATAGCGGAAATTGCTCAAGGTTTAACCAGTTATCGTACGGTCAATCGTCCACGCACCAAAACGGCCCTGTATACAATTACTTAGCACCATAAGAGTGCGCCGGTTTTCGAATATGCGACGTTTAACGCGCTTAAAGGCAGGTATTACCGCAGAAAACCCAACACAGGGCACTGGCATGCAAATTGCTCCCTTGTGAGGCAGGTTGCCTTGGTCGAGTATCGCGCCCGGCATCACCCAAATTGAAGGGCTCACTACTACTCAGGCCCTAATCCACCCCGGAGGACAGCATGTCGAAGTCGGTTCAACTCATCAAAGATCATGACGTTAAGTGGATTGATCTGCGCTTCACGGACACCAAAGGCACTCAGCACCACGTGACCATGCCGGCCCGCGATGCGCTGGAAGACGACTTCTTCGAAGTCGGCAAAATGTTCGACGGTTCCTCCATCTCGGGCTGGAAAGGCATCGAAGCCTCCGACATGATCCTGCTGCCGGACGACGAAACCGCAGTGCTGGATCCGTTCACCGAAGAGCCTACCCTGATCCTGGTGTGCGACATCATCGAACCTTCGACCATGCAAGGTTACGATCGCGACCCACGCGCCATCGCTCACCGCGCCGAGGAATACCTGAAGTCGACCGGTATCGGTGACACCGTATTCGCCGGCCCTGAGCCAGAATTCTTCATCTTCGACGAAGTGAAGTTCAAGTCCGATATCTCCGGCTCCATGTTCAAGATTTACTCCGAACAAGGTTCGTGGATGTCCGACGCAGACATCGAAGGCGGTAACAAGGGCCACCGTCCAGGCATCAAAGGCGGCTACTTCCCGGTTCCACCGTTCGACCATGACCACGAAATCCGCACCGCAATGTGCAACGCTCTGGAAGAAATGGGCCAGGTCGTCGAAGTTCACCACCACGAAGTGGCAACCGCTGGCCAGAACGAAATCGGCGTGAAATTCAACACGCTGGTTAAGAAGGCCGACGAAGTTCAGACCCTGAAGTACGTCGTGCACAACGTTGCCGACGCTTACGGCCGCACCGCTACTTTCATGCCAAAGCCTCTGTACGGCGATAACGGTTCGGGCATGCACGTTCACATGTCCATCTCCAAAGATGGCAAGAACACCTTCGCAGGCGAAGGTTATGCCGGCCTGTCCGACACCGCTCTGTACTTCATCGGCGGCATCATCAAGCACGGTAAGGCCCTGAACGGCTTCACCAACCCGGCAACCAACTCGTACAAGCGTCTGGTTCCAGGTTTCGAAGCGCCGGTCATGCTGGCTTATTCGGCTCGCAACCGTTCGGCTTCGATCCGTATTCCTTACGTCAACAGCCCTAAAGGCCGTCGTATCGAAGCACGTTTCCCGGACCCGGCAGCCAACCCGTACCTGGCCTTCGCTGCACTGTTGATGGCTGGCCTGGACGGCATCCAGAACAAGATCCACCCTGGCGATGCGGCTGACAAAAACCTGTACGACCTGCCGCCTGAAGAGGCGAAAGAGATCCCACAAGTGTGTGGCAGCCTGAAAGAAGCCCTGGAAGAACTGGACAAGGGCCGTGCGTTCCTGACCAAAGGCGGCGTATTCAGCGACGACTTCATCGACGCTTACATCGCGTTGAAATCCGAAGAAGAAATCAAAGTGCGCACCTTTGTGCACCCACTGGAATACGAGCTGTACTACAGCTGCTGATCCAGTCGCGATGGCGAAAGCCGCGTGAACAAGAGGCCTCCTTCGGGAGGCCTTTTTTGTGCCTGGTTTTTACTGCGTGGTACATATACACATGTAACGCATTCGAGCCGACCTTCTCGGGCAATATGCTCAGCACTGCAACGCTGCAAAGCGGTGAATCTGTGCCTGGCCCGTTGCGGGCGACGATCACTCATGCGAGAACAGACAACCATGCTCAAGTCATTTCACATAACCGCTCTGGCAATGGCCCTGTTTGCGCCATGCCTCAATGCAGCATCCGCCCAGCAGCCTCCCGCGCAACTTCCGCCGCTTATTACGGCCATGGAGCAAAGGCTGGAAATCGCCAATGACGTGGCGCGCAGCAAATGGCACAGCGGCAAGCCGGTGCAGGACAGTGAGCGCGAGCGCCAGGTGATCCAGAACGCCGAATCTCGGGCGGGTGAATTCAAGCTGCCCCCCGACGATATACGCGAGTTCATGACCGCCCAGATGGAAGCCAACAAGATGGTGCAGTACGCGCGCATCGAGCAGTGGCGTGAAACCGGCCAGTCCCCGGAGAAGCCCGAATCCGGCCTCACCGACGGCATCCGGGGTCGGCTGGATGCGCTGCTGCCATTATTGATGCAAAGCTACTCGGCGTTTCAGCCTTACCGCAGCGATGCCAAGTGCTCAGGCTGGGTGCAGTCGGAAATCCAGCGACAGGCAAGCGATCCGGTCATTGTGACCGCGCTGCAACGGGCGGCAGGCGACCTCTGCCCGATCACGGCAACCCAGTGAGCAGGCACGCAGATCCGCTTCTCAACTGACACCGTCGATCAGTATTCCTCTATGCTGATCTTGTGCCGCGCCCTGCATTGAGCGCGGCACCATTGTTGGTTGTCCTGATCGCTGCACTGGAGTGTTCATGCGTCAATGTCTCGCCTTTCTGCTGCTGGTGTTTGCACTGCCCGCTGCCGCGCAGATCTACAAGTACACCGATGCCTCCGGGAACACGGCGTACAGCAACCAGCCGCCGAACGGTACCAAAGCCGAAACTGTCGAGTTGCCGCCACTCAACAGCGTCGAGACCGTTGTGCCTGCCGCGCCGCCGCCACTGCCCGCGCCCCAGAACCAGAACCAGAACCAGCAAAGCGCCGCTGCCTATCAGGTGCTCGCGCTGAAAGACCTGCCGGAGGACGAAGCGCTTCGTGCCAACAACGGCTCGTTTACTGTTGGCGTTGCCATAGAGCCTCGTTTGCAGCCCGGGCACTTGTTGCAGCTGGTGGTGGACGGCGCGCCCTACGGCCAGCCCACCAACATTCCGCGACTGCAGGTCGTGGAGCTTGACCGGGGCGAACACAGCCTTTCGGTTCAGGTGCTGGAAAACCAGCGTTCAATCCAGCAAAGCGAGACGGTCAATCTGACAGTGCAGCGAGTCCATGTCGGCCGACCTTAAACACTTCTGTCGACTGGCCATTGCCCTCTGCCTGCTGCTCGGCGTGAGTCAGTCCGTCCTCGCCCAGGTGTATACCTACATCGATGCGGACGGGAATCGGGTCTTCACCGATCAACCTCACCGCAATGCGAAGAAGGTCGAGATAGCGCCGACCAACCGTGTCGATCAGCCTACGAAGGCGCCCAGTCGGGCATCCAAAGCGAAGCCAGCGGCGAGTCCGATCTTTCATTATCAGTTGCTGCGCATACTGGCGCCGGAACCCGACAGCACGATCCGCGATATTGAAGGCAATCTGAACGTCACCGTCAGCAATGATCCCGAGTTGCAGCCGGATCACTTGTACAGGTTACTGCTCGACAGCAACCCCTACGGCGAGCCGACGCGCAGCCCGGTTTTTCCGCTGAAGAACATTGACCGCGGCACTCACCAGCTTTCCGTAGAGATCATCGATCAATACGGGCGAGTGCTGGAGCGAACCCCCAATCAGCCCTTCCATCTGGTCCGCATCTCTCTGGCTCAGAAACGACTCGCGCAGCCCTGCAAAACCGATGATTACGGCGTGCGCCCCGAATGCCCCATCAAGAACAAACCGGAAGAAAAATCGAGCTTCTTTCCCTTTTTCCGCTAATCCTGCCTGACCAGGTATGCTCCAATGTGGTGCGCGGGCTGGACAAGCCTGCGCATAAAAAGCCCATTTTGGTTCAGCATTCAGAAATCCATGCACTGTCGCCGGGCCTGTCTTCCAAAAAACGCTCGCAATTTCTCAATCCGCGCTTCTTTTCGGAGCCTTGGTTTGGTTTTTGCATTTTGTAATGAATGCGCGAGCACATCACAGGTTTCAGCGGTTTCCAAGCGCTGGCAAAGACCAATCAGAGCCTGCACCCACGGCCTAGCCCGTGTGCATAAAGCCAAAAGAGGTCACCGGGATTCATGACTATCAGCGATGCGTTGCATCGGTTGTTACTCGACAACCTGACCACTGCCACGATTCTGCTCAACTCGGACCTGCGTCTGGAGTACATGAACCCTGCCGCTGAGATGCTGCTGGCCATCAGCGGTCAGCGCAGCCACGGACAATTCATCAGCGAACTGTTCACCGAATCTGCAGAAGCGCTCAGTTCGCTTCGTCAGGCAGTGGAACAGGCGCACCCGTTTACGAAACGTGAAGCGATGCTGACCGCGCTGACCGGCCAGACGCTGACGGTCGATTACGCCGTCACGCCGATTCTTTCCCAGGCCGAGACCATGCTGCTGCTGGAAGTCCATCCCCGTGATCGCTTGCTGCGGATCACCAAGGAAGAGGCTCAGCTGTCCAAGCAGGAAACCACCAAGATGCTGGTGCGTGGCCTGGCCCATGAAATCAAGAACCCCCTCGGCGGGATTCGCGGGGCCGCGCAGTTGCTGGCACGTGAACTGCCGGAAGAGAGCCTCAAGGACTACACCAACGTCATCATCGAAGAAGCCGACCGTCTGCGTAATCTGGTCGACCGCATGCTGGGCTCGAACAAGCTGCCGATGCTGGCGATGACCAACGTGCATGAAGTGCTCGAACGCGTGTGCAGCCTGGTAGAAGCCGAGAGCCAGGGATGCATCACCATCGTGCGCGACTATGATCCAAGCATTCCGGATGTGCTGATCGACCGCGAGCAGATGATTCAGGCGGTGCTCAACATTGTTCGCAACGCCATGCAGGCCATCAGCAGCCAGAACGAGCTGCGCCTGGGCCGCATCAGCCTGCGCACGCGCGCCATGCGCCAGTTCACCATCGGCCACGTGCGCCATCGTCTGGTCAGCAAGATCGAAATCATCGACAACGGCCCCGGCATTCCGCCGGAGCTGCAAGAAACCATTTTTTATCCCATGGTCAGTGGCCGCCCGGATGGCACCGGGCTGGGCCTTGCCATTACCCAGAACATCATCAGTCAGCACCAGGGGCTGATCGAGTGTGATAGCCACCCTGGCCATACAACATTCTCGATCTTCCTGCCGCTGGAACAAGGAGCAGCGTCGACATGAGCCGTAGTGAAACTGTCTGGATCGTCGATGACGACCGTTCCATCCGCTGGGTATTGGAGAAAGCCCTGCAACAAGAGGGCATGACCACGCAAAGTTTCGACAGCGCCGACGGCGTGATGAGCCGCCTGGCCCGCCAGCAACCGGATGTGATCATTTCCGACATCCGCATGCCCGGCGCCAGCGGCCTGGATTTGCTGGCACGTATTCGCGAACAGCATCCGCGCCTGCCGGTCATTATCATGACCGCGCACTCGGACCTCGACAGCGCCGTGGCGTCCTATCAGGGCGGGGCGTTCGAATACCTGCCCAAGCCGTTCGACGTTGACGAAGCCGTTTCGCTGGTCAAGCGCGCCAATCAGCACGCTCAGGAGCAGCAAGGCCTGGCCGTTCCGCCAGCGTTGACCCGCACGCCGGAAATCATCGGCGAAGCGCCGGCGATGCAGGAAGTGTTTCGCGCCATTGGTCGCTTGAGCCACTCCAACATCACCGTGCTGATCAACGGCGAGTCCGGGACCGGTAAAGAGCTGGTTGCCCACGCCCTGCACCGCCACAGCCCGCGTTCGGTGTCGCCATTCATTGCACTGAACATGGCCGCGATTCCGAAAGATCTGATGGAGTCCGAACTGTTCGGCCACGAAAAAGGCGCGTTCACTGGCGCGGCGAACCTGCGGCGCGGCCGTTTCGAACAAGCCGACGGCGGCACTCTGTTTCTCGATGAAATCGGCGACATGCCGGCCGACACCCAAACCCGACTGCTGCGCGTACTGGCCGACGGAGAGTTCTACCGGGTCGGCGGCCACGTGCCGGTCAAAGTCGATGTGCGCATCATCGCGGCGACGCACCAGAATCTGGAAACGCTGGTTCAGGCCGGCAAGTTCCGCGAGGATTTGTTCCACCGCCTGAACGTGATCCGCATCCACATCCCGCGCATGTCCGACCGGCGCGAAGACATCCCGACACTGGCGCGCCACTTCCTCAGCCGCGCTGCGCAGGAACTGGCAGTTGAGCCGAAGCTGCTGAAGGCGGAAACCGAGGAATACCTCAAGCATTTGCCGTGGCCGGGCAACGTCCGTCAGCTGGAAAACACCTGCCGCTGGATTACGGTGATGGCGTCGGGCCGCGAAGTGCATGTCAGCGATTTGCCGCCCGAACTGCTGAGCCTGCCCCAGGACGCCGCGCCAGTGACCAACTGGGAACAAGCGCTGCGCCAATGGGCCGATCAAGCACTGGCCCGTGGCCAATCCAGCCTGCTGGACAGTGCTGTACCGACGTTCGAACGCATCATGATCGAGACCGCGCTCAAGCACACCGCCGGCCGGCGTCGCGACGCCGCCGTGCTGCTGGGCTGGGGCCGGAACACCTTGACCCGCAAGATCAAGGAGCTGGGCATGAAGATCGATGGCGGGGATGACGACGAGGGGGATGAAAGCTGATCTCACTGTCATTTGTGACAGTTTACGCGGTACGGCAACAGTGATTAGCTCCTGACGTCTCGACCACTGAGACAGGGAGCTCAATCACGTGAACCGATTCTGGCAATACGCCCTTCAATGGGGCATCGGCCAACGATTTAAACGTCGGCAAATCAAAACTCCAGCGCGCCTGGTCGACTATTCGCTCGTCGAAATGGCCGCATTGCTGCGTACCGGCGAACTGACGTCCCAACAAATCACCCTCGCCTATCTTGAGCGGATTGATCAGCTCAATGGTCCGTTGGAAACCTACAACGACAACGGCGGCTATAACGCCTTTGTGCGTATTGATCGCGAGCAGGCGCTCGCCCAATCACAAGACGCGGATGCATGGATCAACAATCCGGACGATCCGCGTGGCATCGCGCCGATGCTTTGCGGAATACCCGTTGGCGTCAAGGACTCCATAGGCATCGTCGGCCTTGAGAGCAAGAATGGTGCACCGGAATTCAGTACCAATTTCGCACTTCGCAATGCCACCGCCGTCGCCCGGTTGCGCGCTGCGGGGGCTGTCGTGCTGGGGCATACCATTTGCTCACGCTTCTCAGGCAGCACCGTCGGTGATTTCGGGTGTAACGCTTGGGATGTGGACAAAGTGCCCGGTGGCTCCAGCTCCGGATCCGCCATCGCTCCGATCGCTCGGCTGTGTGTCGCAACGCTGGGGGAGGAGACCGGCGGCTCCATGATCATTCCGGCCGCTGCCAACGGTGCCAGCGCCATCAAGCCGTCGCTGGGCTACGTATCGACCGGCGGCGTGATGCCGTTGCGGATAGGTTGGGATGTGGTCGGTCCGATGGCACGTTCAGTACAGGACGCGGCTCATCTCCTGGCCGCGATACAAGGCCCCGATCCGATTGGCGATCCGCAGACGCTGTATACGCCGCTGCCGTTTCCACAGATGCCGACTACACCACGTCCGGGAGAAACCCCACTGGCGGGACTTACGATAGGCGTGCCACAGACTGACTGGATGTCTGCCTCAGACGCTCCTCCGGGACACACTTACGACCCCGACTATGGACTGGCGTTTGAGCGCTTTAAACAGCAGTTGCGGCAGCTCGGCGCAAGAGTGCTCGACTTTGAGGGAGTGAACATGGCCGATGAGGCCAACTGCCTTTATTACGCAGGGCCCGTGCTGTGGACGATTGAACACCTCGATATACGTGTCACGCCAGCAATGGCGACTACCTACTGCCAGCAATACGAAGCAAATTACTGGCAAGCCGTCGAAGACTTTGCTGCCGGCCGACCCGACGAGGACCGGGAAACACTTTTGCGCTACTACGGCACGGCGTTCACCCACCCTGTCATAGAGCAGATGCCGTGCTCAGTGCGAATAGAAGCGGAGCAGCGACGTCGCGCACAGATGGCTTTATGGCAAGACGCTCTGGATGAAGCGGGCGTGGATTTCATGGTAGTCATGCCATTGGGCGCGCATGTAGGGTATCGAATCGGACTGGGCGAGCCCTCAGGATTGCAAAATCAACGACGCTTTTACGATCTGCCCAATGCACTGGGATGGCCGATGGTGACTTTTCCCATCGGCCATGGGACTACCGGCATCACCAGACCGTTGCCGGTAAACGCCGCGTTCTGGGGACCACGCTTCAGCGATGCATGTCTGGTTCAGGCGGCCTTGGACTATCAGCACCATTATCCCGAGTACCACCAACAGGCACCCGATGATCCTCAGCTGCGAACGCCTGCACTGCTTGCACAGCCTTACTGGCCAATCACCCGCGAAAACTCGACAGATCCACTGGTCAGAGAAGGCAGTCTGCGACCATGAAGAGCGATCCGACGGCTCAACTGCCCTTCTTCGTCATCGCCTGGCGCCCAGCCAGCGCTCCAGCACAATTGGTAACGGATCGAGGCGAGCCTTATCTGACAGTGAACTGGCGTGCACCGCTGGGGGCGGTGAGCTATACCCGCCCCCAGCGAAGTGAGCCGTTCACTCCGCTGAAGACGGCTTCTCCCACAGATTGATCCCGCCTTCCACCGCGAACCGGTCGATCTCGGCCAGTTCTTCCTGACTGAATTCCAGATTGTCGAGGGCGCCGACGTTCTCGACGATCTGCTCCGGGCGGCTCGCACCGATCAGCGCGGAGGTGACGCGCGGATCGCGCAGCGTCCAGGCCAGTGCCATCTGCGCTAGGCTCTGACCACGACGCTTGGCGATCTCGTTCAGCGCGCGCACGTGCTCGATGTTCTGCTCCGATAAGTGCCCCGCCTGTAACGAGCCGCCGCCGGGACGGTTGACCCGTGCGTCTTTTGGAATGCCGTTCAGGTATTTGTCCGAGAGCAGTCCCTGGGCCAGTGCGGTGAACGCGATAACCCCCGAGCCTAGTTCTTCAGTGGTGTCCAACAGGTCTTTTTCCACCCAGCGATTGAGCAGGTTATAGGCCGGCTGATGAATCAGCAGCGGCACTTTCCACTCTTTCAGCAGGCCTGCGATTTCTCGGGTTTTGGCACCCGAATACGACGAAATCCCGATATACAGTGCTTTGCCCTGCTGCACAGCCGTGGCCAGTGCGCTCGCGGTTTCCTCCAGCGGGGTGTCCGGGTCGAAGCGGTGGGAATAGAAAATATCGACGTAGTCCAGTCCCATGCGCTGCAGGCTTTGGTCGAGGCTGGCGAGCACGTACTTGCGTGACCCGCCGCCCTGACCGTAAGGCCCCGGCCACATGTCCCAGCCTGCTTTGCTGGAAATGATCAGCTCGTCGCGGTACTGCTTGAAGTCTTCCTTGAGCAGGCGACCAAAGTTGATTTCGGCACTGCCGTAGGGCGGGCCATAGTTGTTGGCGAGGTCGAAGTGATTGATACCCAGATCGAAGGCCGTGCGCAGCATCGCACGCTGGGTGTCGATCGGGGTGCTGTCACCGAAGTTGTGCCACAGACCCATGGAGAGCGCTGGCAGCACCAGGCCACTGCGGCCTACGCGACGATAGGGAATGCGTTCATAACGGTTCTCGGCGGCGATGTAAGTCATCCAGTCCTCTCTTTCTTGTATGGAAGTCAGGTCACAAAACGAACCTGCGAGATTACTCGGATTTCTCTGCGGCGAGGGGGTTCAAGGGAGTGGACGAACGCTTCGCTTCAGCGCTGACAGATAGCCAGGGCCATTGCATTGTTCGCCGCAGCAGAACAATGAATGCGCTTCTGCGGCGTTTATCAGCGCGGTCTGCCATGTGAAGCTGCACTCACTCTCAATGAAGCGGAGACTCACCATGACGCAGTCCACCCCACACATCACCCGCCCTGTCGCCATCGTCACCGGCGCCTCCCGTGGTATCGGCGCTGAAATCGCCCGGCGCTTGAGCCACGACGGTTTCGCGGTGGTCGTGAACTACGCCAGCAGCGCGGCAGAGGCCAACGCCCTGGTTGGGCAGCTCAATGCCGATGGCGGCCAGGCCATCGCGATCAAAGCCGACGTTGCCAAGGCTGACGAGGTCCGCGCGTTGTTCGAGCAAACGGAGACACACTTGGGCAAGGTGGATGTGTTGGTTAATAACGCAGGCGTTATGAAGGCGTTGCCGCTGGCAGAGACCAGCGATGAGCAGTTCGATCAGGCGTTCAACATCAACACCCGAGGCACCTTCAACACCTTGCGCGAAGCCGGCGCGCGGATGAACGGCGGCGGCCGCATCATTAACTTCTCCACCACTGCACTGGCGCTGAACCTGCCGGGTTACGCGATCTATAACGCGACCAAAGCAGCCGTCGAGGCCTTCACCCATGTGTTTGCCAAAGAGCTGCGCGGGCGGAATATCACCGTGAACGCAGTCGCGCCGGGTCCGGTAGCCACCGAACTGTTCCTGCACGGCAAGAGCGAGGAGCAAATTCAGCACTTCGCCAGCATGCCGCCGTTGCAACGCCTGGGGCAGCCGGAAGATATCGCCAGCGTCGTGTCGTTTCTTGCCGGCCCGGATTCAGGCTGGGTGAATGGGCAGGTGCTGCGGGCCAATGGTGGCTTGGCGTAAATAACCAAACTGCAGAAACGCGCGTGCCCGCGAAGATTTCGTGTCAGTCCCGGTTAGGGGACCGACACGACGCCATCGCGGGCACGTGTTTGCCTGCAAAGAAGCAGCCTCAACGCACCAGGTGCAGGAACTGCATATGGCGCTCGTACTGGTCGAGGATGTCGTTGATGACCTGTTCCTTGGTATAGCCCACCAGGTCGTAGTCCTGACTGCCCTCGCTCAAGTGAACTTCAGCGCGGTAATACCGGCGGTTGTTGAGCTGTTTGGAGCCCATGCCGCCGCGTGCGAAGGACGGCGTGAAATAGCCACGCATGGTCACTTGGTACACGAACGGACGCTCTTCACCGTGGCCGATTTCCAGGCCCACTGTGTCATTGGCCGGATCCGGCTGAGTCACGACGGTCAGTCCTTTCTCGACAAACACTGCCGTCACTTCTTCAATCGCCGGGCGCACGGTCTGGTCGAGGAAGCGGTAAACCTCATCACGGGACGGGAACGCCACGGCCTGGGTCAGACGCTGACGCCAGCCGCCACGCCGGGATCCGGAGACCGGTGCCAGTGAGTACAGCTGAGCGATCTGGCGCTGGGACTCCATGTAGAACGCTTTGTGCAGCCCCCACATCATCAGCAGCAGAATCAGCGAGAACGGCAGTGAGGTCAGCACCACCGCAGACTTCAGCGCATCGATGCTGCCCGAGAACAGCAAGCCGCTGGTGATCAAAGCAGTCATCACGCCCCAGAACACACGCAGCCATTTCGGGCCGTCTTCGTCCGGGCTGCCGCCTTTGGCAGACAGCGTCGACAGCACCACGGTGCCGGAGTCGGCCGACGTCACGAAGAACACGAAGCTGATGAACACCGTCACGGCAATGACCGTCCGGCTCCATGGGTACGTCTGCAGCATGAGATACAGCGTCATCGAAGGATCTTCGATGGCCGACTGGCCCAACGCAGCCATGCCGTGGTTCAGCACCAGGTCGATTGCGCTGTTACCGAAAATCGACATCCACGCCAGGGTGAAGCCCAGCGGGATCAGCAGCACGCCGCAAACGAATTCACGAATGGTGCGGCCACGGGAGATGCGCGCGATGAACAGACCCACGAACGGCGACCATGCAATCCACCACGCCCAATAGAACACGGTCCAGCCGCCCAGCCAGTCACTTGGGCCATCGTACGCATACACGTCGAAGCTCTTGACCGGCAACGCGCCGAGATAATCGCCGATGTTCTGCACCAGGGTATTGAGCAGGTGCTGCGTGGGTCCGGCAAACAACACGAACAGCAGCAGCGCACAGGCCAGCAGCATGTTGATGTCGGACATGACCCGCACGCCCTTGTCGACGCCCGCAATAGCCACCAGGATGGCTGCGCCCATCATCAGGGTGATCAAACCGACCTGAATCCACTGGGTGTGCGGCACGTTGAACAGGTAGTCCAGCCCGGAATTGAGGTGCAGTACGCCAAAGCCCATGTCGGCGCCGAGGCCGAAGATGGTGGCGATGATGCCGAAGCCGTCGACGGCGTAGCCGATCGGGCCGTTGATGCGCTTGCCGATCAGCGGGTACAGCGCTGAACGCAATGCCAGCGGCAAGTTGTGGCGATAGGCGAAGTAGGCCAGCGCCATGCCGACGAAGGCGAACACGCCCCAACCGTGCAGGCCCCAATGCAGAAACAGCAGCTGCATGGCCTGACGTGCCGATTGGGTGGTCCCGCCCTCACCCTGGGGCGGCTGCAGCATATGGGTCAGCGGCTCGGACACGCAGAAGAAGAACAGCGTGATACTGATCCCGGCGGCGAACAGCATGCCTGCCCAGGACAGGTAGCTGAACTCGGGTTCATCGTGGTCAGCGCCAAGCTTGATCTTGCCGTAGCCGGACAGCGCAGTGACCACAACGAACAGCAGGTACAAGGTCATGGCCAGCATGTAGTACCAGCCAACGGTGTTGGCGGCCCAGTTCTGTGCGGCGAGCAACCAGGCGCCCGAGGCTTCCGGGAAGCCGATCACGACCAGTCCGAAGATCAGGATAAAGCTGGCGGCGAAGTAGAAAACGGGGCCGTTCATGCGAACAGCCGAGCCGTTTGGAGCGCTTGAATTATTCATATGAATACCGCCGCGCGGGCGAGGGGATCGATCATGGAACGTGAATGCGGCAAAGGTAGGCCTCCTGAGATCAGCGGGCAGCGAACCACCGGTTTAACTTGATTGAACGTTCAATTAAAGCACGAAAAGACAGCCAGAGACTAATGCACAGTGGCGTGACGCTCACTCAGGCGAGGGTAGGACGGACGCCGAAAGCCTTTCGTTCCGTGGGTTCGGGAGGGTTTTTAACGCGCTGAAAAATTATGGAGGCTGTACGTGGTGTATTTGAAGACAAGGAATTGTGGGACTGAGCTTGCTCACTCCCACAAGGTCTGCGTTTGCTGCCTGACCGCATCGTCTGCAACGGAAGATGCCCTACACAGTGAAATCCGCCGGCGTTGGTGCTGGCTGCGATCTACGCTACTTCGGACAACCATCCTCGTGCTGCAGGCTCGCCTGATTGACGTTGCTGCCCGCCGGGACGCCGCGCGTCAGCCACACATTGCCGCCGATGGTCGAGCCCTTGCCGATGGTGATGCGCCCCAGAATCGTGGCGCCGGCATAGATCACTACGTCGTCTTCGACGATCGGATGACGCGCATGCCCTTTGAGCAATTGCCCGTCTTCATCAGACGGGAAACGTTTTGCACCCAGCGTAACGGCTTGGTAGATGCGCACGCGCTCGCCGATGATGGCGGTCTCGCCGATGACCACGCCGGTCCCGTGGTCAATAAAGAAGCTCGGGCCGATCTGCGCACCGGGATGGATATCGATGCCGGTGGCGGAATGGGCAAGTTCGGCGCTGATGCGCGCCAGCAGGGGCAAACCATTGTGATACAGGTGATGGGCCAGACGATGGTGAATCACCGCCAGAATGCCCGGGTAGCACAGCAACACTTCATCGACACTGCGCGCGGCGGGGTCACCGTGGTACGCCGCCAGCACGTCGGTGTCGAGGATGCGGCGAATGGTCGGCAGCGCGCTGGCGAAATCCTGAATGAGCCGCTCCGCATGCACATCCGCGCAGCTGGCATCCTGGCCTTTCTGCCGGGCGGCGTAGCGCAATTCGAGCCGCGCCTGGTCGAGCAGCGAGTTCAACGCCACGTCGAGGGTGTAGCCGACGTAGAAATCCTCGCTCTCTTCGCGCAGGTCCACCGGCCCCAGCCGCATCGGAAACAGCGCGCCGCACAACGCATCGAGAATGTCGCGCATGGCCTCACGGGAAGGCAGCTCGCGGCCGCCCTTCTCGCCGCTGATTCGGCCGTTGCTGGTACGCCAGTCATCACGCGCGGCGCGCAATTCGCCCACAATCCGCTGCAATTGCCAGTGGCCGGTCACGCCCTCGGCGCAGGACTCCGGGGACAGGTCGGGAATAGTGCTCACGCAGATTTCTCCTCAATTCAACGGCGAGTCAGGCTGTAACGGCCGAAGTGGAATCACTCTACGACATCCCTTCGCGGCAAAAAAATAACAATTTTCGTGGGGCTTCTGCGCAGAGGATGAAGGACGCTGGGCGGTTGCCCTGCAGGAACCGTCTGCCTATAGTCCTGCGACCCAATTGCAGACCTGTCGACGCCACCATGATCAAACAACAGCTCGCCCGTTTTAATCGTCTGGAATTGCTCGGCGGTCCCACGCCCTTCGAAAAGCTGGAACGCCTTTCGACCTGGGCCGGCCGCGACGTCTACGTGAAACGCGACGACATTACGCCGCTGGCCATGGGCGGCAACAAGCTGCGCAAGCTCGAATACCTCGCGGCCGATGCCCTGGCGCAAGGGTGCGACACGCTAATCACCGCGGGCGCCATTCAGTCCAATCATGTGCGCCAGACGGCCGCCCTCGCCGCCCGCCTCGGCCTGGGCTGTGTGGCGCTGCTGGAAAACCCGATTGCAACCGACGACAGCAATTACCTGGGCAACGGCAATCGCCTGTTGCTGGATTTGTTTGATACCAAGGTCGAGCTGGTCGAGAACCTCGACAACGCCGATGAGCAACTACAAGCCCTGGCCAGCCGGTTGCGTCTCAGCGGCAAGAAGCCCTACCTGGTGCCGATCGGCGGTTCGAATGCCCTCGGCGCATTGGGTTATGTGCGCGCAGGTTTTGAACTGGCCGAGCAGATCAAGCAAAGCGGCCTCTCATTTGCAGCCGTCGTGCTCGCGTCTGGCAGTGCCGGCACCCACAGCGGCCTGGCATTGGCCCTTGCCGAGGAGCTGCCCGAGTTACCGGTGATTGGCGTGACCGTGTCGCGCCCGGAAGAAACCCAGGCGCCCAAAGTTCAGCGCCTGGCCGAGCAAACCGTGGAGCTGCTGGGCGAATCACTGCCCGCCGCATTCAAGGTGCAGCTGTGGGACGAGTACTTTGGCCCACGGTATGGCGAGCCGAATGCCGGCACGCTTGCGGCGATTCGGCTGGTGGCCAGTCATGAAGGGCTGCTGCTGGACCCGGTGTACACCGGCAAAGCCATGGCCGGGCTGCTCGACGGCGTTGGCCGGCAGCGTTTCGAAGACGGGCCTGTCGTCTTTCTCCACACCGGAGGCGCGCCTGCCTTGTTTGCGTATCAAGACGTCTTCGCGGCGAGATAGGGCCTTGGTCGCGATCCTGTTCACAGGGCGGTCCGGGCCAGTTATTCGAAAAACTGATAAGCAGCCCGCTTTTTATTATTTTTCAACGCTGGATTCGAGTCTTATGATCGCCGCCAGCCGGCGCGCAGAGCCCCGCAGGCGACTGAAAAAGCTGGATAAACGCGTGATGCCAACGTAGCTTCGTCGGGTCTGATACTTGCCTGACATTCCAATTAAAACAGGGGACTTTCATGAACATGTCTGCAATCCGCCGCACCTTTCTGTTGTCGGCCTTCAGCCTGGTGCTGGGCACGGGTCTGGTCAGCCAGGCTATGGCTGGCGATCAACTGGCAACCATCAAAAAGAACGGAACCCTCAACGTCGGCCTGGAAGGCACGTACCCACCGTTCAGCTTCGTGGGTGAGGATGGCAAACTGACCGGCTTTGAAGTGGAGTTCTCTGAAGCACTGGCCAAGGAACTGGGCGTCAAGGTCAAGCTGCAAGCCACGCCGTGGGCTGGCATTCTGGCTGCGCTGGAATCCAAGCGTCTGGATGTCGTGGTCAATCAGGTGACCATCTCCGACGAGCGCAAGAAGAAGTACGACTTCTCCGAACCCTACACCGTGTCGGGTATTCAGGCGTTGGTGCAGACCAAAGACGTCGGCGTGATCAAAACCGCTGCTGACCTGAAAGGCAAAAAAGTCGGCGTCGGCCTTGGCACCAACTATGAAGAATGGCTGAAAGCCAACGTGCCTGATGCCATCGTCAAAACCTACGACGATGATCCGACCAAATACCAGGACCTGCGTGTCGGCCGCATCGACGCCATCCTCGTCGACCGCCTCGCTGCACTGGAACTGGTTGCCAAGACCAAGGACAAGCTGGCCGTTTCCGGCGAAGCGTTCTCCCGTCAGGAATCCGGTGTCGCACTGCGCAAGGGTGAGCCTGAATTGCTGGACGCAATCAACAAAGCCATCGACAAGCTGCGCGCCGACGGCACCCTCGCCAAGCTGTCGGACAAGTACTTCAAGGCTGACGTGACCAAATGATCCCAGAGAGCCTTCAGCTCGCGCTGGACTCCGCGCCCTTCCTGCTCAAGGGCGCGTATTACACGGTGGGCTTGAGCCTGGGGTCGATGTTTTTCGGATTGGTGCTGGGCTTCGGCCTGGCACTGATGCGTTTGTCAAAGATCTGGGTCATCAGTGCCATTGCCAGGGTTTACGTGTCGTTCTTCCGTGGCACGCCGCTGCTCGTCCAGCTGTTCATGATCTATTACGGCCTGCCGGACCTGGGGATTGAACTGGATGCGATCACCGCAGCGCTGATCGGCCTGTCGCTGAACATGGCTGCGTATGCCTGCGAAATCCTTCGGGCCGCGATCGGTTCGGTGGACCGAGGGCAATGGGAAGCTGCAGCGAGCATTGGCATGACGCGCGCCCAGACCATGCGCCGCGCCATTCTGCCGCAAGCTGCACGCACCGCGTTGCCGCCCTTGGGCAACAGCTTTATTTCACTGGTCAAGGACACGGCAATGGCCGCCACCATTCAGGTGCCGGAAGTGTTCCGCCAGGCGCAGCTGATCTCCTCGCGGACGCTGGAGATTTTCACCATGTACCTCACCGTTGCGGTGATCTATTGGGTGCTGTGCAGCATCCTGGCGCATTTTCAAAATCGCCTGGAAGCGCGGGCCAACCGCCACGATGTGGAGTCCTGAGGCATGATCACGGTTGAAAAACTGACCAAGCAATTCAAGGGCAACGAAGTGCTGAAGGGCATTGACCTGAAGGTCGAGCCTGGCGAAGTGGTGGCAATCATCGGCCCTAGCGGGTCGGGCAAAACCACGCTGCTGCGCTGCCTGAATCTGCTGGAAGTGCCTACGAGCGGCAGCATTATCGTGGGCGACATCAAAGTCGATTTGAGCCGCCCGTTAAGCCAGCAGCAGGGTTTGATCCGGCAACTGCGCCAGCATGTCGGGTTCGTCTTCCAGAACTTCAATCTGTTCCCCCACCGCACCGCGCTGGAAAACGTCATCGAAGGCCCTACCGTGGTCAAAAAGATGCCTCACGACCAGGCTGTCGAGCTGGGTCGCGCGCTGTTGGCGAAAGTCGGCCTCGCGGGCAAAGAGGACGCTTATCCGCGTCGTCTGTCCGGCGGTCAACAGCAGCGTGTGGCGATTGCCCGGGCGCTGGCCATGGAGCCCGAGGTCATTCTTTTTGACGAACCAACCTCGGCGCTTGATCCTGAGCTGGTGGGCGAGGTGCTCAACACGATTCACGCTCTTGCGCTGGAGAAACGCACAATGGTCATCGTGACCCACGAGATGAGCTTCGCGCGGGACGTCGCCAACCGGGTGATCTTCATCGACAAGGGCATCATCGTCGAGCAGGGCGAAGCGAAAGCGCTGTTCGCCAATCCCAAAGAAGAACGCACAAGGCAGTTTCTTGAGCGCAGCAGGAATTAGTCTGACACGTTATGTGTTTAAAACGGCGCCAACAGGCGCCGTTTTCTTTGTCGTTCATATTTAGAAAAGCGTTGACCCACTAAAAGTCCTACTATTTCAACGCCGGCTAGCCGTCATCAATCTATCTATTTTTTCAATACGAACAGCCCTCACTCTCTCCACTTCCCCGCAACGTTGATTGACCATTTCTTCACCCACAAATAACTGCCGCTGACACTTTTTCATCAGCTTGCTGGCTGTGGAGTACCGCGTGCCCGGCGGCTCAGGTAGGACCACAGTCGCACTTCCCTCCCCATAAGCAACGCACAAGTGTAGGAAACTTCTGCATTTGCGTTACACACACTCTAAAAACTTAATTACGGTTGACACAAACATCGCAACACAATTAGCTGAAATCGCTCTCGGTGTATTTTCTTTCCAAAACGGCAACCCTCTAATTACCACCGTTTGTAATGTTTGCCATGCCTGCGCATCCCGGCGTGTACTAGTGCCAGTCGTTTTCACGCTGCAGTTGCGATGAATTAACCACCTGACTTGCCTTAACCCAGGCACACATTCGAAGAGTATTAAAGATGATCCATACCTCAGTAATGACTCAGTCTTTCAAGCTGATGGCCCCGTATCTTCCGCAGTCGAACAAGCACGGGATTGGCGCCCTTGCGGCGGCCGATCTGCAGGTACACATTGATCCCTGGCCAGAGATGGACTGCGGTGACTTGATCGAATTGTTTTGGGGAGGCTGTTATGCCGCATCAAAACTTCTATCAGAGTCTGACATCGGACACACATCCGTCCTACATGTACCCGAAAGTTTTCTTCGAAGTGGAAAAGTTAAAACCTACTATCGCGTTACTAAAATTGGCAGCGAACCCATTAAGTCTCCCGGTGCCAAGCTATGGGTCAAACTGGAGACTCCCGGCGGTCAATTGGTTAGCGGCGAGGGTGATGAGAATCAGGGACTGGCACCCGTGACGTTTGCCGAGTCAGTCATGCAAGGCGGTTTGACGGCGCGCCACTTCGATGAGGGCGTGCAACTCACTCTCGACGCTTATCCCAACATGGACGCCTACGATGAAATCACCCTGCGCTGGGGCGACATGCGTCTGGATCTGCCAGCGCTCACCCAAGACGACGTCGGCATGCCTATTGTTGTGGACGTACCGGCGGAGTTGGTGCGCGAGGCGGGCGATGATCCGCATCTGGAGGTGAGCTATTGCGTGATTGACCGTGTCGGCAACAACTCGCGCTGGGCGCCGCCGCGGTTGATCAAGGTGGAGACCGACATGACCGATGAGGCCGAAACTTGACGTCGGCCCTCTTCAGGACGTTGTCGCGGCGCAGCATCAGCGCGCTGCGACACGTCTGCAGCCCGCCTCCCTGGCCTCGCGCCTCCAATCACATGCCGCAATCGTGATCGACGCCACAGATCAGTCACTGAGGGGAAACCTCCCACATCATCTCCATCAGCGTCCTACAGGTCACCTCCTCACTGCGCGAAAACAGGCTGCTAGCCTGCGGTGAAACCCCTCACGAGGTGTCCACCATGCCCTGCAGACATATCGTCAAGTACATGATTCTGGCCCTGGCTTTCGGTTCATGCCTGACCTACACCCAAGCCACGGCGCTGGCGACGGCATCCGCCGCATCACCTTCTATGCTTATTCCTAAATGTGAGTTTATTTAATGTTTATACACGCTTAGGGTATATGCACCGGACCACCGGACCATCGTCAATTTTCTCGCCGCCACAGCGGTATTGATTCGAGGTTCGAATGGTCAAGCACAACGACTCCCGTGCTCGCGCTCGTGAAGGTCACCACCATGACTGATCTGAACGCCCTTTCTGTCCAGCACACCCTGGACGTGGCTCCTCCCCTGCTCCCCGCCAACCTATTGCGCAACGACGCCGACGCCATTGCGGCGGCCCATGAGCTGGCCGCCGTCGTGCGCACCCATGCCGCCACGCGAGACCGTGAGCGGCAATTGCCCTGGTCGGAAATCGAGCTGTTTACCCGCAGTGGCCTGGGCGGCATCTCGGTACCGCGGATCTATGGCGGGCCACAGGTGTCATTCGTAACCCTCGCCGAAGTCTTCGCCATCCTGTCGGCAGCCGACCCTGCCGTGGGCCAGATTCCGCAAAACCACTTCGGTATTCTCAATTCGCTGATCGGCAGCGCCTCAGAGGCTCAGAAACAAACCCTCTTCGCCAGCGTTCTCGGCGGCGCACGCATCGGCAATGGCGGCCCCGAGCGGGGGACCAAAAACACCCTCGATATCCGTACACGACTGACCGCAGACGGTGATCAGTTTTTGCTCAACGGCCGCAAGTTCTACTCGACCGGCGCGTTATTCGCCCACTGGGTCGCGATCAAGGCCATCAATGACGACGGCAAGCAGGTGCTGGTGTTCGTGCCACGCGGGACGCCGGGGCTGTACATCATCGACGACTGGTCCGGCTTCGGTCAGCGCACCACCGCCAGCGGCAGCGTGCTGCTGGAAAACGTGCGCGTGAGTGGCGAGCTGGTTGTTGATAACTGGAAACTGGGCCTGGCGCCGAACATTCAGGGTGCGGTGTCGCAACTGATCCAGGCGGCCATTGATGCAGGCATTGCCCGGGAAGCCATCGACGAAGGCATCCGTTTTGTGCGTGAGCGTTCGCGACCGTGGATCGACGCCAATGTCGAGCGTGCCAGCGACGACCCGTATGTGATCGCCGACATCGGCAAGTTGAAACTCGAACTGCACGCCGCCGAAGCACTGTTGCGCAGGGCTGGCCGTGTGCTGGATGAAATTGCCGCCGAACCCATCGACGAACACTCAGCGGCGCGGGCGTCCATCGTGGTTGCCGAAGCCAAGGTGCTGACGACACAGGTCGCCCTGCTCGCCAGTGAAAAACTGTTCGAGCTGTCGGGCAGTCGCGCGACGCTGGCCGAATTCAATCTTGATCGTCACTGGCGCAATGCGCGGGTTCACACCCTCCACGACCCGGTCCGCTGGAAGGTCCACGCCGTCGGCGCCTGGCACCTGAATGGCGCCCTGCCTGCCCGTCACTCCTGGATATAACCAGACCACTGGAAGCACACCTATGAGCCTTCAACCCTTGCCGCGTGACACGCAGGCGGCCGCCGTGACCGCGATCATTCGGGACGCCGCCGAGGCGCTGCGCATCGCGCGCACGTTGGCGGAAAATTTCAGACAACAGAGTGCCATTCGAGATCGTGAACGGCGGCTTCCCCATCAGGAACTGGAGGCGTTTTCGCGCTCGGGCCTGTGGGGCATCAGCGTGCCGAAGGCCTTTGGTGGCGCAGGCGTGTCCAATATCACCCTGGCCGAAGTCATCCGAATCATCTCTGCGGCCGACGCTTCGCTAGGGCAGATCCCGCAAAACCACTTCTACGCGCTGGAAGTCCTGCGGGTCAACGGCAGCCCGGCGCAGCAGGCGCGGCTGTACGCCGAGGTCCTCGCCGGTCAACGCTTCGGTAATGCGCTGGCCGAACTGGGCACCAAAACCGCCCACGACCGCACCACCCGACTGAGTCGCGACGGCAATGGCTGGCGCATCAACGGCCGCAAGTTCTACGCCACCGGCGCCCTTTACGCACAACGCATACCGACCTCGGTCGTGGATGACAGCGGCGTGCAGCAGTTGGCGTTCGTGCCGGCGAATGCAGCAGGGCTGAGCGTGATCGACGACTGGAGCGGCTTCGGCCAGCGCACCACGGGCAGCGGCTCAGTGGTGTTCGATAACGTGTATGTCGAAGCCGATGACGTGGTGCCGTTTCAAACTGCCTTCGAGCGCCCGACCACTGTCGGCCCTTTGGCGCAGATCCTCCATGCCGCCATCGACACCGGCATCGCCCGCGCTGCCTTTGAAGACGCGCTGCATTTCGTACGCACCCGCACGCGGCCGTGGATCGACTCCGGCATCGAAAAAGCCGTTGATGACCCGCTGACGCTGCACAGCTTTGGCAAACTCGGCATTCGTCTTCACGCCGCCGAAGCCTTGCTCGAACGTTCGGGCGAATGCCTTGATCGGGCCCAGGCTGAGACGACGCCGGAAAGTCTGGCGCAGGCATCGATCGCCGTGGCGGAAGCGCGGGCGATCAGCACCGAAATCTCATTGGAAGCCGGCAGCACCTTGTTCGAACTTGCCGGTTCCCAAGCCACGCTGGCAGAGCACGGCCTTGACCGGCACTGGCGCAACGCGCGGGTCCACACGTTGCACGACCCGGTGCGCTGGAAGTACCACGCCATCGGCAATTACTACCTCAATGACGTCAACCCGCCACGCCGGGGGACGATTTGATGAGCAAGAAAAAGATCCTGCTCAACGCGTTCAACATGAACTGCATCGGCCACATCAATCACGGGTTCTGGACCCACCCCCGGGACACGTCGACCCAGTACAAGACCCTCGACTACTGGACAGATCTGGCGCAGTTGCTGGAGCGCGGGCTGTTCGACGGCTTGTTCATCGCCGACATCGTCGGGGTCTATGACGTCTATCAGAACTCGGTGGACGTCACGCTGAAGGAGTCGATCCAGTTGCCGGTGAATGATCCGCTGCTGCTGGTATCGGCCATGGCCGCGGTCACCAAAAACCTCGGCTTCGGCCTGACCGCCAACCTCACCTACGAGGCGCCGTACCTGTTCGCCCGGCGCATGTCGACGCTGGATCACCTGACGCGCGGACGCGTGGGCTGGAACATCGTCACCGGGTATCTGGACAGCGCCGCGCGCGCGATGGGCCTGACCGAGCAGATCGAACATGACCGCCGCTATGACCAGGCCGATGAATACCTGGAGGTGTTGTACAAGCTGTGGGAAGGCAGTTGGGAGGACGATGCGGTGATCGAGGACCGTCAGGCGCGCCTCTACGCGCAGCCGGAAAAGGTCCACTACGTGCGGCACAGCGGCGAGTTCTATCAGGTGGAGGGTTATCACCTGTGCGAGCCGTCGCCACAGCGCACGCCAGTTTTGTTCCAGGCCGGAAGCTCCGAGCGCGGTCTGCAGTTTGCCGGCAGCAACGCCGAGTGCGTGTTCATCAGCGCGCAGAACAAACCCGCAACCCGCGAGCAGGTCGACAAGGTCCGCGCCAGCGCGGTGGCCGCCGGGCGCAACCCGGATGACATCAAGGTGTTCATGGGCCTCAACGTCATCGTCGGCCCCACCGAAGAAGCGGCCCGGGCCAAGCATGCGGAGTACCTGACTTACGCCAGCGCCGAGGCAGGACTGGCGCATTTTGCCGCCTCCACCGGCATCGATTTCGCCGACTACGCGCTCGACGAGCCGATCCAGCACGTGAAAGGCAACGCCATTCAGTCAGCCACGAAGATTCTCAAGAACAACGACTGGACCCGTCAGAAGTTACTCGATCAGCACGCCCTGGGCGGCCGTTACATCACGCTGATCGGCTCGCCCGAGCAGGTGGCCGACGAGCTGGAATCGTGGATTGCGGAAACCGGCCTGGACGGCTTCAACCTGACCCGCATCGTCACTCCGGAGAGCTACGAGGATTTCATCGATCTGGTGATCCCGGAGCTGCAACGTCGGGGTTCGTACAAGACCGCGTACGAACACGGCACCTTGCGCGAGAAGCTGTTTGAAGACGGTGACGCAAGACTGCCGGAACGGCATGCGGGGGCCAGCTTCAGGGCACACACTCCATCGCAGGCGTGAGCGAGCTCAAACCATGTGGGAGCGAGCTTGCTCGCGAAGACGGCTTCACAGACACCCAAGCATTCAAACCAGACCACTGACACGGATTACCCCTCAATGATCAAAACCCTCCTCACCCTCGCGCTGTCCCTGGGCCTGCTTGCCGGCGTCACCCACGCTGCCGATCAACCGCTCAAAGTCGGCACCACCGCCGCGTTTGCCATACCGCTGGAAGCGGCCGTCGCCGAAGCCGAGAAACAGGGCCTGAAGGTGGAGCTAGTGGAATTCACCGACTGGATCGCGCCCAACGTCAGCCTCCACGCCGGCGACATCGACGTGAATTACTTCCAGCACATTCCGTTTCTAGAGAATGCCAAAGCCGCGTCCGGCTTCGATCTCGTGCCGTACGCGCCAGGCATCATCAACAATGTCGGGCTGTACTCCAAGAAGTACAAAAGCTTCGATGAGCTGCCAACCGGTGCCACCGTCGCAATCGCCAATGACCCGATCAACAGTGGCCGCGGCCTGCAACTGTTGGCCAAGGCTGGCTTGATCACCCTCAAGCCGGGCGTTGGCTACAAGGCCACCGAAGACGACATCACCGCCAACCCGAAGAAGATCAAGCTGATTCAGGTCGAAGCCGTGCAACTGGTGCGCGCCTATGACGATGCCGATCTGGTGCAGGGCTACCCGGCCTACATTCGTTTGTCGAAGACCTTCGACGCCGGCTCGGCAATCCTGTTCGACGGCCTCGACCACCCGGAATACGTCATTCAGTTCGTCATCAAACCGGACCACAAGGATGACCCGCGGCTGGCCAAGTTCATCGACATCTACCAACACTCGCCGGTCGTGCGCGCCTCCCTGGATAAGGTCAATGGCTCGCTGTATCAGGTTGGCTGGAAGAACTGATCATGACGGCATCCGCCCAACGCGCTTTGACGCTTGAGAGTGCTGCTCCTCATGCCGCCGAGCAATCAGAACTGCACCCGGAGAAGCAA
Source organism: Pseudomonas graminis (assembly GCF_013201545.1). Classification (NCBI taxonomy): domain Bacteria; kingdom Pseudomonadati; phylum Pseudomonadota; class Gammaproteobacteria; order Pseudomonadales; family Pseudomonadaceae; genus Pseudomonas; species Pseudomonas graminis. Next base: position 1,447,072 of record NZ_CP053746.1, read on the forward strand.
CACGCCCATGTGCGCTTCATCAATCTGGGCAAGGTCTATGAAGGTCCGCAAGGCCCGGTGCCGGCGCTTCAGGGCATCGATCTGGATATCCAGTGCGGTGAGGTGTTCGGCATCATCGGCCGAAGCGGCGCTGGCAAATCGTCGCTGATCCGCACCATCAATCGTCTGGAAAAACCCAGCAGCGGCCGCGTGCTGATCGATCAGGTGAACATCGGCGACTTCAATGAAGACACGCTGGTGGCGCTGCGCCGACGCATCGGCATGATCTTTCAGCATTTCAATCTGATGTCGGCCAAGACGGTGTGGCAGAACGTCGAGCTGCCGCTGAAGGTCGCGGGCGTGCCGAAGGCGCAGCGCCAGCGCAAAGTTACCGAACTGCTGGAGTTGGTCGGGCTGGAGGGCAAGCACAGGGCCTATCCGGCGCAGTTGTCGGGTGGGCAGAAGCAGCGCGTCGGTATTGCCCGGGCGTTGGTGCATGATCCGGCGATTCTGCTGTGCGACGAGGCGACTTCGGCCCTCGACCCGGAGACCACGCAATCGATTCTGGGGCTGCTGCGCGAGATCAATCAGCGCCTCGGGCTGACGATCATTTTGATCACCCACGAGATGGCGGTGATTCGAGAAATCTGCGACCGCGTGGTGGTGCTGGAAAAAGGTGAAGTCGTTGAGCAGGGGCCAGTCTGGCAGGTATTCGGCAATCCGCAGCATGAGGTGAGCAAGACACTGCTGGCACCGCTGCAACATACGCTGCCAGAGGATGTTCAAGCGCGCTTGCAACCGCACCCTTCCGATCATCACGCCAGCGTTGTGCTGGATCTGCAATTCACCGGCGGCGATGGCAAGGAGCCTGATCTGTCCGCGCTGTTCAATGCCTTTGGCGGGCGCGTGAGCCTGCTGCATGGCGGGGTCGAACGTATTCAAGGGCGTGCACTGGGTCATCTGTTGCTGGCGGTGAGTCACTCGCCGCTGTCGGCAGACGAATTACTCAATCGCGCCCGCAAGCACGCGCATCAGGCGGAGGTACTGGGTTATGTGGCTTGATCGTCTCTGGCAGGGCGTTATCGACACCTTCCTGATGGTCGGCGTGTCGTCGCTGATCGCATTGATACTGGGCATTCCACTGGCGGTGATTCTGGTCACCAGCGGCAAAGGCGGCATTTTTGAAGCGCCCAATGTAAACCGTGTACTGGGCGCGTTCGTGAATATCTTTCGTTCAGTGCCGTTCCTGATTCTGATGGTTGCGCTGATCCCGTTCACGCGGCTCATCGTCGGCACGACCTACGGCGTATGGGCGGCGGTGGTGCCGCTGACCATCGCATCGACACCGTTCTTCGCGCGTATTGCGGAAGTCAGCCTGCGCGAAGTTGACCATGGTTTGATCGAAGCGGCCCAGGCGATGGGCTGCCGCCGCTGGCACATCGTCTGGCACGTGCTGCTGCCCGAAGCACTGCCGGGCATCGTCGGCGGATTCACCATCACCATCGTGACGATGATCAATTCGTCGGCCATGGCCGGTGCGATAGGCGCTGGCGGTTTGGGCGACATCGCGTATCGGTATGGTTATCAACGGTTCGACACCCAAGTGATGCTCACGGTGATCGTGTTGCTGGTGATCTTGGTGGCGGTGATTCAGCTGGGCGGGGATCGATTGGCATTGCGGCTGAATAAGCGCTGATCTCAGGATGCCTTACTTGTGGACCGGCTTTAGCCGGGAAAGCGTCAGACGTCCAACTGCAAAATAGATGGCGCTGCCACGGGCCTCTTACCAGTTGAACCGGTCCTACCAAATGGCATGCAGTTCCGCCAGGAGATTGCAATTCGTGAGCGGGGTATATTGGCGGCTTTCCACGCTCAGACGGCCGCACGATGAAACTCGACCCACATGATCTCGCTCAGATCACCGCCACTACCCTCGGCAATTACAACGAGGTCGCCGAGGGCTTTCGCGAAGGCACTCGTGATCATGACGTCAGCCAGAACATTGATGCGTTGCTGCGCAATATCACCGGCCTGGCGCCGTTCCAGATTCTCGATTTCGGGTGCGGACCAGGGCGTGATCTTCAGACATTTTCTGCCATGGGCCACATCGCCACCGGACTGGACGGCTCCGAACGCTTCGCTGAGATGGCCCGCGCCGACAGCGGCTGCGACGTGCTCCATCAGAACTTCCTTGAGCTGAATCTGCCCGCCGAACGTTTCGACGGCATATTCGCCAACGCCTCGCTTTTCCACGTCCCCCGACAGGAGTTGCCTCGGGTGCTGCGCGAGCTGCACGGCGCGTTGAAGCTCGGCGGCGTGCTGTTCAGCTCCAATCCCCGGGGCGACAATCAGGAAGGCTGGAAAGGCGAGCGCTTCGGTTCATTTCATGATCTCGAATCGTGGAGCGCGTTACTGACCGAGGCCGGGTTCAGCGAAGTCGAGCATTACTACCGACCGCCGGGATTGCCGAGGGAGCAGCAGCCGTGGCTGGCGAGTGTCTGGCGCAAGGTATGACGGTTTGGGGTCTGCAGTAGCGTCCTGAACACCGGGTGCATCAGCCGCCTTCCCCTGTTACGTGATAAACGCTGATCGCTCCGTCAGGCCCAAACGCCGTCACGCTATGCTCTGCAAACGAACGGCCCACTGCCTCACGCGGCGTGCCATCGAAGTTCGCCACCAGCCTTGTTCCGTCCGCGAATGTGGTCTGCTGAACCAGTCGATCATGGGTCAGCCAGCTAAATGCCGTCATCGCCTGGTTGCCAAGGCGCTCGTGCAATGGCCTGAAAAAACTGTCCTGTCGCTGCATCACCGGCAACCGCTCGGCCAGCGTCGCGCTGCTCAGGTGATACAGCGGCGGCACGTTATAGAGCAGTTGAGCGAGCTCGTTGTGCTGCCTGACATTCACCAGTTTCAGGCTGTCGAACAGCCAGTGGTGAGTCGTGATGACTGATCCATGGAATACGGTTTGATACAGCGGCAGACGGGTCGTCGGGTTGAAGTGAACGGTGCGATAAGGCTCCTTGATCGGCACCGGTTTGAAGAACACGTCCGGCTGCTCCGGTGGATACCAACTCCCTAGGTACCAGCGGGAGGACTTGTGCTGACTGAGGTCCGAATCACCCCAGCCGATCACCGGCGTCTGCATGCCGTGAGCGAAAAGGATGCCTGCGGCGGTGACAGCATTGCCGTCCTCGGAACCTGAGGGCAGCGCTCGGGCTTCAGCCACCCACTGCGAAGCACTGACATTGGCGGCGGCGTTCTGCATCTGGGTCATGGTCGCGCCGGGGCGATAGCTGTCAAACAGCATCCCCGTGGCGTAGGCATCCAGAAACCAACTGTTGAAACCGGCGACGGCCTGTACAGCCGTAATTCGCGTCTCCATTAACGGCCGGACACAACGTGGATCGGTGTAATGCCCGGACTGCTGAAAACCTGCCTTGAACGTGCCGTCCTTCAGCACGATGGCGCATTGACGATGTGCGTCGCTGCCCAGGTGAGCGGTCACCCAGTCCGGATTTTCATGGGTCGCCAGAGCCGTTTCGTAGGAGTCATAGGGCGCAATCAGATAGCCTGCCTGTACGGCGGCGCCGACCGCCTCGGGATGCCAGAGCCCACCCTCCCAACCTTCGCCGAGCCCAAGCCACAGGCGGGACCAACCGGATGCTTGCAGATCTTTGACTCCCTTAAGGGACAGCGCGCCGCCCCAGGTTGACGGGTCCTCAGCGAGGGCGCCGGCAAACAGGCGGGCAACCTCTCCGCGAAGCTCGCCGTAACGCGAGACCAACCGCGACACGTCGGGCTGGGCATCGCTTTGCCAGGCTTGCCGTGCGACTGAATTAAAGGCGTTGTTCAGACTGCGCAGCAGGGTGACCCGTTGCCAGTGTTGCAACTGCCCATGGCTTCCACTCAGCGCAACCAAGGCCTGTTTATCCAGCCGCTTGCGCAGTTGCACGGCCAGTGGCTCATTGGACGCAAGTACCTGAGTCAGGCGCTCCCATGATTTAACGTCCCCAGGCGCGAGCAAGTCGTTGCCCCACAGATACACGTGGGCGGCGCCGAGCAGCTTGCGCCCCTCCGGGGTTTTCTCGAACTTGCTTTCGAGCGTCTGATATTCGCCATTGTCGATAAGCCACTGCCGATAGCGCCTTGCACCGGCCAGCGGATCGGGGGCGTCCAGAGACAGGCGAAGGGTCATTGGCGCACTGACATCCAGCGCCGTGAACTCATGACGGGCGGACAACCCCAGCGCGACACCCTGCGAATACAGACTCAGACGATTGTTGAACGGGTTGGTCAACAGCCAGGTCAGGGTGAACGCGCCGTGGTCCATTCCCCACAGCGGCAAGCTCAGGTCCTGTGTGGTGTTGATCTCGCCCTGGGCCACCAGAAACTGTTGCCAGACACTGTCCCCCCGAGGGACGTAATGACCCTCCGCCATCGGCCAGATCAGCGCCTTGCCCATGGCCTCGCCCGGCTGATTCAGGAACTCCAGCACACCGGCATCCCGGGCCTTGATGGTCAGCAAGAGGTCGCGTTGCTGCAGCCGGACTTCTAGATGCCAGGCACCGTCGTCCCACTGCCACGCGAGGGAGTCCTGCGAAGCCTTGAGCTCACTGACGCGATGCGCCTTGACCCCGTTTGATGCCTGCAAGGCAGGTTGCCCGGTTGGCGAGACGCGGACCGCGAGTGTCTGCGGATCAACGTTCACCCGCCAGAACTCGTTTTCCAGCGTTTCAGCCGAACTGCCGGACATCATCAGCCAGCTAACCATAAGGCAAACACACAAGCGCACTGAGAGAGATGGCACGTCGAGCCCCGCTAATAGATTCAGCGGGGCACAGTAAGGCAGGGACAGGCGAGTGTCTGTCAGACCGATCCTAAATCACGGCTGTTGTGGAGTCTCCTCGCCCGCCTTCTCGTGTTCAGCCTTCTCTCGCTCAGCTTTCTGACGCTCCTCGTCACTCGGCTCCTTGATCTTGTACCAGGCCACGTACAGCGCCGGCAGGAACAACAGCGTCAGCAAGGTGGCGATGATGATCCCGCCGATCATTGCATAGGCCATCGGCCCCCAGAACACTTCGCGGGCAATGGGGATCATGCCCAGGCTCGCCGCCGCGGCGGTCAGCAGGATCGGTCGACGACGGTGTTCAGTCGCTTCCGCCACCGCGTCCCACGGCAGATAACCGGCCACCTCGTATTCGTGGATCTGGGTCACCAGAATCACCGAGTTGCGGATGATGATGCCGATCAGTGCAAGAATTCCGAGGATCGCCACAAAGCCCATGGGCGTCCCGGTCGGCACCAGCGCGAGCACTACGCCGATCAACCCCAACGGCGCCACGCTGGCAACGATGAACATCTTCTGCACGCTGTGCAGCTGGATCATCAGGAACGTCGCCATCAGGAAGATCATCAACGGCACGACCTTGGCGATCGGCCCTTGCGCCTTGCCGCTCTCCTCCACCGTACCGCCAGTGGCGATCTTGTAGCCCACCGGCAAACCGGCGGCGAACTTGTCGATCTCGGGCTTGAGCTCCTTGACCAGATCGGTCGGCTGCATCTCGTCGCGTACTGCGGCCTTGAGCGTGATCGTCGGTTTGCGATCACGACGCCACACCAGCGGCTGCTCCAGCTCATAACGCACATTGGCGAAGGCCAGCAGCGGAATCGAGGTGCCCTGCGGCGTGACGATCTGCAGGTTCTGCAGGGTTTCCGGCGACCCGCGCTCGGAATCCACCGCACGCCCGACGACGTTGATCAGGTAGATGTCATCGCGCACCTGAGTCACTGCCGAGCCGGTCACGATGCTGTTCATCAGTTGCGCAACGTCCTCGGACGACAATCCCAACTGCCGCGCCTTGTCCTGATTGATGTCGATACGCAGGACTTTACCCGGCTCGTTCCAGTCGTAGATCATTTCGCCGATGTGTTGATTCTGGTCGAGCAGGGTGGCGAGTTCGATGGCGTGCTGGCGGACTTGGTCAATGTTGTCGCCGCTGACCCGGTACTGAATCGGACGCCCTACCGGCGGCCCCATTTCCAGCGGCTGCACGTAAGTGCCAATGCCGACGAATTCATCACGCAGGCGCTTTTTCAAACGCTCGGTCAACGCCCCGCGCTCTTCCAGCCCTTTGCTGACGATCACCAACTGCGCGTAGTACGGGTTTTCCAACTGCTGATCCAGCGGCAGGTAGAAACGCACCGCGCCTTCGCCGATGTACGTGCTCCAGCTGACGATGTCCGGATCGTCCTTGAGTGAAGCTTCGAGCTTGTCCACCGCGCGGCGCGTCTCGTTGATCGAGGCGTTTTGCGGCAGGTTGAGATCGACCAGAATCTCGGGGCGGTCCGATGAAGGGAAGAACTGGTTCTGCACAAAGCGCATGCAGAACAGCGACGTGGCAAACAGCAAGATCGTGATGATGATGGTCAGCCAGCGATGGCGCATGGCCCAGAACATTGATCCGTTGAAGGCTCTTGCGATGCGTCCGGGCTTGGCGTTCTCGTCGTGCTTCTTCACGTTCTCGCTGAGAATGTGCACGCCGATCACCGGCGCAAACAGCACGGCGACGACCCACGAGACCAACATGGCGACGGCAATCACAGCGAACAGGGTGAAGGTGTATTCCCCTGCCGAACTGGCGTTTAGGCCGATTGGCACGAAGCCCGCGACCGTCACCAGCGTACCGGTGAGCATCGGGAAGGCCGTCGAGGTGTAGGCATAGGTCGCGGCCTGGGCTTTGGTGTCGCCTTTTTCGAGGCGCGACACCATCATCTCCACCGTGATCATCGCGTCATCGACCAACAAGCCAAGGGCAATGATCAGGGCGCCCAGGGAAATACGCTGCATGGTGATGCCGCTGTATTCCATAAACACAAAGACCATCGCCAGTACCAGCGGGATCGAGCAGGCAACCACCAGCCCCGCGCGCATGCCGAGGCTGATGAAGCTCACGATCAACACGATCACCACGGCCTCGAACAGCGCGCTGGTGAAACCGCCAACGGCCTTCTCGACCACCTGTGCCTGATCGGACACCACATGAACGCCGACGCCAATCGGCAGGTCCGCGGTCGCGGCGCTCATGCGTTCATGCAGCTGCTTGCCGAACTCCTGAACGTTGCCGCCCTTCTTCATGGCGATGGCCAGGCCGATGGCGGGCTTGCCGTCGAAGCGGAACAGCGGCTTGGGCGGATCGGCGTAGCCGCGCGTGATTTCGGCAATATCGCTCAAGCGGTAGAAGCGATCGTTGAGGCGCAGGTTGACGTTCTCAAGATCTTTTTCCGACGCGAACTGGCCGGAGGTGCGCACCGAAATTCGCTCAGGCCCGGCTTCGATGACCCCGGCGGGCGTCACGGTGTTCTGCGATTGCAGGCTCTGCACGACCTGACGCTGATCAAGCCCCAGGGCCGCCAGTTTGCGGGTGGAGAAGTTCAGGTACAGCACTTCATCCTGCTCGCCGATCATTTCGACTTTGCCCAGGCCCGGCACGTCGCGGATCTGGACGCGCACTTGCTCCACGTAGTCGCGCAACTGGCGCAGGGTCAGGCCGTCGGAGGTGAAGGCGTAGATCGAGCCGTAAACGTCACCGAACTCGTCGTTGAACGCCGGCCCTTGCAGGCCTTGAGGGAACTGCCCGCGAATATCGTCGATCTTCTTGCGCACCTGATACCAGATGTCGGGTATGGCCCCGGCGCTGGTGGTGTCGCGCAGGTAAACGAAGACCGTGGACTCGCCCGGCCGGGTGTAGCTCTTCACATAGTCGAGGGAGTCGAGTTCTTCGAGCTTTTTCTCGATGCGGTCGGTGACCTGCTCCAGGGTTTCGTCCACGGTCGCGCCCGGCCAGCGGGTTTGTATGACCATGGTCTTGATGGTGAACGAAGGGTCTTCTTCGCGGCCCAGATTCATGTAGGAAAACACGCCCATCAGCAGGCCGACGAACATCAGGTACCAAACGAAAGACTGATGCTTGATTGCCCAATCGGAGAGGTTGAACGTCCCTTTCATCGCGGGCTTTCCTTATCGACTTTGATTTTCTGCCCCGGCTTGAGGCTGTTGACCCCGGCGGTTACCACGTGATCGCCGTTGTTGACGCCACCGTCCAGGATCGCCGAGCCATTGCTGCGGCTGACGATATTGACCGCGCGTGGCGAGACTGTCTGGTTTTGCATGTCGATGATCCAGATCTGGGTCTTGCCGTCGACTTCCTGCACGGCCGTGGCGGGCAGCTCGATGCGCGGTTTGATCGCCGAGCTGAGGGTCACACTGATCGCCGTACCCAAACGGAAGGCCGCTGGCGTATCCGCCAGGGTCAAACGTGCGCGACGGGTGCGGGTGGTGCTTTCGGCCTGGGGCTCGAGTTCGCGTACCGTCGCGGTGGTATTGATCTCCGGCTCCAACTGGCTGGCGACCGTGAACACGACGTCGCTGGGCAGTTGCTCACCCAGTTGCGCCGGCAGGTCAATGACTGCCTCCTTGATGTCAGGGCGCGCCAGCGTCACCACCTGCTCACCTGCGCTGACTACCTGGCCGGCTTCGACTTTCCATTCGGTGACGACGGCATCGTGATCGGCGCGCAGTTCGCTGTAGCTCAGCTGGTCTTTAGCCTGCTGCATCGCGGCCTTGGCCTGATCGTAGGACGACTGGGTGGTTTTCAGGTCAGTGACCGCGACATCCAGCGCGGCCTGGGCGCCAACACCGCGATCAAACAGCTCTTGTTGGCGACGGGCGTTGGCTTGGGCGTTGATCAGCTGGGCTTCGACCCGGGCCAGATCGCCCTGGGTCGAGCGCACCTGATTCTGTTGGTCAGTCGGGTCGAGCACCGCCAGCATGTCGCCCTTCTTGACCTGTGCACCGACATCGACGCTGCGCTGGGCGATGCGTCCCGATACGCGAAAGCCCAGGGTGCTTTCATAGCGCGCGGCAATATTGCCGGCAAAACGACCCAGGTTTTCCTGCGCCTGTGGCTTCACCTCGATGAACAGGACCGGCCGAACCGGCTCGGGCGGCGGCTCTTCCTTGCTGCATGCGCTCAACAACAGGCCCGCCAGCACAACCCCCGACAAGCGCTTCATTGCTGGGCTCCTGTCGGCTGTTTCGAGGCATCGGGGTACACGTCGGCAAGCTCCACCTGCATGTCCGGGTGCAGCAACTGGTTACCGGCAACGACCACTTTTTCACCATTCTTCAGACCGTCGACAATGATCACTTTGCCGGTCAGGTAGCGCCCGACCGTGACGCTGCGCAGGCTGACCTTGTTATCCCCATCGACCACCCACACCGCCGGCTTGCCGAGCTGATCGCCCAGGCCTTTGGTCAGCGCGGACCATGGCAGCTCGACGCTGGTCCTGGCCGGCACGCTCAGGGCAGCGCTGACCACCGAACCCAGGTCCATGCCCGGCGGCAGCGAGGTGAGGGCGATCTTCACTTGCAGCGTGCCGGTTTGCGCCGATACGGCTGGCGTGACTTCGCGCACCTTGCCGACGGCCTTGACCTTCGGGTTGTCCAGCAGCGTCACTTCGACCGGCTGGTCGGTCGGCGGGTTGACGAACAGCGACTCGTAAACGTTGAACACGGCGTCGCGCTCGCCATCGCGGGCCAGGCTGAAGATCGGTGCCGTCGGTTGCACGACCTGGCCGACTTCGGCCTGCCGCGCGGTAATGATGCCCGGCGCATCGGCGATCAAGGCGGTGTAACTCAGTTGCTCGCGGGCATTGGCCAGTTGCGCCTGGGCGGCTTTGAGCGCGCTCTGGCTGCTGTGCAATTGCGCCTGTGCCGAGTCGTACTCACTGCGGCTGGTGTAGCCCTTGGGCAAGAGCTTTTCCTGACGCACGAAAGCAGCGGAGGTTTGCTTCACGCGGGCCTGCTCGGCGGCGACGGCAGCGATGGCCGAGTCGACGTTGGTCTGCAGGTCTTTGGGGTCGAGCTTGGCCAGCACTTGTTTGGCCGACACCCGATCGCCGACATCGACCGAACGCTGAATGATCTTTCCGCCCACGCGGAACGAAAGTTGCGTCTGCACCCGCGCCTGAACATCGCCGGTCAGCGCCACGTCTGCGGCGAAATCGGCCGTCTTGACCTCCTGCGCCTGCACGCGTGCGCGCACCGGTTCCTGGGGCTTTTCCTTCTCACAGCCAGCAAGAATGGCCAGGCACAGACCGAGGGAGAGAACGGTCACACGACCATGAAAAAAGAGGGGTTGGGCGGGCATGCAAGCTCCTTGTGCCAATGCCGTTGCGACACCGCGCCGCCGGACGCCGTAGCGATGTGATCATGCGACTGTGAGCGTTGATCAGGGTTCCTTGACCCACCTTGATATGGGCGCGCGGAACGCAGGCGCAATGTATGCCGGGACGTGGGCTAACACAATGCATTCGCGAGCAAGCTCACTCCCACAAGTTTGTGCCAAGCCCAATGTCGGGGGCGGACGCAAATTCCCTGTAGGAGCAATCGGAGGTTACGACGGTCGCGAAGGCGGCGGCATTGACACACCGCCACTTCTATCTGGCTCATCTAAACAGCACGACAAACAGTGAGGATCAGCTCCCCGCGCCACCGTGGGCTTCTTCGAAGAAGAAATCCTTCCAGCTGTCGGCCTTGTTTTTCAGCACACCCAGCTCGTGCAGTTTTTCGGCGTAAATGAACGTGCGCTGGGGCACGACGGTGAAGTCGATTTCAGGATCGGAGACGATCTTCTCCACCAGCGGCAACGGCAGCTTGGATTTCTCGACGTCGATATAGGTCTTCGCCGCCGCAGGCTTATCGGCCTTGATGATCTTCTCGGCCTCGGCCAGTGCGTCGTAAAACGCTTTGTAGGTCTTCGGATTGTCGTCGTGGAATTTCTGGGTGGTGTAGAGCACGTTGAACGTCGCCTGGCCGCCCAGTACATCGTACGAACTCAGCACTTTATGCACCTTAGGGTTTTCCAGCTCCTGATACTGAAATGGCGGGCTGGAGAAGTGCGCGCTGATCTCAGAACCGCCGGCAATCAACGCCGACGTAGCATCCGGGTGCGGCAGGCTGACCGAAATATTGTCGAATTTCTTGAAATTGTCATTCCCGAACAGCTTGGCGGTCTCGATCTGCAAGGTGCGCGACTGGAAACCCACGCCCGCTGCCGGCACCGCAATGCGGTCCTTTTCGGTGAAGTCGTTGAGGGTTTTCACGTTCGGGTTGTTGCTGAGGAGGTAATTGGGCATCGAGCCCAGCGAGGCGATCGCCTTGACGTTCTGCTTGCCCTTGGTCCGGTCCCAGATGGTCAGCATCGGCGGAACGCCCGCCGACACGACGTCCAGCGCGCCAGCCAGCAGGGCCTCATTCATCGCGGTGGCGCCGGAAATGCTGTTCCAGTCGACCTTGATGTCCAGGCCCTGCTCCTTGCCGTGCTTCTCGATCAGCTTCTGCTGCTGAACGACGTCCAGAATCAGATAACCGATGCCGAACTGCTGGGCGATGCTGATCCTGCCTTCAGCGTGAGCGCCGTTGCTCAACAAGGCCAGCCCCAGTGCGGCGGCGAGCGTGGTCAGTGTCGGGCGCTTGAACGGTGCAACTCTCTTTGGAAAATTCATACATTTCTCACGATGAAGGCGAAAGGGGTGACAGCCTCATTGCCTATCAAGCGGCCACAAGGCGGAGTGTTCGTTTGATAAAGCAGATCAACGCTGCATGCCCCACCGCTTCACGGTCAGGCGCTCGACGTTGCTGAACAGCAGGTTTTCCACCAGCAGACCGATGATGATCACCGCCGCCAGACCCGCGAACACCTTGTCGGTGTACAGCTCGTTGCGGTTCTGAAAGATGTACCAGCCCAGACCGCCCTTGCCCGAAGACGCACCGAACACCAGTTCTGCGGCGATGAGGGTTCGCCAGGCAAACGCCCAGCCGACCTTCAGGCCAGCAAGAATCGACGGCAGCGCAGCGGGGATCAGGATGTACCAGACGAACCGCAGGCCCTTGAGGCCATAGTTGCGCCCGGCCATGCGCTGGGTTTCAGAGACGCCGAGAAACCCCGCGTACGTGTTCAATGCCAGCGCCCAGAGCACGGAGTGCACCAGCACGAAGATCAGGCTGTTCTCACCCAGGCCAAACCACAGCAGCGACAGCGGCAGCAGCGCGATGGCCGGCAACGGGTTGAACATCGCCGTCAGGGTGCCGAGCAGGTCGCGACCCAGTTGAGTGGACACCGCCAGCGTGGTCAGGCCGAACGCAAGGACGATGCCGATCAGGTAGCCCTTGACCAGGACTGTCAGGGAAATCCAGACCTTGGTCAGCAACTCGCCGCTGGCGATGCCGTCGATAAACGCCGAAGCGGTTTGCAGAAAGCTCGGCAGCAGCAGGTCGTTGCCCTGAATGCGGGCGGCGATTTCCCAGATGATTGCCAGGGCGGCGAGGATGACGGCCTTGCGCACCCAACTGACCTGCCAGATGCGTTGCGCGAGGGGAATGTCGCGGGCCAGATCTTCCTGAGTGAAAGGCTCCAGCACGACTTCGTATTCTTCCCGCAGAGGGGGTGAAAGGCTCATGGGTGACATCTCTTGATTAAGCAGCTCGGCTGACCGCGATCAGTAGGCAATACGAACATCCTGAAACCGCAGATCCGGCTCGACCGCAGGCGCTTCGCCCTCATCGAACAGCAGCCGGTGAATGCGCTGCGCAGAGGCCTGAAACTCGACGCCGCCGAGGCTCTTCAAGTTGTACTGATGGCTGTTGATCTCGGCGCGCACTCGGCCAGGATGGGGCGAGAGCAGCAGAATCCGGTTGCCCACCACCAGTGCTTCTTCGATGGAGTGGGTCACGAACAGCAGCGTGAAGCGCACCTCTTCCCACAGCTCCAGCAGCTCTTCCTGCATCTTGCGGCGAGTCAACGCATCAAGCGCGGCGAAGGGCTCGTCCATGAGCAGGATCTTGGGTTGCATCGCCAGCGCCCGGGCAATCGCCACGCGCGCCTTCATGCCGCCGGACAACGTATGGGGATAGGCATCGGCGAAAGCGCTCAGGCCGACTTTCTCCAGGTAATACCGCGCACGCTCCTCGGCTTCACGACGCTTAAGGGTGCGCGAAGCCAGCAGCGGAAACATGACGTTCTGGATCACCGTCTTCCATGGCGGCAACTGGTCGAATTCCTGAAACACCACAATTCTGTCCGGCCCCGGCTCCTTTACCTCCTGGCCGGCCAGACGAATCTGCCCTTCGCTGGGCTGAATGAACCCGGCCACGGCCTTGAGCAGCGTTGACTTGCCGCAGCCCGACGGGCCAAGCAGGACAAAACGGTCGGCCGGATCGATTTCAAAACTGACTTGATGGGTGGCCCGCACCACGCGTTCCGGCGTGCGGTATTCAAGGCTGACGCCCTGTACTTGCAGCAGCGCTTCAGCGGTGGGCTGATTGGCCTGTTGCGCGTTCAAGCGATCGCTAGCCGTGTGGCTTTGCAGAACAGCGTTCATGGAGCTCTCCTGAATCAGAACGGCGCATCGCCCTGAATGGTGGTGCGGTGAAGGCGACGGCGCAGGTGGTCGGGCGTGCCACCGGCCAGATGAATCAGCGAACGGTTGTCCCAAAACACCATGTCGTTCTCCTGCCACTTGTGGCGGTAAACGCCTTCCGGGCGAACGCTGTGGGCGTACAGCTCAGTCAGAATCGCCTGACTCTCGTCTTCCGGCAGGCCGACGATGTGGGTCGTGAAGCCTTCGCTGACGAACAGCGCCTTGCGCCCGTTTTCCGGGTGGGTACGCACGATCGGGTGGCTGACCACCGCGACCTGGGCCAACTGTTCAGCGCTGAGGGTCGGGCGCCAGTTATCGGCGTTATGCCCATGGCTGTAGCGCGAGGTGTAACTGTGTACGGCGCTGAGCCCTTCCACGGCTTTGCGCAGGTGCTCAGGCAGCGTGTCCCAGGCCAGGTGCATGTCAGCGAACAGGGTGTCGCCGCCTTCGCTTGGCAGCTCCTGGGCGTAGAGCATCGAGCCCAGGCTCGGCAGCTCTTTGTAGGAAAGATCCGAGTGCCAGTATTTGCCGGCATCGCCCAGCCCGACCGGCTGACCGTTCTCGACAATATTGGAGACGATCAGAATCTCGGGATGATGGGCGAGCAGGAATTGCTTAAGCACGTGAATCTGTAGAACGCCAAAACGGCGGCTGAAATCGATCTGTTGCTGTGGAGTGATGTGCTGATCGCGAAAAACGACAACGTGATAATCGAGATGCGCTTGGTGCACGCGGGCAAAATCAGCGTCGTTGAGCGGACGGGACAGATCCAGACCGACGATTTCCGCGCCCACCTTTTCGGCGAATGGACGCACATCGAACGGCTGACCGGGCGCTTGCTCGGAAGACGCGTGGGAGGCTGCTGGCATGAGAACTCCGACTCCAAAAGGTGTGGCTGAGGAGGGAGGACTTTAAAGCTATAAGAAGTGAATTTTAAATATCGTTAGAGCATATGCATAGCGCCGAACGACCTAGGGACGGCCGTCGGCCATCATCGTCATCAGCGCAGTCGCAAGCCGATGAATGCTGACGATCCATGAGCTCTGAACGCAAAAAACGCGCTTGCCCGGCACCATTCCCTGCACCCGATGACAATGCGTCAGCGGAGCGGGAACAGCGGCGGGCAAGCGCGTTTTTATCAATGAACCCGCTGCAATCGCGCGTTCAGGCCTTCATCAGAACGCCGGCAATACCGCGCCGTCGTACTTCTTGTTGATGAAGTCTTTGACTTGCTGGCTGGTCAACGCCTTGGACAGCTTCTCGATCGCGTCGGTATGGGCGTTGTCGGTACGGGTCACCAGGTAGTTCACATACGGCGAGTCGGCACCTTCCAGAATCAGCGCATCCTTTTTAGGGCTGAGCTTGGCTTCCAGCGCGTAATTGGTGTTGATCAGATCCAGGTCAACCTGATCCAGCGCGCGCGGCAGCAGCGCCGATTCCAGCTCGCGGAATTTCAGTTTCTTCGGGTTGGTGGCGATGTCTTTTGGCGTCGACAAGGCGTTGGTCGGGTCCTTCAGGGTGATCAGGCCGTTCTTCTGCAACAGCAGCAGGGCGCGGCCGGCGTTGCTGCCTTCGTTCGGAATGGCAACGGTTGCGCCTTCAGGCAACTGATCGATGGACTTCCACTTCTTCGAGTAGCCGCCGAACGGTTCGACGTGTACGCCGACGCCGGTCACCAGGGTGGCGCCCTTGCCTTTGTTGAAGCCGTCCAGGTAAGGCTTGGTCTGGAAGTAGTTGGCGTCCAGACGCTTCTCGTTCAGTTGCACGTTCGGCTGCACATAGTCAGTGAAGACCTTGATCTGCAGGTCCACGCCTTCTTTGGCCAGTTCAGGCTTGATCAGCTCGAGGATCTCGGCGTGCGGAACAGCGGTGGCGCCCACGACGAGCTTCTCGGCCGCTTGAGCAGCGCTGATGCCCAGGGAGAGAGCAGCCGCCAGTGCGGTGAACAAAAACGTCTTCTTCATGCGATGTCCTTAATAGAAATCGGGTCGCCTCGTAGGCGACTTGTCTTCGGTCTGCCGCGGGATCGGCCCTTGGCAGGGTGGCGGCTGATGCGGACAGTACCGAGATTTTTTATTCCGAGACAATACTTTTTAGTCGGATGGTTATGCTTTTTCGTTCTCAGTGAGCATTTTGCCACCCGCTGCTTGGCGCCAAGGCCGAAGCGCCATCAGCGAACAGGCAGATTCAGATGCTCGGGCAGGATCTCCGCGCCGCTGCTGACCAGCAGCGCGAAGTGGATGACGTTCTCCAGCTCCCGCGTGTTGCCCGGCCAGTAATGGGCTTCGAGCACCCGCTGCGCGTCTTCGCTGATCAACGGCATCTCGAAATCGAAGCGCTGGCTGTAAATCCCCAGGAAGTACTCGGCCAATGGCAGGATGTTGCCCGGCTGCTCGCGCAACGCCGGCAGGTCGAGGCGTCCTTCGTTCAAGTAGCGATAAAGCCGCTCATGGAATTTGCCGGCGGCGACAGCCAGGCGCAGATCGATGCTGGTCGCGGCGACCAGCCTGACGTCGACCTGGCTGGGCTGCGTGGCGCCGACGCGGGTGACTTCGTGGTTCTCCAACGCGGCCAACAACTTTATCTGAATGGCCATGGGCAGATCGGCGATCTCATCCAGATACAGCGTGCCGCCCGTTGCGGAGCCGAACCAGCCGGCCCGACTGCTGGCAGAACCGCTATGGGCGCCAGCGGCGTACCCGAACAACTCGGCGTCGGCGTAGGTCGAGCTGATAGCACCGCAGTTGACCGATACGAACAACCCGGCCCGGTCGCTGCCACGGTGAATATGACGCGCCAGCAATTCCTTGCCTGTGCCGGATTCGCCGCGGATCAGTACCGGCAAGTCCAGCGGCGCCAGCAGCTCCATCTCTTCACGCAATTGGCGCGATCGCGGATCGATGAACACCAAGGCCTTGGCGCGGATGCTCAGCGGGCTTTTTTCAGCATCAGGGAAGGTCAACAGCGGGTTGCTCGAAATGTCGGAAAGGCTCATGGCAGGCTCCCGCCCCGGCCATCCATTGACCGAAGCGTTTTTAAAAAAAAGGCCGCAGCGCCTGTCGGTTCACTGCGGCGAAAGTGATCGTGAGAAAAGAGGTCCCAAGCGCAACAACCGGCGCGAACGCGGTGGTCATGCGCGGCGGCGGTTGAAATGTTCGATGCGCCCTTGCAGCCGGTACAGGTAAGCGAAACCCTGTTCCCAGCGTTGATGGCCGGACTTCACGTTGATATGACCCGCGCCGCTGAGGATGCCGATTTCCGCGCCCCAGTTGCGGGCCATCTCCATCGCGCGCAACGCGCTGACGGCTGAATCGTTGTCCGAGCTGACGACTTGGGTCGGGAACGGCAGCAGGTGCTCGGGAATCGGCGCGAAATTACGAATAGCAGGCGGGCAATTGGGCCGTTCGACGTCAGCGGGGGCCACCAGCAGGGCGCCGCGCACCTGACCCAAACTCGCCAGTGGCGCCAGCTGCGCCCAATGGGCGACGGTGACGCAACCCAGGCTGTGGGCGATGAGAATCACCGGCGTGCTGTCAGAGGCGATAACGCGTTGCAGCTCACCCACCCAATCTTCTCGACGCGGCTTGAGCCAGTCGGCCTGCTCCACACGCACGCTGTTGGGCAGGCTGTTCTGCCAGTGGGTTTGCCAATGGTCGTCGGCAGATCCTTGCCAGCCTGGCACGATCAGGTAACGGATCGATTCGTTATGCATGGCCTTCGCCTCCTGCATGCTGCGTTCATGGGGGCGAGTATAGGGATCGGACATATATTCGAAAAAGAATAAGAAGCTATTTATTAATAGCTCGAAAACATATGCCGCGACTTCAGGGGACGGCGCAAAAAAGAGGGCCACCCCCTGCCTTAAAGGGGTGACCCTGAGAATCACGCTGTCTGCCCCCAGCTCGCCGGGGATGAGCAGAGATTAAGGGACGGTTGTTACAGAAATTTTTATCCGGAGAAATTCCCCACAAGCCGGCGAGACTGGCGCAATGGGCCGCCAGGTATTAACCCCGCGCAGGCTTGAGCACCGGGTCATTCTCGGCCACCCGTTCAAACCGGTTCGCCCGTCCGAAGGTGCCGAAATCATTGAAGCGCACCCCCATTTCGGCCATCACCTTGTGCGCAACGGGCGCCGTCATCTGACGGATGTAAAACGGCTCCTTCACCACGAAGTGATGAATACCGTGGGTGCTGCCGAAGTTGAAGCAGAACGCCTGCATCGGCCACATCCACCACGGATTGAGCACTTGGGTCTGCTGCATGACATTCCCCATCTCGACGTCGCCGTAGTAATGCATGTTCGAACTGACGAAATGCAGACAGAAGGTACGCAGCACGTTCGGACCCACCAAAACCACGACAGCGACGTCGATGACGTGCATGACCGCCAGCGTATTCGCCGACCAGTCAATCGAGCTGCCCATCAGGCCGGCAATGCCGTTGGCGGCATGGAAGCCAAGAAACACGTACCAAGCGCCCCAATTGAGCAGCGCCAGCGGCGCATAGACACGCAGGGTGCGCTTCAGAATGCTGAATTTATGCGTCCAGGTTTTCGCCCGCAGCATGCGGATCAGCGACGACATGACGTTGTCGCCCACCATCAACAGCCGCGCCAAGCCCCACGGCTCGCCATTGGTGATAGCGCGCTCTTCCATATCCGCCTCGGTCCCGGACACCTTGTGGTGATTGAGGTGCAGGTGCCGCCGAATCCAGGGATTGATCGTGCTCGGACGCGCCAGCCAGACCAGCGCCAGCATCAGGTTGTGGGACACGCGCTGCTTGCGGAAATACATGCTGTGGATCAGGTCGTGTTCAAGCTCGTGGGTCAGCGAAGCGAGGAACGCATTCAGCAGCAGACACGCCCACCAGGCCAGGTAACCCCCGAGATAGAGCGCCGCGCTGCCGATCATGCCGATGAGTGCGAAGCACAGGATGCCGGCGCCGATGGCGTCCTGGTGCCGCAGCACTGGATACCGTTCTCGCAGCACGGCGCCATGGGCGGACACCACCGCACGAATATGCGCTGATCGTTGTTGTGCATTCAGTCCGGCAGCACTTGCAGAAGTGTCGTGCATGCTTCCATTCTCCGGTTTCAGGATGAGAAAACGTGGCACCACTGTGCCGCTTCAGGAGGGAAGTTGCCTGACCGTGAACGCCAATCTGTAGACCGGAAGCGCCAACCTATATGCCTGAGCCGAGCATCCTCGCCAGCTGGACCCGCGCCCTGCGCAAGCAACTCGATGCCCTCGGCCTCGACAGTCTCGCGCTGAGCCAGGCTGCGGGCCTGGATCCGCAACTGATGGATAATCCCAACGCGCGATACCCGGTGACAGTGACCACCCGTTTTTGGGAACTCGCCGTGCAGGCCAGTGGCGATCCAGCGCTGGGCTTGCGGGTGTCACGGTTCGTCAGCCCGACGACTTTCCATGCGCTCGGTTACGCGCTGGTCGCCAGCGGCTCGTTGCGTGAGGTGTTCGAGCGCATCGTGCGTTATCACCCGGTGGTGAGCGACGCGCTGGTCATGAGTTTTGAACGCGTGGACGAGCATTACGAGTTTCGTTTCCGCGTGCCCGACGGCAGCCCGATGCCGGCCAATGAGGCGATGGACGCCTTCGCCGCAATCTACGTGCGCACCTGCCGCAACCGCCTGGGGCGTCATTACGCGCCGCTGGCAGTGCACCTGATGCGGCCGCAACCGGAAGATCCGCAGCCGTGGCATGCCGTCTTTCGTGCGCCGCTGTTCTTCGGTGCGGCGGAGAACCTGCTGATCTTCTCCTGTGAGGATTTCGACAGCCATCTGGACGACGCCAATCCCGAGCTGGCCGAGCACAACGAGGCCGTGCTCAACCGCACCCTGGAGCAACTCAGCGCACTGACCTGGGAGCGCAAGGTGCGCGGCGCCATCGAAACTCAATTGCCGGAAGGCGAGCCGTCCGCCGAGCACATCGCCCACACGCTGCACCTGAGCTTGCGCAGCCTTCAGCGCCACTTGGCCGACGAAGGTTGTCGCTACGATCTGCTGCTCAATCAGTGCCGGCAGAATCTGGCGCTGCAACACATGCGCGACCCCGGTTGCTCGCTCAGTGAAGTGGCCTATCTGCTCGGCTTCGCTGACACCAGCAGTTTCAGCCGCGCGTTCAAGCGCTGGACCGGCATGACGCCCAGCCAGTACCGCGAAGGTATGAATCGCTGACCGGCGACGCCATCACGCGCCTGCGCCGGTCAGGCGATGAAGCGCCGTCTCGCGCAGCCATTCGGTGTCCAGCACATGGATCAGGTCGTGATCGCGGCGCACGATTTGCCGTTCGGCGAACGCGCCAAGTACCCGTTTGACCACCTCAGCGCTCAGCCCGAGGCAGCGATTGGAGGCCATGTCGGACAGAGGCACGCTGCGCACCGAACGATCCATCTCGCCGTAGGCTTCGGCCAGCATCAGCAGCCGAAACGCCACGCGTTCCTCGGTGGGCATCAGGGTGATGTCTTCAAGGGCGGGGACGGCGAGCCCGAGCTTGCGCCCCAGCAGCTCGCGAAAATGGCGCCACAACGGCGGGTGATCTGTCAGCAGTTGCTTGAGTGGCGCATGGGACATGTGCAGGAGAATGACCGCGTCCTGGGCGAACACATCGTGGGTCGCGGGCAGGTCGTCGAACAACGAGGCCTCGCCAAACCAGAACGGCCGATAGCCTTCTGCCGGGGGCATGTCCGCTTGCTGCGGTTTGAGGGGATTGATGCGCAACGAGCCCGTGAGCAACGCGTACAGGCCAGGCGCCGGATCCCCCCGCTGGAAGATCGATTTGCCGGGCGTCACCCGGCGCTGCCGCATGCCGGTCAGCAAGCTATCCTGCAACAGCGCAGGCAGATCGCGGAACCATCGGTCGTTGATAAACCATGAGCGCCATTGGGTTCCATTCGTCATGTGAATCTCCTTTTGATAGCCGGCGTTTTTGTTGCAGGCTGAACCGTCCCGCGGGCTCAGCCTAAAAAATCAGCGGCATGATCCACGCATCCATAGAGGAATAACAATGAAAAACCTCGTCGATCATCTCAGCCAGTACGCGGCCTACCACCGCGACACCCGCAATATCGTCACCCACTTCGTCGGCATTCCCCTGATCGTGATTGCGGTGGCCGTGCTGTTGTCACGCCCCGGCTGGACCAGTTGGTCCCTCGGCGGGATTTGGGTGTCCCCCGCCTTGCTGGTGAGTCTGGCCGCGACGCTTTTCTACCTGCGGCTGGATGCCTTCTTCGGCGTACTGATGGGTGTCCTGCTCGCGCTGTGTCTGTGGCTCGGCGCACACCTGGCGCAACAGAGCACCATGGTCTGGCTTAGCGCAGGCGTCGGGTTGTTCGTACTCGGTTGGGTTATTCAGTTTGTGGGCCATTATTACGAGGGCCGCAAGCCCGCGTTTGTCGACGACCTCACAGGCCTGATCATCGGCCCGCTGTTTGTCGTCGCCGAAGCGGCTTTTCTGCTGGGAATGAGAAAGAAGTTGCAGCACGCCATCGAGGCGCGAGTGGGCAAGACGCACCGGCGGGATTTGAAGAAGGCTGCGGTTTAGAACTGTGTTTTAACAACCAGTCAGATCGATCGTCGAAGGACATCGCTGATGTCCCCGCGGATAAAGGAATGTGGGAGTGACCGGGGTGGCGCTCCACCTTGCTCACGAAGGCTGGATTCCAGCCGCTGAAAATCTAGCGGATGTAATAGCCTCTTCGCGAGCAAGCTCGCTCCCACAAGATTTGTATTTACCCCCAGACAGCGCGGTGGCCGAGCTGTCCATTTGATTAGAGAGCGAACTAGATGCTCTCCCGCTTCTGCCAGACCTTCGGCTTGAAGAACAACGTCTCGCCGCGCGCCAGTCCGGTCAGGCTGTCGTGGTCTTTCACGACTTCCGCTTCGATCAGCTCGGGTTGCCCTTCGACTTTCAGCGTCACACGGGTCGTGGCGCCCAACGGACGGATGTCCCGTACCTCCGCTGCGTGGTGCCCTTCCACTTCATGCCGGGACAGCGACACTTCGTGGGGGCGGAACAACACGTGGTTGTCTTCGCCCAGGTGCAGGCGGTTTGAATCACCCAGAAAGTGATACACGAAATCACTGGCTGGGTTCTCGTAGACATCGCCGGGCGAGCCGATCTGCTCGATCACACCCTTGTTCATCACCACGATCCTGTCCGCGACTTCCATGGCTTCTTCCTGGTCGTGGGTCACGAATACCGAGGTCAGGTTGATGTCTTCGTGCAGCCGCGCCAGCCAGCGACGCAGCTCCTTGCGCACCTTGGCATCCAGCGCGCCGAACGGCTCGTCCAGCAGCAATACCTTGGGCTCAACTGCCAACGCACGGGCCAGGGCAATCCGCTGACGCTGGCCGCCCGACAATTGCTCCGGATAACGATCCGACAGCCAGTCCAGCTGCACCATATTCAGCAGTTCATGCACTTTGACGGCGATCTGGCTCTCGTTCGGGCGCTGGTTCTTCGGCTTCATGCGCAGGCCGAAGGCGACGTTGTCGAACACCGTCATGTGGCGAAACAGCGCGTAGTGCTGGAACACGAAACCCACGTTGCGATCACGCACGTCGTGACCGGAGACATCCTCGCCGTGGAACACGATGCTGCCTTTGTCCGGCGTTTCCAGCCCGGCAATGATGCGCAGCAGCGTGGTCTTGCCACAGCCGGACGGGCCCAACAGCGCCACGAGCTCGCCACTCTGGATATCCAGACTGATGCCGTCGAGGGCCTTGAAGGCGTTGAAATTCTTGCTGACGTTACGGACTTCGATCGACATGAATTATTCCTCCGCCGCGTTTTTGCGCAGACGGCTAATGCGCGCTTCGCTCCACTGCTTGAGCAGCAGGATGAACAGCGCAAGGATCAATAACAGGCTCGCCACGGCAAATGCAGCCACGTGGTTGTACTCGTTGTAGAGAATCTCGACATGCAGCGGCAGGGTATTGGTCACGCCGCGAATGTGGCCGGACACCACTGACACCGCGCCGAACTCACCCATGGCCCGCGCGGTACACAGCACCACGCCGTAGATCAGGCCCCATTTGATGTTAGGGACGGTCACATGCCAGAACATCTGCCAGCCATTGGCACCCAGCAGGCGCGCGGCTTCTTCCTCTTGGGTGCCCTGCTCCTGCATCAGCGGGATCAGTTCGCGGGCCACGAACGGCACCGTCACGAAGATGGTCGCCAATACGATACCCGGCAGGGCGAAGACGATCTGGATGTCGTGCTCCTGCAGCCAGGGGCCGAACACGCCACGGGCACCGAACATCAGCACGTAAATCAAACCGGCGATTACTGGTGAGACCGAGAACGGCAGGTCGATCAACGTGACCAGAATTGCCTTGCCGCGGAACGAGTATTTGCTCACGCACCAGGCTGCGGCGACGCCGAAGACCACGTTGAGCGGTACCGAAATCAGCACTGCGAACACGGTGAGCTTGAGGGCCGACAGCGCGTCGGGCTCCAGAATGGCCGCGAAGAATCCGCCGAGGCCGTTACTCAAGCCCTGGCCGATCACCACCACCAACGGCAGCAACAGGAAGAACGCGAAGACCAACCAGCCAAGGCCGATCAGAATGCGCCGCGACACCGCGCTGCCACGACGGGCAGCATTGGCGGAGGACGCAGCAATGAGCGATGAATCAGACATAGGTGCGCCTCCTCAGTTAGGGGTTTCGATGCGTCGCTGCAACAGATTGATCAGCAGCAACAGCACGAACGAGACCAGCAGCATCATCACGCCAATCGCCGTGGCGCCCGTGTAGTCGTATTGGTCGAGCTTGACCATGATCAGCAACGGCAGGATTTCGGTCTTCATCGGCATGTTGCCGGCGATGAAAATCACCGAGCCGTACTCACCGACACCCCGGGCAAAAGCCAGCGCGAAGCCGGTCAACCAGGCAGGCAACAAGGCCGGCACGAGGATGTGACGAAACACCTGAAGGGGTTTTGCGCCAAGGCACGCCGCGGCTTCTTCGACTTCCCGGGGGATGTCCGCCAGCACCGGCTGAACCGTGCGCACCACAAACGGCAGGGTGACGAAGGTCAACGCCAGGGTGATGCCGAACGGGGTGTAAGCGATTTTGATGCCCATATCGGCAGCGAACTGGCCGATGAAACCATTCGGCGCGTACAGCGCGGTCAGCGCGATACCGGCCACGGCGGTGGGCAATGCGAAGGGCAGATCGATCATCGCGTCGATGATCTTGCGACCGGGGAAGGTGTAACGCACCAGCACCCAGGCCAGCAGCGTGCCGATGACGCCGTTGATGATCGCTGCGAAAAACGCGGTGCCGAAACTCAACCTGAGCGCTGCGAGCACGCGAGGCGCCGTGACGATGTTCCAGAACTGAACGGCGCTCAGCTGGGACGCGTGGATGAACATGACCGCAAGCGGTATCAGCACAATCAGACTGAGGTACACCAATGTGTAGCCCAGCGTCAGCCCGAAGCCGGGTATGACGGGGGATATGCGTCGCGACATAAAAGTCCTTGGTTTACACACGTTACCCGGAACAAGTCCGGGTCCTTTTATTCCGTGGGGCGCTGCAGTTACTGCGGGATATAGATCTGATCGAACACACCGCCGTCATCGAAGAACTTGGGTTGAGCCGACTTCCAGCCGCCGAAATCTTTATCGATGGTCAGCAGATTCAGTTTAGGGAACTGCTTCTCGTACTTGGCCGCGACTTCTGTGTCACGAGGACGATAGAAGTTTTTCGCCGCGATTTCCTGACCTTCCTTGCTGTACAGGTGCTTGAGGTATTCAGTGGCGATCTCGGTGGTGCCGTGCTTCTCGGCGTTCTTCTCGACAACGGCCACGGGAGGTTCGGCCAGAATCGACAGCGAAGGTACGACGATGTCGAACTTGTCGGCGCCGCCGTCTTCTTTCAGCGCCAGAAAGGCTTCGTTTTCCCACGCCAGCAACACATCACCCTGACCGTTGTTGACGAAAGTGATGGTCGAACCGCGCGCACCGGTGTCCAGCACAGGCACGTGCTTGAACAGCTTGCCGATGTATTCCTTAGCCTTGGCTTCATCGCCGCCATTGGATTTCAGGCCATAGCCGTAAGCGGCCAAGAAATTCCAGCGCGCGCCGCCCGAGGTTTTCGGATTTGGCGTGATCACCGACACGCCGTCCTTGATCAGGTCGGCCCAGTCATGAATGCCTTTCGGGTTGCCCTTGCGCACCAGGAACACGATGGTCGAGGTGTACGGGGTGCTCGAGTCCGGCAGCTTGGTTTGCCAGTCCGCGGGAACGGTCTTGCCCAGCTTGGCGATTTCGTCGATGTCGCCGGCGAGCGCCAGCGTCACCACGTCGGCAGGCGAGCCGTCGATCACCGAGCGGCCCTGCTTGCCCGATCCACCGTGGGACTGGTTGATCTTCACGGTGTCGCCCGGATGGGATTTTTTCCAGTAGTTGATGAATTCGGCGTTGTAGTCCTGATACAGCTCGCGCGTAGGGTCGTAAGAGACGTTCAGCAGGGTGAAATCCTTGGCGACAGCAGAACCGGCAAACACCGCACTGGCGAGCGCGGCCAGCGCATAACGACGAATGGACATGAATCAGGCTCCTGGACAAATGGTGTTGTTGGATTTTTCTAGTTCTAGGTCATGCGGTGTTCGTCATGCGGGAGCGTGGCTCAACCCTGCTTGTTGCTCGGATTCTGCAGGCGGAATTTCTCCTTGCGCTCGATCTGGACCACCTGCGCGTTATGCACCGTGATCTCAACCGCGCCAAAGCGCAGGTCACGCAGCGCGCTTTGAATTTCACGCAAAATGCTTGCTTCGTCCTGGCCGTCAACGCTACGTAGAGATGCGCTCATGTTCGTGCTCCTTGAAAGATTTTTGCCGCAGCGTGGGGGCAAACGCTGCTTGTGGCGTGAGCGCGATATTAGAGACGCAGAGATATTCTTAAAAAGACTATTTAAGAATGCAGATATAACCAAAAGGCATTTACGGAGGGTGTGTTCAGCCAGCCGCTTTAAAAGCGGCGATGGGACCTGTAAGCGGTGGCCATGCTGCCGTCTTAAGCAGAGACAAAAACCGGCGCATGGTGCCAGTCGATCTGTTCCGCCGGCATGGGCCGCGCAAACCAGTAGCCCTGGCCCAGTTCACAGTTGTGCTTGAGCAGGAAGCCGGCTTGATTGGCCTGCTCAATGCCTTCTGCCAGCACGCGCATGCCCATGGCCCGTGCCAGAGCGATGATGGCGTTGACGATAGCGATGTCGTCATCGTCGTCCGGCAATCCGGCCACAAACCCCTGATCGATTTTGAGTTTCTGCACCGGCATGCGCTTGAGCCGCAGCAGCGAGGAATACCCTGTGCCGAAATCGTCGATAGACAATTTCAGCCCCAGGTCCCGCAGTCGGTGCATCTGTTCGATGGCTTGGTCGGGGTCGTCCATGATCGCGCTTTCGGTGACCTCCAGCTCCAGAAACTCCGGCGCCAGGCCGGTTTCGTCCAGCACCTTGGCCACCCGACGATCAAGATCTCCACGACCAAACAGTCGACTGGACACGTTGACCGCGACGTAGGAGATCGCCACGCCCTCCGCAAGCCACTCCCCCATCTGCCGACAGGCTTCGGTCAGCACCCAGTTGTCGATGTCGGCGATCAGTCCGCTTTGCTCGGCGATGGGGATAAATTCACCGGGCGAGACCATACCGCGCGCCGGATGCTGCCAGCGCACCAACGCCTCAACGCCCTCGATACAGCGGCTGTGGAGGTTATGAATCGGCTGATAAAACACTCGCAGTTCGTGCTCCTCGACAGCCTGTCGCAGCTCGGCGGCCAACTCGACGCGGCGCTGGGCATGGGCAGTCAATTCGGCGGTGTACATCGCGTAGCTTTCACGCCCCTGATGCTTGGCCTGAGACAGCGCGGCGTCGGCATTACGCAATAGCTGTTCGGCGGTCAGCGCATCGTAGGGGAAGATGCTGATGCCGACGCTGGCCGTCAGAAACAGCGATTGCCCGCTGACCATAAAAGGCTCACGCAGTCCCTCCAGAATGGTCTGCGCCAGTTCGGCGGATTGAGCGACCTGCTGGGCGTTTTCGAGCAGAATCGCGAATTCGTCGCCGCCCAGCCGCGCCAGCGTGACGCCCTTCTCCAGATGGATTTGGAGGCGCTCGGCAGCAGCTTTCAACACTTCGTCCCCGGCGCTGTGGCCGAGGCTTTCGTTGATGTGCTTGAAGTGGTCCAGATCGACGAGCAACAGCGCCAGGCTGCGCTTGTTGCGACGTGCGTGGGTGTGCGCCTGTTCGGCACGGTCAGTGAACAGCAGGCGATTGGGCAGACCGGTCAGCGGGTCGTAATGGGCGAGATGCGCCAGCTCGCGCTCGGAATGCTTGATCGAAGAAATGTCGGAAAACACCGCAACGAATTGAGTGATCTTGCCCTGCTCATCCCTGATCGGACGAATGCTTTGCCACTGCGGGTAGATCTCGCCGCTTTTGCGCCGGTTCCAGATCTCGCCGCTCCACTGCCCGGCGCTGAGAATGGTCTTGAACATGCGTTCGTAGAATTCAGGGCCATGGCGCCCTGATTTGAACGTACTCGGGCGCAAACCCAGCACTTCGTCCTGCTGATACCCGGTGATCTCGCTGAAGGCGCGATTCACATGCACGATCACGCCTGTGGCATCAGTGACCAGCACGCCTTCCAGCGTGGTATCGAACACGGCCGCGGCCAGTCGCAAACGCTGCATGTCCTCATCCCGGCGCGCCAACTCGGCGATGCCCATGAACCCCAGCAGTCGCGAGCGAGCCAGATAAATCAGCACTGCGCTAAGCGCCAGCCAAAGGTAACCGCCAGCCTGTTGCGCTCGCGCCAGCACGGCCGGCTCTTCAATCAGCCGCGGCAGCAAGTAGTCATTGATCGCCAGCCACACCATCGACACAAGCCCGTACAACGTTGCGGTGCGTAGCGCATCCCGGGTAATGCTCGACATAAATAGAAACGACCTTGCGAAAGTCGGAAATTATAGAGCAAGAAACATCTTGCGACGCTTCTCTGAAACACCGACTGTTTTTATCTGTGAGCTAAGTGATAATGCGCCCTTCTGTCTCAGGGTCCGTTCAGGCGGATCCGTACATCGCACGCGTTACAACCGAGGGCAACTCAGCCTATGTGGAACAACGGTCTGCTCGACCTTTCCGTCTGGCAATTGGTCGCAGTCACCCTGGCGATGACACACGTCACCATCGTCGGCGTCACGGTCTACCTCCATCGCTATTCAGCGCATCGCTCCCTGGAACTCAACGCAGGGCTCAAGCACTTTTTCCGTTTCTGGCTGTGGCTCACCACGGCGCAGAACACCCGCGAGTGGACCGCTATCCACCGCAAGCACCACGCCAAATGCGAAACCGTCGATGACCCGCACAGTCCGGTCATCAAGGGCCTGTCAACCGTGCTGCGCAAGGGCGCCGAGCTGTACCGCGCCGAAGCGGAAAACCCGGAGACGCTGCGCATCTACGGCAAAAACTGTCCCGAGGACTGGATCGAGCGCAACCTATATTCGCGTTATCCCCTGTTGGGTGTGGCGATCATGGGCGTGATTGATCTCGCCCTGTTCGGCGTGATCGGCATCACCGTCTGGGCGATCCAGATGATGTGGATTCCGGTGTGGGCGGCGGGCGTGGTCAACGGCCTTGGCCACGCGGTCGGCTATCGCAACTTCGAATGCCGCGACGCAGCCACCAATCTGGTGCCCTGGGGCATTTTGATCGGCGGTGAAGAGCTGCATAACAACCACCACACCTACCCCAACTCGGCCAAGCTGTCGGTCAAGCGCTGGGAGTTCGACATGGGCTGGGCGTGGATCAAAGTGTTCAGCTGGCTGCGCCTGGCAAAAGTGCAGCGGGTCGCGCCGATTGCGCACCGCGTTGAAGGCAAGGGCCATCTGGACATGGACACGGCGATGGCGATCTTGAACAACCGGTTCCAGATCATGGCCCAGTACCGCAAGTTGGTCATCGCGCCGTTGGTTGCGCAGGAACTGGCGAAAGCCGATGCCTCTGTACGTCATCAGTTCCGACGTGCCAAACGCCTGCTTTCCCGCGAGCCCAGCCTGCTTGAAGACAAGCATCAAGCGCGCATCCAGACCATGCTGGAGCACAGCCAGGCACTGAAAGTGATCTACGAGAAACGTCTGGCACTGCAGCAGATCTGGGCGAAGACCAGCAGCAATGGTCACGACATGCTGGCGGCCATCAAGGAATGGATCCACGAGGCCGAAGCCAGCGGTATTCAGTCGCTGCGTGACTTCGCCGATCAGCTGAAAACCTACTCGCTGCGGCCTCACCACGCTTGATGCCGTTGATCGGTGACCATTCGTCTGGGTGGCACCGATCGGAACTTAGTGCCATTAGTCCTATCTCACTAACACCTTCGCACTATGCTGTGTGACATGTTGTGGCATGCGCCGCACCTTATTCTGAGATGCAGTGCTCATGGACAACCAGACTCCCCACGTTGAGACACCCGCCGCAGCAGAAACCCTTCTGGCGCTGATGCATGCCCAGGCGGAAGTGGCGCGCCTCAGCGAGCGCGAGCAGCTGTTCAGTTCTCTGCTGGTCAGCGTCAACGCCGTGTTATGGGCGTTCGACTGGCAGACGCAACGCATGATCTATGTCAGCCCCGCCTACGAGCGCATTTTCGGCCGCTCGGCCGGCTTGCTGCTCGCGGACTACAGCGAGTGGCGCGACAGCATTTACCCCGACGATCTGGACTACGCCGAGCGCAGCCTGAGCGAAGTGCTTGAGAAGGGCTCCATCGAAGACCGCGAGTACCGGATCATTCGTGCTGACGGCCAGGTCCGCTGGCTGAGCGACAAATGCTTTGTCAGTCATCAGGTCGAGCACAGTCAGCGCCTGATCGTGGTGGGCATCGCCGAAGACATCACCGAGAAGAAGCACCTCGAAGACGAGCTGCAGCGTTTGGCCACCACCGACGTTCTCACCCAGAGCAGCAACCGCCGGCACTTCTTCGAATGCGCTCAACGCGAGTTCGAGCAGGCGCGTCTGCAGGGCACGCCGATGGCGTTCCTGTTGCTGGACGTGGATGATTTCAAGCTGGTCAACGACACCTACGGCCACCAGGAAGGTGATCTGGTGCTGCAACGCATTGCCGAATGCGGGCGCAAGACGCTGCGCCGTGGGGATCTGTTCGGGCGGATCGGTGGTGAGGAATTTGCCGCCGTATTCCCAGGCTGTGCGCCGGAAATGGCCCAGCAGATTGCCGAGCGGTTACAGCGTGAGATTCAGCGCCTGAGCTTTCAGTGCAATGACAAAACCTTCGGTATCACCGCCAGTCAGGGGCTGACCAACCTCGGCGAACAGGACCAGAGCCTTGAAGCGCTCTACGCCCGCTCTGACGCCGCGATGTACCAGGCCAAGCGCCAGGGCAAGAATCAGATCGTGTTGGTATAGGCCTGCTTTTCTGAAATCAGCCTCTGGCTAAGCCACCGTCTTGCGACGCATCCCTTCCAGATCCGACTCGCTGATCTTCAGCAGTCGGGCCGATTTGCTTTTTGCCAGCGCCTGCAGCGGGTCTTCAAGTCCCAGTGAGCCCATTTGTCCCGCGACATTCATTGCCAAAATTTCGCGGGTAAAAACGCCGGTGTTGTATTGATACACCGCCGCGATCAACTCGCGCAGCTCCAGCGGCAGCCGCCAGCGCGTACGCAAAGCCGAGCCGAACGAGGCCGAATACTGCGCCAGCGCGCGGCGAACAGTTGCCTCATCCAGCGAACCGCCGGCAATCAGCCAGCCCTGCAAACAGCGCAGCACCGTCAGCTCGCCCAGGCCCCTGAGCAAACCGGCGCAATAACAACGCTCATGATCCAGATCCAGCTTGCGCGCCAGCGTGCGCGCGCATTCGGCGGTGCGTTGCGAGACCTCCCAGATTTCGGTGGCGTGAAGCAATAACGCTGCATCCGTCAGCACCGCGCCGCGCTTGAGCGCCAGACCCTGAACCAGGTTGACGCTCTGGGTGCCACCCAGCACGGCAAGCGCCTGACCCAGTGTTTGCACGGGCTTGCCCTGGTGTTGCGACGCGCTGCTCGCCGCGGCAATCAGCAGTGCGGTAACGTGGGGGTCGTGGCTCAACGCCTTTTCCAGCAGCTTCAGGTCAACACCCGATGCCCCTCGACTGCTGGCCACCGCCGCCGTCACATCAACGAATAGCGGCCCGCCATCGGCCACTTCCCGGCGCTTCTCCAGAAACGCATCCAGCCCGACACCCGGCGCCAACGCCGGTACCGCACAGGCAACCTGCGCGCCATCCTGCAACAGCAGCGTTTCCAGCCGTTGGCGCAGGCCTTCCATGTTCAGGGGTTTGGTGAGGTAGGCGGTGGGCGCCAGCTGCACGGCCTCGCGGACACTGACGCTGTCGCTGCGACTGCTCAGCAGAATGAAACGAACCGGCGGCTGGCGACGCAACTGCCGCAGCCCGCGAAGCAGGCTCAGTCCGTCGACGCCCGGTAACTCACGGGATGCGATCACCAGGTCCGGGATGTACCCGCTCATCAGCTCGATGGCCTCACGGCCGTTTGAACAGATATCCAGTTGCGCGTCGCAACGTACATCCAGGACCAATTCGTTGAGCATCTCACGGGCCCACGGGTCCGCTTCAGCGATCAACACGCGGGGAACGGCTAGCGCCTCTACAACGGTCATCATGACTCTCCGGCATCAGTCTCCTTACCTTAGTCAAAGACTGAGAAGGGGGACAAACCGAGAGAGAAATTTCTGATCTCATTAACGAAAAAACCTGCCGAAGCAGGTTTTTCCTGATGGAGCGGTCACATTTTTATCAAATGTGCCTGCAGCTCATCGGCATGAAGTCAGGCGATTTCAGCGAAGCATTCTTCGATGATCTTCAGGCCCTTGTCCAACTGCTCGTCCGGCGAGGTCAGCGGGACCAGCACGCGCAGTACGTTGCCATAGGTGCCGCAGGACAGCAGGATCAGCCCCTTGTCACGGGCCTTGGCAATCACTTGTGCCACGGCAGCAGCGTTAGGTTTGTGGGTGTCGCCATTCTCGAAGCACTCGACGGCGATCATGGCGCCCAGTGCGCGGACTTCACCGATGACCGGGTACTTGGCCTGGATGGCACGCAGGCCAGTGACCAGGCGCTCGCCAACGGCCTTGCAACGATCAAGCAGATGCTCTTCTTCGAACACCTCCATGACCGCCAGCGCAGCAGCGCACGCGATCGGGCTACCGGCATACGTACCGCCCAGACCGCCCGGCGCGATGGCGTCCATGTATTCGGCCTTGCCGCACACGCCGGCCAACGGGAAACCACCGGCGATGGATTTGGCGAAGGTGGTCAGGTCGGCGCTCACGCCCATCTGCTCCATGGCGAAGAAGGTACCGGTACGGCCAGCGCCGGTCTGCACTTCGTCAGCGATCAGCAGAATGCCGTGCTTGTCGCACAGTTCACGCAGGCGCGCCATGAAGGCTTTAGGCGCGACGTAGAACCCGCCCTCGCCCTGCACCGGCTCGATGATGATCGCGGCGATGTCTTTCGGCTCGGCGTCGTTCTTGAAGATGCGTTCGATGCTGGCAATCGAATCGTCAACGCTGACGCCGTGCAGCTCGTTCGGGTAAATGGCGCGGAAGATACCGCCCGGCATCAGGCCCATGCCGGCCGAGTACGGCACGACTTTGCCGGTCAGACCCAGGGTCATCATGGTGCGGCCATGGTAAGCGCCGGTGAAGGCGATGACGCCTGCACGGCCTGTCGCGGCGCGGGCGATCTTGACGGCGTTTTCAACCGCTTCCGAACCGGTGGTGACCAGCAGGGTTTTCTTGGCGAAATCGCCCGGGACTTTGGCGTTGATCTTTTCGCACAGCTCGACGTAAGGCTCGTACGCGAGCACCTGGAAGCAGGTGTGGGTCAGCTTGGTCAGCTGCTCTTGTACGGCCGCCACGATTTTCGGGTGCAGGTGACCGGTGTTCAATACCGCAATACCGCCGGCGAAGTCGATGAACTCGTTGCCTTCGACGTCGGTGACGGTGGCGTTCTTCGCGGACTCAGCGAAGATCGGGTGAATTTGACCAACGCCGCGTGGGACAGCAGCTTCGCGGCGTTTCATCAGGGATGCGTTAGTTTTGCTCATCATTTCCTCATTCGCCGCTCATCGGGCGGCGCGGTTCAAGGATCAAGCAGCGGGGGTCAACAGCAACAGCATACGATGATCGACTGTCGCGGCCTCCCGGCCACCAATAGGTTGGTGCCACTGAAACCTGCGAAACGGCGCTCTCGCGTCCCGCAGGTTGTCGAACAGTCCTTCAGTCTGCCACTCAGCGGGTTCAGATGCTGAGGCAGAGGTATTTGATTTCCAGATAATCTTCGATGCCGTACTTGGAGCCTTCACGGCCAAGACCGGATGCCTTGACGCCACCGAACGGCGCGACTTCGTTGGAGATCAGGCCGGTGTTGATGCCCACCATGCCGTACTCCAGCGCTTCCGCCACGCGGAACACTCGGCTCAGGTTTTGCGCGTAGAAATACGACGCCAGCCCGAACTCGGTGTCATTGGCCATGGCGATCACTTCGGCTTCGTCTTTGAAGCGGAACAGCGGGGCCAGCGGACCGAAGGTTTCTTCCTTGGCCACGGCGGCGTTTTTCGGCACGTTGACGAGGATAGTCGGTTCGAAGAAGTTGCCTTCCAGGCTGTTGCCGCCACTCAGCACTTTCGCGCCTTTGCTCAAAGCGTCAGCGATGTGTTCCTTGACCTTGGCCACGGCCTTTTCGTCGATCAGCGGACCAGTCGTCGTGCCTTCCGCCAGGCCATCGCCTACTTTCAGCTTGGCGACAGCCACCTGCAGCTTCTCGGCAAAAGCGTCGTAGACCGCGTCCTGCACGTAGATGCGGTTGGCGCAGACGCAGGTCTGCCCGTTGTTGCGGTACTTGGAAATGATCGCGCCTTCAACGGCCTTATCCAGGTCAGCGTCGTCGAACACGATGAACGGCGCGTTGCCACCCAGTTCCAGCGAGACTTTCTTGATGTCGTGGGCGCATTCAGCCATCAACTGGCGACCGATCTCGGTCGAGCCGGTGAACGACAGTTTGCGCACGATCGGGTTGCTGGTCAGTTCGCTGCCGATATCACCCGCGCTGCCGGTCACCACGCTGAACACGCCCGCCGGAATGCCAGCGCGCTCGGCCAGTTCAGCCAGAGCAAGTGCGGAGTAAGGGGTTTGCGAAGCAGGCTTGAGCACCATGGTGCAGCCTGCCGCCAGCGCCGGGCCGGCCTTGCGGGTGATCATGGCGGCAGGGAAGTTCCACGGCGTGATCGCCGCAGTGACGCCAATTGGCTGCTTGAGGACGATCAGGCGCTTGTCCGGCTGATGGCCCGGAATCACGTCGCCATAGACGCGCTTGGCCTCTTCGGAAAACCACTCGATAAAGGAAGCCGCGTAAGTGATTTCGCCTTTGGCCTCGGCCAGCGGCTTGCCCTGCTCCAGGGTCATCAGGCGACCGAGGTCGTCCTGGTTTTCAATCATCAGTTCGAACCAACGACGCAGCTTGGCGCCACGCTCTTTGGCGGTCAGCGCACGCCAGGCCGGCAGCGCCTTGTCAGCGGCCTCGATGGCGCGGCGGGTTTCAGCAGCGCCCATCTTTGGCACAGTGCCGAGAATCTCGTTGGTCGACGGGTTGTTGACCTTGATGGTCTGGCCACTGTCGGCATCAGCCCAGGCGCCATTGATGTACGCCTGCTGGCGGAACAACTTCGAGTCTTTGAGCTGCATTGCGGCCTCCTGAACAGCACCGCGCGCGGCGGAGCGAATGGTTGTGTGCGGGCGCCTCGACCGAGACTGCCGCCGGATAAGACTGTCGCCGGCCCTGGTTGGAGAATAGAAGAAAGGCCGGGCGGGGCGTTTGAAATCTCAAACGAATCCTAGGGACAACAGGCTTAAAGGACAAGAGTGCGTTCGAAAAAAAGAACGGCTGGGGTTGGGGTGTTATGAATGCGAATCAGCGTAGCCGCCAATGTGCCGAAACGTGTGAAATTGAGAACAGTGAGTCACCGGCATGGACGCACGTCGGCCAGATGAGTATTATGGCGCCCGCATTGCACCTGTAGCTCAGCTGGATAGAGTACTGCCCTCCGAAGGCAGGGGTCATGGGTTCGAATCCCGTCAGGTGCACCATTATTGATTCAGGTTCGCGCAACGCGTCCTGGAAAATCCGCTACAGACGAAGAGGCCCGCATTGTGCGGGCTTTTTTGTGATTACAACTCCGTACAGGCGCTTGGCCAAGCGAAGCGGCTTATCAAAAAGCCTCCGTCCGCACCCAGTAATCGCTAGCTGCGCAGTGCCTTCGAGATGGTTGCGCTCAGATAACCGGATTTGCTAAAACCCCCGTCCCGGTTTTGTTTCAAAACCAGATCCAAGGATGGACTGATGCCGCTCAAATCTCCTGCCCCGGTAATAATGGATCTCGAAGCCAACAAGGCTACCGGCGGCCATGCCAACTCTTCCCGCGGCACTTCGACTTCCTCGCTGAGCCGCTATCAAACCTTTCTCTTCGCGGTGACCTGCGCATTGGCAGTGGCAAACGTCTATTTTGCCCAGCCTTTGCTGGAGTCCATGGCCGCCAGCCTGTCGGTCTCGCCCGGCACCATCGGTGTCGTGGTCACTGCGACCCAAGCCGGGTACGCAGTGGGGCTGCTGTTCATCGTGCCGCTAGGCGACCTGCTTAATCGCAAAAAACTCATCCTCACCCAGTTGCTTCTGTCCGCTCTGGCGCTGTGCGCCGTTGGCATGGCCCAGACGTGGGGCATGCTGCTCGGCGCGATGGTGCTGGTGGGTCTGATGGCGGTGGTGGTTCAAGTGGTGGTTGCCTATGCCGCGACATTGGCGAGCCCCGAGCAGCGGGGCGAGGCTATCGGCACCGTAACCAGTGGCGTCGTGCTGGGTATTCTCCTTGCCCGTTTCGTCTCGGGGGCGGTCGCTGACCTGGCGGGCTGGCGAGGCGTTTATTTCGTGTCCGCCATTTTGATGGTCGGCATCGCGATGGTGTTATTCCGGACCATGCCCGCCTCCACCACGCTCCCTGCGAAAGGCGGTTACTGGCCGTTATTGCACTCAGTATTCCAGCTGTATCTGACAGAGCGCACGCTGCGCGTCAGGGGCACTTTCGCCTTGCTCATCTTCGCAGCGTTCAGTGTGTTGTGGACTTCAATGGTTCTGCCGCTCAGTGCGCCTCCCCTGTCGCTGTCACATACCCAGATCGGACTTTTCGGCTTGGCCGGAGTCGCCGGCGCACTGGCTGCCGCGCGGGCCGGGCGACTGACGGACCAAGGGCTCGGCAATCGCACCACTGGTGTGGCTTTGGCGTTGCTGACTTTTTCATGGTTGCCCACTGCGTTTGTCGAAAGCTCCCTGCTGGCGATGATCGCAGGCGTGGTATTGCTGGATTTCGCTGTGCAAGCGGTTCATGTCACCAATCAAAGCTTGATCTTCGCCGCGCGGCCCGATGCTCAAAGCCGGCTCGTTGGGGCTTATATGTGTTTTTACTCCGTCGGGAGTGGCTTGGGCGCCATTGCGGCGACTTATACCTACGCGCACTTTGGGTGGGTGGCGGTTTGCATACTGGGGGCGGCCATCAGTGCAGTCGCTTTGCTGTATTGGATCTATACAACGCTCACGTTCAGGTGAAGCGCATCTGCTGGACGAGTGTCGGCGTTTGTCGGATTGATGCTCACTGTGAGGGCTCAGGGCTTTTAGCAGCTAACAGCATTAGCGTCGTCAGCATGCATGCTCAAACGAGCCGTGCTATGCGCATGCCCCGTTAGAAACAAAGCACTCATCCCAACAAACCAGCGGCCCGCACCAGCTTCAATCCCCACTCCACCCGCTCCGGAATGGTTTGGACCAACTGCTCCCGGTCTCCCCCCAACAACGCTCTGAGCTGATGGGGCGCGAACACCAAGTCGATGAATTGAAGGGCCAGCGCATCAGGATCCGAGGGTTGGTCCGAGCCTGCCATGATGGCCGAACGCACTCTGGTGAAGCCGCCTTCCCAGCCAATACGGTTCACTTCGGCCGCCAGCAGCGGGGTCCGACTGGAAGTGGCTATCACCATGCGCATCATGGCCAGGGTCTCGGGCTGCAGCGCATGCTCGAGGATGCCTTGGCCCACGTGTCTCAGGCGACCTTCCAGCGGGAGCGCGGGAATCGCCTCGGCAGGCGCCAACAAGGTCGCGACATGGCGGCGCACCACGGCTTCGAACAACGCTTCTTTATTGGCATAGCGCGCATAGAGGGTGGCTTTGCTGGCGCCGGCCGCCCGGGCGATGTCTTCGCATGAAGTGCCTTCGACGCCCTTGGCTAAAAAGCGCTGCAGCGCAGCATCCAGCAATCGACGCTCGGCATCGCCCGCCTGGCTTTGCCTGGGCCTGCCACCTTTGGATTTGGTCGTGATCAACGTCATGGGCGGCAACTTACCTGCCCCTTGTTTGCGCGTCAACTAAACGGTAACGTTCAGTTAAATCGGCGCAGGCAGCCGCTCCTCCTCACCCCTTTCACACCGACCAGGAAGGCGCTTTGTGGATCAAACTACTGCTTTACCCATTGTGGTTGCTGGCGCAACAGGAGACTTGGGCCAACGTCTGGTCCGGGCGCTGGTTAAGCGCGGCGCCCATGTCCTCGCGCTGGTTAGGCCAGGCACTGAACAAGCCCGGCTGACGGCTCTGCGCAGCAGCGGCGTCACCGTCACGCCCGTTTCCCTGGATGACGCTCAAGGCCTGCGCGGTGCCATTGCCGGCTCAGGTTGCGTGGTGTCCACGCTCAACGGCCTGGAAGAGGTGATCATCGAGCAGCAAGGCAGGCTGTTGCAGGCCGCTGTTGCCGCTGGGGTCCCCAAGTTCATTCCCTCGGATTATTCGCTCGACTACACCCGCACCCGTCCTGGGGAGAACCGCAACCTGGACCTTCGCCGGCGCTTCGCCACCCGTCTCGATACAGCCGACATCGCCGTCACCTCAATCCTCAACGGTGGCTTTCTGGAGCTGCTCGAAGGCGACGCGCCTATTGTGCTCCCCGGCCGCCGAGTGCTGCATTTCGGCGATGCGCAACAGCCGCTGGACTTCACTGCGAAGGACGACGTCGCTGCCTTCACCGCCGATGCCGCGCTCGATCACAACACGCCGCGTTTCCTGCGCATTGCCGGCAACAGCGTCTCCCCCGCGCAGATTGCCAACATCCTCACCGCGCTGACCGGGCAGCATTACCGCACCCTGCGCCCCGGGAATATCGGCACGCTGTCCGCCCTGATCTACATGGTGCGTGCGCTCACGCCTGCCAGTGACAAGCCCTTCCCCGCCTGGCAAGGCATGCAATACCTGCGAGACATGATGAGTGGACGCGGCAAGCTGCTCAGTCTGGACAACGACCGTTATGGCCAACGTGAATGGGCATCCGTCCGTGACACATTGGCCCGTACTCATGTGCAAGGGATCAAGCAATGACACACCCTATCGAATCGTTTCCTCTTCAAATTCCCCAGGCGCAACTCGACGATCTGGCCCAGCGCCTGGCGCAAACCCGCTGGCCTGACCCGGAAACCGTCTCCGACAACAGCCAGGGGCCACGGCTTGAACGCCTTCGCGCGCTGGTCGAACGCTGGCGCAACGGTTATGACTGGCGCGCCACTGAAGCGCAACTCAACCAATGGAACAGCAGCCGGACCGAGATCGACGGTCTTGGCATTCACTTTCTTCACATACGCTCGCCTCACCCTGACGCCCTGCCCTTGCTAATGACCCACGGCTGGCCTGGCTCCATTCTGGAGTTCAGGGCGATGGTCGGGCCACTTACCGACCCGACCGCCCATGGCGGCGACGCCAGCGATGCATTCCATTTGGTGATCCCCGCACTTCCAGGGTTTGGTTTCAGTGATAAACCACGTTCACCCGGTTGGGGCGTAGGCAAGACCGCTTCGGCCTGGGCGCAATTGATGGACCGCTTGGGATATGGCCAGCGCTGGGCCGCCCAGGGTGGGGATTGGGGCGCGGCAGTGACTACCGCGCTTGGGCACATGCGTCCGCCTGGCCTGATCGGTATTCACCTGAATATGGTGATGTACCAACCCACTGAAGATGAAATCGCGCAGGCCACCCCTGAAGAGCAAGGCATGCTGGCTGATGCGCAACGCTATGAGCGAGAGCTGTCCGGCTACATGAAGGTGCAAAGCACCCGGCCGCAATCGATAGGCTTCGGCCTGGCAGATTCGCCCGTTGGCCTGGCGGCGTGGATTTACGCGCTGTTCCAGGATGCCTCCGACAGCGGCGCAGAGCCCGAGCGAGTCATTGAGGTCGATGCGTTGATCGACGACATCATGCTGTACTGGCTGCCCAATGCGGGACCCAGCTCGGTCCGGTTCTATTGGGAAGGAATGCGCGAAATGCAACAGCAAGGCCCTGCACGCGCCATACCCATCCCGGCAGGCGTGAGCATGTTCCCGGGCGAGCTGCTTCGCCTGTCCCGGCGCTGGGCAGAGGCGCGTTTCGACGACCTGCGATTCTTCGCAGAGGCCGAGCACGGTGGCCACTTCGCTGCCATGGAGAACCCGACAACGCTCACCGAGCATGTGCGAGATACCTTTCGCCTGCTCCGTTAATGTATTCGCCGCGCGCTGTCCCCTGTCACTGCCAGCCGGTCATCGTCCAATGCTCTGTCTAAAGCCGCGCCACCTGTCGCCGATACGCCTTACCTAGAGCGTCATTTTCATTTATTCGGACAGTCACACAGCAGTCCCGCAAGGAGCATATTCGGCATGATCGTCGGCATAGATCTCGGCACCACCAACAGTCTGGTCGCCGTATGGCGCGATGGCGGCACGCAACTGGTCAGCAATGCGCTGGGTGAACTGCTGACGCCCAGCGTCGTCGGGCTGGATGACGACGGACAGGTGTTGGTGGGCAAGGCAGCCCAGGAGCGTCTGCAAACTCATCCGGGCACAACCACGGCGCTGTTCAAGCGGCACATGGGCAGCGCGCATGAAGTGAAGCTCGGCGCGCGCAAATATCGTCCGGAAGAGCTGTCGGCGCTGGTGCTGAAAAGCCTGAAAGCAGACGTCGAGCGGGCGCTCGGCGAGCCGGTGACTGAAGCGGTAATCAGCGTGCCGGCATATTTCAGCGATGCGCAGCGCAAGGCCACAAAAGTGGCCGGCGAACTGGCCGGCCTGAAGGTCGAAAAACTCATCAATGAACCGACCGCGGCAGCGCTGGCCTACGGGCTGCATCAGAAAGAAGGCGAGACGTCGTTTCTGGTATTTGACCTGGGCGGAGGGACATTCGATGTGTCGATCCTGGAGCTGTTCGACGGTGTCATGGAAGTGCGCGCCAGCGCCGGGGATAACTTCCTCGGCGGCGAGGACTTTGACAATGTGCTGCTTGAGCATTTCGTGGCGCTGCACAAGCAAGAGAGTGAATTTCCACCTGCACTGACGGTGAAGCAATCCCTTCGCCGCGAAGCCGAGCGCGTGCGTAAAGCGCTGGGCCAGGAAGCGAGTGTTGATTTCGTGCTGCGTCATGGCGATCGCGAGTGGCGCAAGCCAGTGACCCAGGAGCAACTGATCGAGCTCTACGCGCCCCTGCTGGACCGTCTGCGCGCCCCGATCGAACGAGCGCTGCGTGACGCGCGCATCCGTATTGCCGATCTGGATGAAATCCTGCTGGTGGGCGGCACCACGCGCATGCCGCTGATCCGTAAACTGACGGCCAGCCTGTTCGGCCGCTTCCCGTCCATCACGCTCAACCCCGACGAGGTGGTTGCTCAAGGCGCAGCAATTCAGGCCGCCCTAAAAGCGCGCGACTCGGCGCTGGAGGAAGTGGTGCTGACGGATGTGTGCCCGTACACGCTGGGCATCGAGACCACCCAACGCATCGGCGAGCACTTCGAAAGCGGCCACTACCTGCCCATCATCG
This sequence comes from Pseudomonas graminis, assembly GCF_013201545.1. Lineage (NCBI taxonomy): Bacteria > Pseudomonadati > Pseudomonadota > Gammaproteobacteria > Pseudomonadales > Pseudomonadaceae > Pseudomonas > Pseudomonas graminis. Next base: position 1,487,489 of record NZ_CP053746.1, read on the forward strand.
AGCGCAATACCGTCGTTCCGGTGAGCCGGGTCAGGACTGTCAGCACCCTCAGCGATCATCAGCAATTCGTCGTTGTGAGGATCTTTCAGGGCGAGAGCCGCAAGGTGAAGGACAACGTGGCCCTGGGCGAACTCGAGATCAAGGTGCCTCGCCGTCCTGCTGGTGAAGTCGACCTGGACGTGCGGTTTACCTACGACAACAACGGCATTCTCGAAGCCGACGTGCGCATTCCGATGACCGGGGAAGCGCACACGCTGGTGATTGAAAACAATCCCGGCGTGCTGACGCCTGCCGAGATTCAGGAGCGGCTTAAAGCCCTCGACTCGTTGAAGACGCATCCTCGCGAGCAGCAAGTGAACACGCACATGACTGCAAAGCTCGAGCGCCTGTATCAGGAGTACCTGGGTGAGGCGCGCGAGATGGTCGGGGCATGGGCCAGCCAGTTTCAGCACGTGCTCGAAACCCAGGATGAACGGCAGATCAGCGAAGTGCGCAAGCGGCTGACCGAGCAGGTCGAACGCTTCGAGCGAGGGGAATGGTAAGCGCCATGAACCCTTGGACTTTGCTGGGCCTGAACGACGATGCCGATGAGCGGACCGTCAAACGTCAATACGCAAAACTGTTGAAAGTCACACGACCGGACGAGGATCCAGAGGCGTTTCAGCGCCTGCGGGAAGCCTACGAGCGAGCGCTCGATTGGTCACGAAATCGTGCCGACGAAGACGATGAGTTCGACTCGCCTGCGGTGACCATCGGCCAGGCATCGGCGCTCTCGGTCGAGACCGTAACGTCAGCGCACACTACGGCCGATCTGGTTCAGCCGGCACCGGATGCCGAAGCCATGGCGCGGCAGGCTGCACGCGTGCTGGTGGAAGAGACCACCGCAGAAAATCTGCCGCGCCAGCATCAGCGCGCGGTGGAACAAGGCCGCGATTTGCCCTTCCAACAACGCTTGCTTGATCGGTGTCTGGAAGCAAATTCGTCTAACGGCGATTTGCTTGAAGCCGCTATCAACCAGCTGCAATGGCTGACGCCGTGGCAGTCGTTACGCATCAGCGCAGACCGGGAAATCCAGCTGACCCAGCGGCTGCTCGACAGCGAAGGCGCGCGGCTCGAACGCGCGCTGGCCGAAGGCAAAGAGCGCCAGTTTCTTGCGGCGTTGCAGGCGCTGGCTCAGCAACCGTGGCTGGCCTCGCTGGAACGCCGCGATCAGCTGCAGCGCTGGGTCATGTTCTTTCTGCACAATCACAAAGGGTGGACGGCTGCGCTGTTCGACAGGGTCTGCGAGCTTTTTGGTTGGGACGACCGCAAGGGCGTGTTTCCCGAGCCGGAGTTTATCTGGCGGAATTTGATCGAACGATGCGAGAAGTACGCCTACATCGAACACTGGCAGCGCCTGCTGGCGGGCGGCAAGACTGACAGCGTCGAAGAGAAGGCAGCGCGGCTGGTGCTCCAGCCGGGGCGCAAGGTTGATCGGCTGCGACTGGCGAGATTCTGCAGCGCGGACGTGTGGATTGCCTGCGAGCGCCTGTGCTCGACGATCAACAATCGCTATCCGGAAATGCTCGACGTCTTCCCCGAGGCGGATCTGCAGAGCTGGCGAACCTTGCGGGTTGAGCCGATGAACCCGGCTGTCTGGACATGGATTGGCTGGGTACTGTTCACAGCTCTTTTCATGATCCCGAACGAGATGATGAAAGGCACTCTTGATGGCGTGAAAGCGGCGGTGATGCTGCTGATGTATCCGTTTTTCATGACCGGCCTGTGCCGGATTGCCATGCGGGTCTGGCGCCCGGTGTGCCTGGCCATCGAAGACGCTGATGAATGGCTCAGCGACCTGCTGCTTCCGGAATGGCTGCATTGGCCGGCATCGCAGGCACTGGTCGTTCGGCACGGCGTGCCGCTGGTGCTGATCGGGGTGATCCTTTCGTCCCAAGGGCCTGCCGCGGTGCTGTGCTACGCGCTGCTGATGCTGGCCTGGATCTTTCTGTCGCCCTATCGCCACCCGCAGATTTACGCCCCTATTCGCGAAGCGGTGAGGACATTCCTGCATGTAAACGCGCGCAAAATATTCCTGTCGATCATCGTCATCGCGGCCTCTGCGATCTATTTCAGTCTCTACCCGCTGGCACCGAAGCCGGTGCCGACCTCCAGCTCCGGACAAGTTGCGAAAGCGCTGCCCGGCCAGCTTGATTGCAGCAGCGAGCAGGCAATGGATTTGATGGACAAGGACTGCAGAAACGCGGTGCTGCCTGAGCGTTGCGCGAACTATTCGCGAGAGCAGAAGATCAGCCAGTGCTGGCGGCTTCGAACCCGGTTGCAGCGTGAACTGGACAGTCAGGCGTCGCCCGGCCATTAGTCTGGACTGGCCAGCGCATTCGACATGGAGTACAGGTGTCGGATGCTCTGGCTCGCTGATTCCAGCCCGTCACGATTTCTAAGCCGGCGGGTTGATCAGGGGAACAATGAGCGCTGAGGGAGCTCACACCTCTTGCCTTTGAACCGTCCTGTTGGTGACCCCTCTATGGAACACGTACTTCCGGAAGCCTGGCTGAACGCATTGCCGTTGCCCTGGCTCAACACCCTCGTGGCCGCCGCCGTCGCGATCGGCATCGCACTGTTGGGACGCTGGATTGCGCTGGTCTTGCTCCGCCGCGTCGCCAAGTCGTTCGTCTTCGCCCAGCAGCTCATTCACCGCGCCGAACCGCCCACGCTGTGGCTGATCCCGCTGCTGGCCCTGCAAACGGTCTGGACCTCCGCCCCCGATGACCTGATGTTGATCAACGGCGTCCGGCACCTGAACGGCATGCTGGTGGTGGCCGGGTTTACCTGGCTGGCGTTGAGTTGCGTGAAGGCGATTGGCGAAGCGGTCGCGATCCGCAACCCGCTGGACATCGAAGACAACCTCCAGGCCCGCCGCATCCAGACCCAAGTGCGGGTGCTGGTGCGCTGCCTGAATGTGCTGGTGCTGTTGTTCGGCACCGGATTGATTCTGATGAGCTTCCCGCCAGTGCGACAGATCGGCACGAGTCTGCTGGCATCGGCAGGTCTCGCGGGGCTGGCGGCGGGTTTCGCCGCCAAGCCGGTGCTGGGCAACTTGATCGCAGGCCTGCAGATCGCAATCTCTCAGCCAATTCGCCTGGATGACGTTGTGATCGTTGAGGGTGAGTGGGGTCGCATCGAGGAGATCAGCGGCACGTACGTGGTGCTGAAGATCTGGGATGAACGGCGGATGGTGATTCCGCTGCAGTACTTCATCGAGAAGCCCTTCCAGAACTGGACCCGCAGCACGTCGAGCCTGATTGGCTCGGTGTTTTTGTGGGTGGATTACGCGTTGCCACTGGAGGAGTTGCGCGAAGAGGCGGAGCGCATCTGCAAGGAAATCCCGCACCTCTGGGATGGCCGCGTCTGCGTGTTGCAGGTGACTGACACCACCGCCAAGGCGATGCAATTGCGGGTGTTGTTGAGTTCGGCGGACTCATCACGCAGCTGGGATGCTCGATGCCACATGCGCGAGCGGCTGATCAGTTTCGTCGCCCGGCAATATCCGCAGTGCCTGCCTCAGCTGCGTGCGGAGATGTCCTCGCGCACCGTGCAGCCGGAGCGCGAAGGCCACGAAGCGCCCACAGAAATCGCGCGTCAGCCGCCGGTCTGACGACAGTTAAAAGCAAGTTGCCCGGCCACCTCAGCGGTGGCCGGACCAGACTCACTGCCCGCCGCTGAACATCACAAACTTGCCCATCATCATTGCGGCAAACTGTTGCGCCGGCATCTTCACGCCGTTGAAGTCCACCACGTCGTTGGCGTAATGCAGGCTGGAGACAATGTTGTCGCCCTCGACCTTGCCCACTTGCAACATGACCGCCATGCCACCGACCGATTCCGCTGCGCCCTGCGCCTGTTGCGCGATGGCGGCAGGGTCGGTCAGACCGGCAGACTTGGCACGCAGTGCGGCCAGGTCCTTGATCATCGGCTTGGAGAGCACCAGTTTGGCGTCAAGCTGAGTGAGCAACTGCTTGAGCAATTCCGCACCCGGCTGATCAAGCGCCGAAGGGTTGCCCAGGTCCATCGACAGGCTGAACTGGCTCTCGCCGCTGGCTGTTTTCAGCGAAAGCTTCTCCAGCTCGATGTGCGGCTTGGCGCTCAGCAGTTTGCTGACCTCGGCCTGCACCAGCGCCTCATCAGCCGGGCTCAAATGCGGCGTGTAGGTTTCACCCATTGCTGCGGCGGCCTGGGCTTGAGGCTGAACTTTCTCCTGATAGATCTTCATCAGCGCCTGGGTTGACGCGATGTCGAAATTGCCGAACTTCCAGAGCATCTGCATGGCGCCGATGTCGCTGCCGTTGAAGCTGATGTTGCCGACGTCATAGGTCACCTGAGCATTCAAGTTGCCTTCCACTTCCTGCAACAGGCTGGTGTTGACGAAGTCCTTGAGCTGAATGGCCGGTTGGCCCGCCGCCTGGAATGTCGCCGAGGCGATTTTCGCGTCGGTATGACCCAGGTAGAAACCCGATTTGCCCTTGGTGCCAACGGTGTTGAAGGTGAAGTCCTTGAGCGTCAGGTGCACAGGGCCTTCTTCGGAAGTTGCGGTGACGTCGACGCTGCCCAGTACACCGTTGGCTTCGAGCTTCTGGCCGTCACCCGAGCCCGAGGCATTCAGGGTGAAACCGGAAAACTTGAACGCGCCGGTCTGATCGGTGAATTCAAACGGCAGCAATTCAACACGACCCAATGCGGCGCGGTCGTACCCCATGCTGAAGTGGCCGGTCAGCGGCGGCTGGCCGTTGGTCATGGCAAACCATTTTTCGGAGAAGGCGTTCTTCTCGATCTGCATGTTGCTGGCGGCCATGACCGGCAGCAGTTGCAGCGATTTCACGCGGCTCCACGGCAATGGGCCGTGCTCGATGTTATCGACAAACAGCAGCTCGACCGGCTGACCGTCATTGAATTTGGGGTCCTGGATATTCAGCTTGTAGTGCGCAGTGCTGGTGAAAAAGTGGCGGTCCAGAGAAAGGAGCTCAACACTCGCCTTGCCTTCATGGCCGACAAACGCAGCTTGAAGCTGCTGATTGCCCTGCTGGATGGCGTCGTTGAGCGCGCCTTCCAGCCGTTTTCCGGTGTACCAGGCGCCTGCAGTGATAAGGACGCCCGCAACCACAATGACGCCTACGGCGATGTTGACTGATTTTTTCATGTGTCGACTCGAAGATGTCCGTTCTTGAAGAGAGGTCTTGCCTTCCTTGACCCCGGAGGGTTTCGGCGCCACACAAAGCGGCCGAGCAGCACCTTGCGCTGCCGAGAGCCCGGCGAGATTAGCACTTGGCGAGAACGTTTTGCAGCCGTTGCGCCTAGCCACGACGTTCGCCGAAGCGTTAGGCTGGACGCCAATTTGCTAACGGGATCGATGAGATGAGCGAAGTGCAAAAGCCCAAGGGTCCGGTCAAAGCGGTGATCTTCGACATGGACGGCCTGCTGCTGGACACCGAAGGCATCTATACCGAAGTGACCGACACCATCGCCAAGCGGTATGGCAAGACGTTCGACTGGGCCGTGAAGCAGCATTCCATTGGCCGCGGCTCTCAGGATTTCGCCGAATACGTGATCAGCGCGCTCGAGCTGCCGATGTCTCCCGAGGAGTTCCTGACCGTTCGCCAACCGATGCTGGACGAGCGCTTCCCCCACGCCGTGCCGATGCGTGGCGCCGAGGCACTGGTGCGGCATCTTGCCGAGCACAACATTCCGATCGCGGTGGGCACCAGCTCATCCCTTCACTATTTCCACGCGAAGACGAGCAATCACCGCGCCTGGTTCGAGCTGTTCAAAGACGTGGTGACGGCGGATCACGCCGAAGTCACGGCGGCCAAGCCGGCGCCGGATATCTTCCTGGCTGCAGCGCGCCACTTGGGCGTGGACCCGAAGGATTGCATTGTGTTTGAGGATTCCCCTTTTGGCGTCACCGCTGCCAAGACTGCAGGGATGTACGCCGTGGCCGTGCCAGACTCGCACATGCCGATCGAGCAGTACGCGCATGCGGACCTGATATTGGGTTCGCTGACCGAGTTTCCGCTGGAGGATTGGGGTTTGCCGGGGTTTTCCCGCTGATCACGCTATAGGTGTAGGAGCGCGCTTGCTCGCGATGAGGTTGGCACATCTGCCAAATCTCCCGCGCTCGAAAAGGCGGCTTCGCGAGCAAGCTCACTCCCACAGGGACGGTGTTTGCTGCACGCCACCGGCCTCACGTTCGCGGCAATCGCGTGATATTAACGCTACAGCCCCACCCTCAATTCCACCCCCAAAGCCCGAGCGAACGCCTTGACCAGCGGGCTTCGGGGGGCGTTGTGTCTCAGGATGAGGTTGACCGGTGTGCGTAGAAAGATCAGGTCGGGCCGCAGCACGCGCAGCTGGCCGTCGCGGATCAGATTGCGCGTGTAGTGTTCGGGGAGAAAGCCGATAAAGCGGCCGGTCAGGATCATCATGGCGACCGCTTCGACTTGCGAGGCCGAAGCGCACTGGCTGTCGTAATTGACGAAGCTCGCCTTGTCGCGATGAATCGCATAGCGATGATTCACGATATCGAATGCGCGCAGGCTGTCGATGCTCAGCGCGCTCTCATCCACTTCGAACAGCGGATGCCCTACTGCGCAATAGGCGTGGGAGGTCTCTTCGTACAGCTCGAAATAATCAAACTCTTCGCGCCGCTGATACACCGGCACGATGCCAAGACTCACGCGCCCTTCGACCATTGCGCGCTCGACTTCATCCAGTTGGGACGCTTGCAGTCGCAGTCTGACTTTGGGCGCTTCATCGTGCATTACTCTAAGCGCGGCAATGAGCGGCGAACTTTTATCGGTCAGGGTGTTATCAATTACGCCGACACTCAAATCGCCAATCAACTCATTCTGAGCTGAACTAATCCGGTCGCGAAAACTGTCCACCGAGGCGAACAGTTCGATAGCCGCCTGATAGACAAGCTTGCCTTCTTCAGTGAGATGAAACCCTTCCCGGCCTCGTGTACAGAGGCGCATGCCGATACGAATTTCGAGGTCTGATATCTGCTTGCTGATGGCTGCAAGGCCCACGTTCAGCTCGTTCTGGGCAGCACTGAAGCCACCGGCCTCCACCACCGCCTGAAACACCCGTAACAGCTTGAAGTCCATTCCGCTGAGAGTAAGAGGGGGGCGTATTCCCGGTTTAGGCGGCACGTTTCCAGAATTGGAAAGTGGAGTTTCCATAATGCTTATTGACCTCGCCTATTGGATTCAACAGGCTCTGACTCACAACAAATACGTGCCCGGTTGATAATAATGAACACAGAAAAACCTGATTGGCAACCGCGCACGCGGCACTCCGCTACATAGGCCGAAAGCGGATCCAACATCAAATAACCTGACACTTTGATCAGGACTTTAAATTCGTAACTGCCCTCTATCCAGGACGATTCCATGCTGCAGCAGCGGGCCTGCGTTGCGGCGGAGGCTGGGTAGGGTTGCCCAGATCAGGCAGGCGCGGTCTGCATACAGCTTCGGAGAGACACATGAATCAGAATCAGGCGGAGCAGCTGCAAGCCGAGCGCAGGAAGACCGAAAATGCGTTTGACATCACCCAGTACGAACACGTCCCACGCCGCTATTACGGGCGCATTTTCTTCGCGTCCCTGATCATTGTTGCACTCGCCGGCCTGGCCCGTGCGTTTGCCAACGGGCAGATCGAGTGGGGTTATATTGGCCAGTTCCTGACTTCAGAGGCCATTCTGTGGGGCCTGCTGAACACCATCATCATGTCGATTCTGGCGATGATCCTCGGGGTGGTGATCGGCGTGATCACGGCCATCATGCGCATGTCGGCGAACCCGATTTTGCGTTACGTCGCGATCACCTACACCTGGCTGTTTCGCGGCACGCCGCTGATTTTGCAGTTGCTACTGTGGTTTAACCTGGCGCTTATCTTCCCGGTCATCGGCATTCCCGGCGTGTTCGAGATCGATACCGTCAGCCTGATGACACCCTTCGTTGCCGCGCTGTTGGGCCTGAGCATCAATCAGGGCGCGTACACCGCGGAGGTCGTGCGCGCAGGCTTGTTATCCGTGGACACCGGTCAGTACGAAGCCGCCAAGTCCATCGGCATGCCGCGTCTGCAGGCACTGCGCCGGGTGATCCTGCCCCAGGCGATGCGCGTAATCATCCCGCCGGTCGGCAACGAATTCATCAGCATGGTGAAGATGACCAGCCTCGCCAGCGTCATCCAGTATTCCGAATTACTGCACAACGCGCAGAACATCTACTACGCCAACGCCCGGGTCATGGAGTTGCTGATCGTCGCGGGCATCTGGTATCTGGCGGTGGTGACTGTCCTGTCGTTCGGCCAAAGCCGGCTGGAGCTGCGTTTTGCCCGCGGCGCCGGCAAGCGTTCGTAAGTCAGGCCCAGGAGAGTGAACATGAGAAACATCGTCAAAGCCGTCGGCCTGAACAAATACTACGATCAGTTTCACGCCCTCAAAGACGTCAGCATTGAAGTCGAACAAGGCGAAGTCCTGTGCATCATCGGGCCCTCGGGCTCGGGCAAGAGCACCCTGCTGCGTTGCGTCAATCAGCTCGAAAAAATCGACAAGGGCGGTTTGTGGGTCGACGGCGAACTGGTGGGCTACCGCATCGTCGGCAACAAACTGCACGAACTGACGGATGCTCAGATCGCACGTCAGCGTTTGAGCACCGGCATGGTGTTTCAGCGCTTCAATCTCTTCCCGCACATGACCGCTTTGCAGAACGTGATCGAAGGCCCGATTCAGGTGCTCAAGCGCTCCCCCAAAGAGGCGAACGAAGAAGCCGCCGAGCTACTGGCCCGCGTCGGACTGGCGGACAAGCGCCACTCCTACCCCGTCGAACTCTCCGGCGGCCAGCAACAGCGGGTCGCCATCGCTCGCGCATTGGCGATGCGGCCCAAGCTGATGCTGTTCGACGAACCCACTTCCGCCCTCGATCCGGAGTTGGTGGGCGAGGTGTTGTCGGTCATGCGTGACCTGGCGCACAGCGGCATGACCATGATCGTGGTGACACACGAACTGGGCTTTGCCCGCGAAGTTTCCAACCGGATGGTGTTCATGGACGGCGGCCAGATTGTGGAGGCTGGCACCCCGGAAGACATTCTAATAAGCCCACAAAACCCTAGAACCCAAAGCTTCATTTCTGCCGTTCGCACTTAAACCAGAACAAACGAGAACGACCATGAAAAAGATCCTCATTCCCAGCTTGCTCGCCGGTCTGATGGCCTCCGCGTCGATATTTGCCGCGTTGCCCGCCAGCCTCAAGGAGAAGGGCGAAATCACCGCCGCCATCGTCCCGAATTACCCGCCGATGGATTTCAAAGACACCAGCACCAACACGCTGACCGGCCTCGATGTGGATCTCGGCAACGCCTTGGCCGAGCGCCTTGGCGTCAAGATCAAATGGCAGGAAACCGCGTTCGAGCAGATGGTCAGCGGCCTGGTAACCAAACGCTTCGATATCATTCTGTCGGGCATGACCGATACCGTCGAACGGCAGAAGTCGGTGACATTCATCGACTACTTCGCCAGCGGCCCACAGCTGTACACACTGACTAAAAACGCTGACCTGAATGAGCCGGTTGATTTGTGCGGCAAGAAAGTCGGCACCAGCCGCCGTACCACCTGGCCGGCGGAAATCGCGGCCTGGAGTAAAGAAAACTGCGAAGCGAACGGCAAACCGGCGATCATCGTCAGCGGCTCGGAAGGGTCGGCGGATGCACGCGCGCAACTGCGTCAGGGCCGACTCGACGCCGCGATGCAAGGCAGCGAAACCATTCCATACCTGATGTCTCAGGAGAAGGACACCTACAAGCCGCTTGGTCTGGCGATCTCGAAGCAGTTCACCGGTCTCGGCGTCAGCAAGTCCAACCCCGAACTGGCCGCGGCCATCGCCGAGGCGATGCAGGCGATGGTGGATGACGGTACCTACGGCAAGATCCTCAAGAAGTGGGAGCTGGAACAGGGCGCGGTGACCAAGGTCGGCATGAATCAGGGGCACTAGTAGACGGTCGGTCAGCAACGACCGCTCATGTGGGAGTGCCATACCGGTGCTCCCGCAAAGGATTACGCCAAGGCTCGAACAAGGACGGAAGAAACGACAGTGGCCACCTACTCCCTCGTCATCCGCCGGTTGATGATCTGCTCGCTGACCATCGTCATGAGCCGAGCGATGACCAGCCCGTTGCTGTCGCTGTTCCTCAGCACAAGATTGGGACTCAACCAGCAAGACGTCGGACTGCTGATGGGCATCGCGGTGTTCATCGCCACGCTGCTGGGGCTGTACGGTGGCTATGTCATTGACCGGCTGGAAAAGCGCAAATTGCTGATTCTGGCGATGCTGTCCAGCGCGGTCGGCTTCGCGCTCCTGACTTTCGCCCACAACGTCTATCTGACGACCCTCACGCTGGTGATCACTGAGACGGCGTCGGCGCTGTTTCTAATCGGCTCCAAAGCGATCATCAGCGAAAACCTGCCCATCGGGCAGCGCGCAAAGGTTTTCTCCCTGCGCTACACCCTCACCAACATTGGCTACGCCACCGGCCCAATGCTCGGCGTGGTCATCGCCGGGCACCTGCCACTGGCACCGTTTTTTATCGCCAGCGCCATCGCGTTCTGCAGCCTTTTTTTGATGCTCGGCATTCCGCGCACAGTGGCTGAAACCGAATACCTACCGCGCAGCTTTATCGACACCCTAGTCACGCTGAAAAACGATCGCACGCTGATCCTGTTCACGGGCGGCAGCTTGCTCAGCACCATCGTGCATGGCCGGTATACGTTGTACTTGTCGCAGTTTCTGCTGGTCACGCACACGGCAGAGCAGGCGCTGAAAATCTTGTCAGCCGTATTGGCGTGCAACGCGCTGACGGTCATTTTGATGCAGTACCAGATCGGCCGTTTTCTCAAGCGCGAGCAGCTGCCGTACTGGATTTGCCTCGGCACTGCATTGTTCGCGATCGGCCTTGTCGGCTTCAGTTTTGCCGAAACCACCCTGGCCTGGTGCGCCGCGATGTTCGTTTTTACGCTGGGCGAGATGATCATCTACCCCGCCGAATACCTGTTCGTCGACACCATTGCGCCCGATCACCTTCGCGGCAGTTACTTGGGTGCGCAGAATCTGGCGGCCTTCGGCGGAGCGTTAAGCCCGGTTATCTGTGGCTACTTATTGATCAATAGCCCGGCACCGACCATGTTTTACGTCCTCGCGTCCCTGACTGTGGTGGGCGGTACATTGTGCTTTCTGGCCGGGCGACACGCGAAGCTCACTCACGCTGACATCTCCCTCTGACCCTGCGCTCGGCCACATGCAGTTCCGTCAATTTGTCACTTTTCAAACGCTGCCCAAACAGGTGAGTATGTCCGGCCTAAAGCTGTCGGTCTGATCGGTCTTTACGAGACCCCTTGCGAGCCTGTCCCAGACTGTCCTGATTTCCACTTCCCCGACGAAAAGGATATCGAGCAATGAAATACCGCACCCTTGGCCAATCCGGCCTCCAGGTTTCAACGCTGACCCTGGGCTCCATGATGTTTGGCGTGCAGACCGGCACCGAAGAATCCCTGCGCATCATCGACAAGGCCTGGGATGAAGGCGTCAATTTCATCGACACGGCTAACGTCTACAACGCCGGCCGTTCTGAGGAAATCGTTGGCGAGGCCATCGCCAGACGGCGTAGCGAGTGGATCCTTGCCACCAAGGTCGGCAGCAGCTCGGGCAACACTGCACCGAACACCAGCGGTTTGAATCGCAAACACATCTTCAATGAAATCGAGTCCAGCCTGCGGCGTCTCGACACCGATTACATCGACATTCATTACCTGCACAAGGAAGACCACAACACGCCACTCGAAGTGACTGTGTCCGCCATCGGCGATCTGATTCGCGAAGGCAAGATCCGGTACTGGGGCGTGTCGAACTTCCGCGGCTGGCGTATCGCCGAGGTGGTCAACGTCGCTCAGCGCCTGGGCGTCGACAAACCAGTGATCAGCCAACCGCTGTACAACATCGTCAACCGCCAGGCCGAGCTGGAGCAGATCACAGCGGCGAAGTTCTACGGCTTGGGTGTCGTGCCCTACAGCCCGCTGGCGCGTGGCGTGTTGAGTGGCAAGTACGCCCCCGACGTAACGCCGGACAGCAGCACCCGCGCCGGCCGTCAGGACAAACGCATTCTGGAAACCGAATGGCGCAGCGAGTCGTTGCACATCGCTCAGAAACTGCAGGCGTATACCCAGGCCAAGGGCGTGGGTCTGGTGGAATTCGCTATCGCCTGGGTGCTGAACAATAAGGCCGTGACGTCTGCCATTGTCGGGCCGCGTACCGAGGACCAATGGGACAGCTACACCAAGGCGCTCAGCGTGAATATCACTGCCGAGGACGAGGCGTTCATCGACTCCCTTGTGACACCCGGACATGCATCCACGCCAGGTTTCAACGATGTGCAGCATTTCGTGACAGGCCGTTATACCTGATACCGATCGACTGGGAAGCCAGCCTCAAGTGCTGCAAACGAAGTCCGTAAGCGAGGCTGGACATCGCGGTCCCAATCCCGATTGATGGCAGTACCTGCACGCGCAATCCCTTGTAGAATGCCGCGCCGAGATTGCCTGCCTGCCAGACTTGTATCAAAGTTTGACAAGGCCACAACGGGTCTCTAGTGTTCCATTGGATCCAATAACTGTTCAGCTGAAGAAGATCAAGCATGCGCAGGACTGAGAAAGAGCAATTTCTGCGGGAAACCTTGGGTGATGAGCAGCCGCCTGCGCATCTGGCCCGTACCGTCATCGAAGAAAAGCTGCGCAGCGCCATCCTTGAAGGACGTCTTCCGGCAGGGATCGCCTTGCGCCAGCAAGAGCTGGCGACGCTTTTCGGTGTCAGTCGCATGCCCGTTCGCGAGGCGCTGCGGCAGCTGGAAGCTCAATCGTTGCTGCGTGTCGAAACCCACAAAGGTGCGGTCGTTGCCCCGTTGATCAACGAGGATGCAACGGATGCCTATGCGTTGCGCATCCTGCTGGAGTCCGAGGCCCTGCGACAATCAATCCCGCTTCTGACCGCCGAAGACATCAGCATGGCGCGTGGGTACATCGAACAGCTCGAGGTCGAAACCGACTACAGCATCATGGGCACGCTCAACCGTCAGTTCCACATGGTGCTGTATTCCAAGGCCCACAATACCCGCCTGCTCAAATTGGTCGAGGACGGCTTGAATGAGGAAGAGCGTTTCCTGCGATTCAATCTCAAGCAAATGAACCTGGGCAAGGTATCCCAACGCGACCACTACGAATTGCTGGAAAGGGCTGGAGCGGGGGACGTGGAAGCCACAGTCGAGGCGCTGACTCACCACTTGAACCGTGGTGTTGAGGCTATTAATGCCTATTTGAGCGTCCGCAAGGCCGAAGAGGCAAAACCTGCAGCGGCCTCACGAAAGCGCGCCGTCACCCAGTGACATTCACTGCTGTTTTTTAATCTCGACCTTGCGCGCCACTGCCTGATTGGCCGAAAAGCACAAGGGATCAACGAACGCCGTTCATGACGGCGTATGCGCCGAAGGACCCGGCTCCACGGTTATGACGCCTTTTCAAGGCTCGGGGAAGCTGAGTGCACGCCGAAAAGAACAAATGGCTGATGGTGGTCAATTCCGGACAACCCGTCAGAACACGCCTGATTTGCTTCCCTCATGTCGGAGGCGATCCGGAGTACTTTCGTGACTGGTCCGAAGGTCTTGCCGATCACATCGAGCTGGTAACGCTGCGCCTGCCGGGCCACGGCAGCCGGCTCAAGGAAACGCCCTACGATCAATGGGCACCCTTGCTGCAAGACACCTTCCTCGCGTTGCAGCCCTACCTGAGCGAACCCCATGCGTTTTACGGCCACAGCTTCGGCGGCCGGGTCGCTTATGAAATGGCCAGACTGGCGCAGAATCACTACCCGAGTCTGACACGTCATTTGTTCGTTTCCGGCTGCCGCAGCCCTGACAGCCGACAACCCTGGCCGTATTTGCACACGCTGCCGCAAGACGATTTCATTCAGGCGCTAATCAGGTTAGGCGTGGTCCCGAACACTTTCGCGCAGGATAAAAAACGCCTGAAGCTGCTGGAGCCTGTCGTGCGCAGCGATGTAAAGCTGTCGGAGATCTGGTCACACTGCGCGGACGAGGGCCTCGATATTCCGTTGACCGGTCTGTACGGCAGCGATGATCCGGTCGCTACGGCCGCAAGCATGATGAAATGGCGTGAGTTCACTCGGCGGGAATTTGAGCTGATCGAAGTGCGCGGCACTCATGACTTTCTCAGCTCGCAACGCGACCGTCTGCTGCACATCATCAATACGCACCTCGGTTTGCTGGGCGGCTGAGCCGCCCTCTCCCACTGCATCGACTCTTACGCCCCCCCCTTCCAACCTCTCCTACGACTAAAGCCGGCCGCGCCACGCTTGGGCCGAGCGCCGCTAATGCACCTATCGTGAAACTTGGCCGTCGTTACGCGGTGTACCGTCGTGTTCAGGCAAACTCGAACAACGAATCGGTCTGCAGCTGGTTCAGGACAGCAGTTCTCATGGAGCGGTAAAAGGAGCATTGCCCTGGGCGGAGACATTGAAGTTAAACCCTGAATGTCGCCCAAACCAAAAAATCTCAAAAAGTGTATTAGCCCAATAAAGCGCAACGCTGAACGAGGTATTCGTTCATTCATTTCAATTCTGGCTCTAATAAGTCGGAAGGGTTGCGCTCGCCCCAATAAAACTTTATTCAAAAGTTTTATTGCCTTCTCTCGCGTCAGATTTATATACGCCTTTAATTATATTAAAAAGTATTTGCGAAACCATTTGAAACTGTTCTAACGTTTTCTGGCCGCCAACGCTTGTGGGCCATTCGCCCACAAACGCTGGTCATCGAGGGCATAGACCACGTGAGCATGCCTTCTTAAATCCTGCACGACTGTTGACCATTAACGAAGTAACGTTCTCAGCCTCTTATTGCCAGATAGTTACGGGAGTCCATTTCAGCCGCTCTTATACGGGCACTTAAGACGACCGCTAATTGCGGCAATTAAAAGAGCTTGTGACGCACTAAATCTCATCAAGGACGTAAAAATGGATCTGTTAAAACAGAAACTTATCGCAAAGAAATCAGTGCTCAGCGCGCACCCGATTTTTTCCGAAATTGATTCACTGCACACCCTGCAGCGTTTCATGGAGGTGCATGTGTTCGCGGTCTGGGACTTTATGTCACTGACCAAACGGCTGCAGCAGGAACTCACCTGCACGCAGCTCCCCTGGCTGCCGCCGCGAGACCCGAAGGCAGCGCGGCTCATCAACGAAATCGTGTTGGGTGAGGAGTCAGATGACAGGCCGGGCCGCCACGATCATTACAGCCACTTCGAGCTCTATCTGGACGCCATGCGCGAGATCGGCGCAAGCACGGCGCGCATTGAGCATTTCGTCGAACTGTTGCGCGAAGGCATTCACTACAAAACAGCGCTCGACAGCGTTGGCGCAGGACGAGCTGCCACTTATTTCGTACGGGATACGCTCGACATCGCGTTGAATGCGCCGGCGCATTGCGTTGCTGCCGCGTTCCTGCACGGTCGCGAGAGCGTTATCCCACAGATGTTCCAGCGGATTCTCGACGACTGGGGCATCACAGCCGACAAAGCACCGACCTTTCGCTACTACCTGGAGCGCCACATCGAAGTGGACTCCGAAGACCATGGGCCGGCTGCGGAATCGCTGCTGGCCAGGCTAGTCGCGGGCAGTGAACAGCACCAGCGCGAGGTGTATGCCGCCGCCATCGCCGCAGTCGAGAGTCGCATTGCGCTGTGGGACGCCCTTCGCCTAACCATGCGCGAACCGGCGCGGGAAGTCAGCGCATGAGCCATTCCCTCCTCCCCCACCGACTCGATACCCACACAAGGACGCCATCATGAAAGCCGAAGACTACCTGTCATTCGTCGATGCATGGGAAGGCCGCGCGACGATTCGGACACGCCCGCGCCGCATCGTCGAAAACGACGAAAAACTGATCTACCCGCTCAGCCGTCAGCCACTGGTGCTGAGCGAGACGTTCACTCGCGAATGCGCCCATCTGCGCGATCTGGCGCTGGTGCAGAGCCTGTACAAGTTCATCAACGACGTGGTGATTTTTGAGACCGAAATCGTCGACAAGACCGCCCGAAGCATCGCCAAAGACAATTTCGCGATCCGCTTTCCTTTCGCCTGCCGATACGACGCCATGACCGTGGTCGTCGATGAGGATTACCACGCGCTGGTGGCAATGGACTTCATGCAACAAACCATTGCCTTGACCGGCGTCCAGCCGATTTCATTGCCGGAGGAAATCGAACTCAGCCGGGCCATCCCCGCTGCACTGGCATTGGCGCCGGACCACCTGCGCAGCGCGGTCGAGCTCATCTGCGTGGCGATTGCCGAGAACACCGTGACCAACGACGTGGCCGCGTTCGCCAAAGACGACACGGTGAAGCAGTCCGTCAAAGGCCTTATGGCGGACCATCTGCTCGATGAAGGGCGGCATTCCGGCTTCTGGTCGCGTCTGGTGAGAATCTACTGGCACGCAGCGCCCCAACAGGACAAGGAGGTTATCGCGCAGATCCTGCCTGTGTTCATTGCTCAGTACTTGACCAATGACATCCAGAAGTCATTTGACTTCGTGCTGATCGACAGCCTGCCGGTCGCCGAGCCTATCAAGCAGGCTTTAAGGGAAGAAACGCAGGCGATGTGCTTCCCGATCAATCGCCACCATCCGCTGGTGGGCAACATCATGCGCTTCTTCACCGCCAGCTCAATGCTCGACTCCCCCTGTGTCCAGCACGCCCTTGCCGACTATCTGCCGGCAGGAGGCTTGCAATGAAGCGCCAGGAGATTGTGCTTATCGGTCACAGCCAGGCGATGAGTGAACTGAGTGCAGAGCTTGACGCCCACGGCCATCTGATTCACCACCTGCGCGATCAGGCCACGCTGGAGCTGAGCAAGGTGAAGGACGCGTCAGTCGTCATTGAAGACGGCACACTCGACGTGCCCCATGCCGGATTGGACGCATTTGAGGCAGCCGTGCATCTCGGGCTCCGGGTAGGCCTGACACCGGTGGGTGAGCGGGCACTGCCTGAGCTGGAAATAGTGTGCTGGCTCGGGACGGCTACAGCGCAGCGCCTGATCGCACGCCATGCCGTGGTCGCCACTTCTTCCGGCAACGGATGCGTGTTGCGGGACGCGGCGGTCGCGACGCTGGTCGACAACGTAGCGATGCTGGTCAGCCGGTTCTCGCGTGATACCGAGTATTTCGCCCGCGCTGAGCGCATCGATCCGCCGCAAAGTGAGCGCCAGGACAGCCTGCTACGACTGGACCGGCTGGCCTTCGAGCACTGCTTCAACTTCACTGCGGCGCCAGAGTTACTGCGCATTGCCGAGCAGACACTGGTCGCACGTCTGGATCGGAGCTTTAGCGAATTCGCGGGGCGCACGGCGCTTAGTATCGACGGTGAGCGCATCAGCTATGACCAACTCCGCGCACACGGCGTCGCGATCCAGGCGCAGATTCAGGCCATGCTGCCGCGCGCTTCAGTTGAACCGGTGGTGATTGGTATTTGTATGCCGAAATCTGCGGCGCTGTTCGCCGGGATACTTGCCATTCTGGGCAACGGAGCGGTGTATCTGCCGCTGGATCCCAGCCAGCCTCTCCAGCGTCAGCAGTACATCCTCGAAAACGCGCATGCCTGTTTACTGTTGCACGATGGGACTCACCCGCTGGCGGGGGTTGCTGTGCCGGGGCTGGATATCAGCCACATCGAGATCGTGCCGACGGCGCAGTCGTTGATGCGCTATCGCCCGGAGACCGACGCGCCGTGCATGGCGCTCTACACCTCAGGCACGACCGGACACCCAAAAGGCGTGATGCTCAGCCAGCGCAACCTGAGCCACTTCACGGCCTGGTACGCCCACTATGTCGAGCTGTCCGAACACAGCCGGGTGCTGCAGTTCTCGACGCTGAGTTTTGATTCGTCGGTCATCGACATATTCCCCACGCTGCTCAGCGGCGCGGAGCTGATCGTGGCGAACGACGATCAGCGTCGTGATCCGCTGCAACTGTTCGAGCTGCTGGATCAGAATCTCAGCCACGCATTTCTCCCGCCCGCTTTGTTGAGCATCCTGCCGATCGATCGACCGCTGAAGCTCAAGCACTTGTGCACCGGCGGTGATGTCTGCGAGCCCTATGTGATTGAACGCCTGGCAGCGCAGTGTCACTTCCATAACCTGTACGGCCCGACCGAGGCCACGGTGTTGATCACCGCCGGACGGTTTCAACCCGGCGGCAGCAACCGCAACCTGGGTCGCCCGATCGCCAACAGCCAAGTCCTGATTCTCGACGAGGATATGCAGCCCGTCGCAGACCGGACGCCCGGCGAGCTCTACATCGTCGGTCCAGGCGTGTGCCTGGGTTACATCCACAACCCTGCGCTCAACGATGAGCGCTATGTGCATGTCGCGCTGGGTGACGGCCAAAGCGTGCGCGCCTATCGCACCGGGGACATCGGCAGATGGACGGACGATGGTATCGAATTGTCCGGGCGACGTGACAACCAGGTGAAGATCCGGGGATTCAGGGTCGAGCCTGAGGAGATCGAACATTGCCTGCGCGACAGTCAGCTGTACCGCCAAGTCGCAGTCGTGATTGATGACCAGCGACGCATCCTGGCTTTTCTCGCGCAGCCCCACGGCGTAGAACCCGACGCGGCTCGGCATTTGCTCAAGGACCATGTCGCCGCTTTGTTGCCCGACTATATGCGGCCGACCGCCTACACAGAGCTGGCGAGCATGCCGTTTGCCAGCAATGGCAAGGTCGATCGCAAGGCGCTGTTGCAGCTGCCAGTGAACATGCTGGAGCAAGCCCCACGCCGTTTGCCCGATACAGAAAACCAGAGGCTTCTTCTTACGTTGTGGGCCGATCTGCTTGAGCTTCCGCCCGACGAGATATCAACCGACGAGAGCTTCTTCAACCTGGGTGGCCACTCGATTCTGCTGTCGCAGATGCTGCTGGGGATTCGCGAAGGGTTCGGCCGCAGCATTCCGATCAACCGTTTCATCGAGGCACCCACGCTGACCAATCTGGCGTCACTGCTCGACAGCAACGGCACCACCTCATGGACTGTCAGCCCGCAAACACTTCTGGATGCATCGGCTCCCTTCGAGCTGCCGGTACTGCCTGTGGAGCGCATGGGGGACGTCCATAAAGTCATCGTCACTGGCGCCAATGGTTTTCTCGGTGTTCACATCGTCGAAGCGCTGTTGGCGTGGGGCGCAACCGAGGTCGCCTGCCTTGTACGTGAAAGCGCAGGGATGACGGCGCAGGATCGCTTTATTCAGGCACTGCGCGAAAACCGTCTTGAGCATCTGGATCTGGCGCGAGTGCGGATTTATGCCGCCGACGTCAAGCAGCCACAGCTGGGGTTGAGCAACGAGGTGTATGAGCGGCTTGATCGCGAGTTTGGCGCGCTGGTGCATAACGCCGCCAACGTCAACCACGTCCAGGATTACGAGACCCTGGCCAAGGATAACGTCGAGCCGATCTTCGAATGCCTGAAGCTATGCGAAGGGCGCAGCAAGAAGGTGTTCAACTTCGTGTCGACGCTTTCAGCCTCGAGCGCCGTCGGGGCTGACGGTAGCGTTCTCGAAGCGCCTGCTGCCGAGACACCTCCCATCTACATCAAGAACGGCTACAACCTCTCCAAGTGGGTCGCCGAGCGCATCCTGGAGCGAGCCCGTGACCGAGGCGCGTGGGTGAACATCTACCGGCCCGGTAACATCGCATTCAACAGCACGACCGGTGTCTGCCAGCCGCACAAGAATCGCCTGATGCTAATGCTCAAGGGTTCGATGCAACTGGGCCAGGTCCCGGATTTCTCCATGAGCTTCGACTTGATGCCTGTCGATTTTCTCGCCCGATTCATAGGCTTTCACGCCAGCCGTTATCAGCCAGCCCACGCAGTGTTCAACCTCCATAACCCGGAGCCGTTGAGCTGGAGCAATTACGTGAGCGCGTTCCGTGAAGCGGGCAGCGGTTTCGAAATGGTCAGCGTCAGTGAGTGGCAAACCCAGTTGAAACGCGTGGACAGCGAGAACGCTTTATTCGGCGTGCTCGGCTTTTACCTCGACGGGTTGGAGGAAGACATCGGAGACATATCAATGATCGCGTATCAGAACGCCCATGCGGGTGTTCAACGAATGGGCGAATGCTACCCCCCGAAAACCCCGGCGCTGCTGCGCAAGGGCTGCGAGTACCTGAAAGAGATTGCTTTCATCTGATACACCCCAACGCAACATCCCCTTAAGTTATGGAGAACAACATGAACGCCATTCGACCGCTCAACACTCTTGGCTGCCTTTCGCCCGATACGCTGATCACCAATCCCGCTGGAGCACCGGTGGTGTCTTCAATATCGATAAACGCCCCAGCGGGTGAGGTCTGGAAGGTCGTAGGCGATTTCGGTGGTTTCACGCAATTCATTCCGGCGCTTGCGAGCATCGAAGTAATCGGTAACGGTCCTGGCTCGGTACGTTACAAGAAATTCAAGGAGGGCAATCTTGTGGTTGTCGAGCAACTCAACTCACACGACGATGACGCGATGGCTATGACGTGGACAACTATTTACAACAATCTTGGCGTCAGCAAGCTCTGGGCCTCAATGACGGTTGTCCCCAAGGATAGTGCCAGCTGCATTGCGGCCTGGACCATCATTGCTGAGCCTACAGATGACAACCCGATGAGCGCTGAGGGCTTCAGAGAGTTTTTGCAGGGCTTTGCTGATGGTGCAATGAATAACGTGCCATTGCTGTTTGAGCGATAGGGCCGTTGACGGCGACGCGCCCGCTGAGCTTGTTCATCGGCAGGCTTTAAACGACAAAACCCCAGTCTGCGGATGCAGACTGGGGTTTCGGAATTCAATCTTGACGATGACCTACTCTCACATGGGGAAACCCCACACTACCATCGGCGATGCACCGTTTCACTGCTGAGTTCGGGATGGGATCAGGTGGTTCCAGCACTCTATGGTCGTCAAGAAATTCTGTGGCCGATCCGTTACTGACGTAACGTTCCAGCGAAAATGTAAGACCTTCACTTAAAACAAAACCCCATCTGCTTTCGCAGATGGGGTTTCGGAATTTAATCTTGACGATGACCTACTCTCACATGGGGAAACCCCACACTACCATCGGCGATGCATCGTTTCACTGCTGAGTTCGGGATGGGATCAGGTGGTTCCAACGCTCTATGGTCGTCAAGAAATTCGGGTACTGACTCGTCCTCTCGAACGCTTCAGCAAATCGGGTATGTGATCAAGGTACAGCTTGTGTGTTCGCAAACTTTCGTCTTCATGCGTCTTCACACACCGCAACCTGCTGTCTCTCTGCAGATTGCTTGGGTGTTATATGGTCAAGCCTCACGGGCAATTAGTATTGGTTAGCTCAACGCCTCACAGCGCTTACACACCCAACCTATCAACGTCGTAGTCTTCGACGGCCCTTCAGGGAACTCAAGGTTCCAGTGAGATCTCATCTTGAGGCAAGTTTCCCGCTTAGATGCTTTCAGCGGTTATCTTTTCCGAACATAGCTACCCGGCAATGCCACTGGCGTGACAACCGGAACACCAGAGGTTCGTCCACTCCGGTCCTCTCGTACTAGGAGCAGCCCCTCTCAAATCTCAAACGTCCACGGCAGATAGGGACCGAACTGTCTCACGACGTTCTAAACCCAGCTCGCGTACCACTTTAAATGGCGAACAGCCATACCCTTGGGACCGGCTTCAGCCCCAGGATGTGATGAGCCGACATCGAGGTGCCAAACACCGCCGTCGATATGAACTCTTGGGCGGTATCAGCCTGTTATCCCCGGAGTACCTTTTATCCGTTGAGCGATGGCCCTTCCATACAGAACCACCGGATCACTAAGACCTACTTTCGTACCTGCTCGACGTGTCTGTCTCGCAGTCAAGCGCGCTTTTGCCTTTATACTCTACGACCGATTTCCGACCGGTCTGAGCGCACCTTCGTACTCCTCCGTTACTCTTTAGGAGGAGACCGCCCCAGTCAAACTACCCACCATACACTGTCCTCGATCCGGATAACGGACCTGAGTTAGAACCTCAAAGTTGCCAGGGTGGTATTTCAAGGTTGGCTCCACGCAGACTGGCGTCCACGCTTCAAAGCCTCCCACCTATCCTACACAAGCAAATTCAAAGTCCAGTGCAAAGCTATAGTAAAGGTTCACGGGGTCTTTCCGTCTAGCCGCGGATACACTGCATCTTCACAGCGATTTCAATTTCACTGAGTCTCGGGTGGAGACAGCGCCGCCATCGTTACGCCATTCGTGCAGGTCGGAACTTACCCGACAAGGAATTTCGCTACCTTAGGACCGTTATAGTTACGGCCGCCGTTTACCGGGGCTTCGATCAAGAGCTTCGCGTTAGCTAACCCCATCAATTAACCTTCCGGCACCGGGCAGGCGTCACACCCTATACGTCCACTTTCGTGTTTGCAGAGTGCTGTGTTTTTAATAAACAGTCGCAGCGGCCTGGTATCTTCGACCGGCATGAGCTTACGGAGCAAGTCCTTCACCCTCACCGGCGCACCTTCTCCCGAAGTTACGGTGCCATTTTGCCTAGTTCCTTCACCCGAGTTCTCTCAAGCGCCTTGGTATTCTCTACCCAACCACCTGTGTCGGTTTGGGGTACGGTTCCTGGTTACCTGAAGCTTAGAAGCTTTTCTTGGAAGCATGGCATCAACCACTTCGTGTTCTAAAGAACACTCGTCATCAGCTCTCGGCCTTGAAACCCCGGATTTACCTAAGATTTCAGCCTACCACCTTAAACCTGGACAACCAACGCCAGGCTGGCCTAGCCTTCTCCGTCCCTCCATCGCAATAACCAGAAGTACAGGAATATTAACCTGTTTTCCATCGACTACGCTTTTCAGCCTCGCCTTAGGGACCGACTAACCCTGCGTCGATTAACGTTGCGCAGGAAACCTTGGTCTTTCGGCGTGGGTGTTTTTCACACCCATTGTCGTTACTCATGTCAGCATTCGCACTTCTGATACCTCCAGCAAGCTTCTCAACTCACCTTCACAGGCTTACAGAACGCTCCTCTACCGCATCACTTGCGTGATACCCGTAGCTTCGGTGCATGGTTTGAGCCCCGTTACATCTTCCGCGCAGGCCGACTCGACTAGTGAGCTATTACGCTTTCTTTAAAGGGTGGCTGCTTCTAAGCCAACCTCCTAGCTGTCTAAGCCTTCCCACATCGTTTCCCACTTAACCATGACTTTGGGACCTTAGCTGACGGTCTGGGTTGTTTCCCTTTTCACGACGGACGTTAGCACCCGCCGTGTGTCTCCCATGCTCGGCACTTGTAGGTATTCGGAGTTTGCATCGGTTTGGTAAGTCGGGATGACCCCCTAGCCGAAACAGTGCTCTACCCCCTACAGTGATACATGAGGCGCTACCTAAATAGCTTTCGAGGAGAACCAGCTATCTCCGAGCTTGATTAGCCTTTCACTCCGATCCACAGGTCATCCGCTAACTTTTCAACGGTAGTCGGTTCGGTCCTCCAGTTAGTGTTACCCAACCTTCAACCTGCCCATGGATAGATCGCCCGGTTTCGGGTCTATTCCCAGCGACTAGACGCCCTATTAAGACTCGCTTTCGCTACGCCTCCCCTATTCGGTTAAGCTCGCCACTGAAAATAAGTCGCTGACCCATTATACAAAAGGTACGCAGTCACCCAACAAAGTGGGCTCCCACTGCTTGTACGCATACGGTTTCAGGATCTATTTCACTCCGCTCTCCGCGGTTCTTTTCGCCTTTCCCTCACGGTACTGGTTCACTATCGGTCAGTCAGTAGTATTTAGCCTTGGAGGATGGTCCCCCCATGTTCAGACAAGGTTTCTCGTGCCCCGTCCTACTCGATTTCATTGACAAGAGATTTTCGCGTACAGGGCTATCACCCACTATGGCCGCACTTTCCAGAGCGTTCCGCTAATCTCAAATCAACTTAAGGGCTGGTCCCCGTTCGCTCGCCACTACTAAGGGAATCTCGGTTGATTTCTTTTCCTCAGGGTACTTAGATGTTTCAGTTCCCCTGGTTCGCTCCATACACCTATGTATTCAGTGTAAGGTAACCATCTTATGATGGCTGGGTTCCCCCATTCAGACATCTCCGGATCACAGTCTGTTTGCCGACTCCCCGAAGCTTTTCGCAGGCTACCACGTCTTTCATCGCCTCTGACTGCCAAGGCATCCACCGTATGCGCTTCTTCACTTGACCATATAACCCCAAGCAATCTGGTTATACTGTGAAGACGACATTCGCCGAAAGTTTGCATTTCACAAACTTTACCTTAGCCTGGACACGCACCAGTGAAAGAGGTGCCCAGTCTATATTTCAATCACATACCCAAATTTTTAAAGAACGATCCAGTCAAAAGACCAGAAATCAACACTCATCATCCCAGCGGATGGAGCGCTCATTTCTAAGCTTTCAGCAATCAGAAGCAGTTATGGTGGAGCCAAACGGGATCGAACCGTTGACCTCCTGCGTGCAAGGCAGGCGCTCTCCCAGCTGAGCTATGGCCCCATAACAAAATTGGTGGGTCTGGGCAGATTCGAACTGCCGACCTCACCCTTATCAGGGGTGCGCTCTAACCAACTGAGCTACAGACCCAATTTCGAGCTTGTAACTGTTAGCGTGAGCTATCAGCTTGGAGCTTAAAGCTGCTTCTATCGTCTTCTTCAATGAATCAAGCAATTCGTGTGGGAACTTGCGAAGAAGCTGAGTCTTCGATTAAGGAGGTGATCCAGCCGCAGGTTCCCCTACGGCTACCTTGTTACGACTTCACCCCAGTCATGAATCACACCGTGGTAACCGTCCTCCCGAAGGTTAGACTAGCTACTTCTGGTGCAACCCACTCCCATGGTG